>NCCR01000001.1:33588-102649 GCA_002279765.1 Verrucomicrobia bacterium 12-59-8 | reverse complement strand
TGACGCTGTCGGCGAGTTCCGTGTTCCCGTTGAAGCAATCGACGAGGAAGATGCGGCCGTTTTTATGGAGAGTGCGCGCCACCCAGACCGTCATGCTGACGGCGAGGATGAGGTAGAGGGTGTAGCTGATGACGGTTTCGTTCATATGGGTGTGTGGTTTGTGTTTGTGCTGAAGGAAGTCTTTTTATTCTGAAATTTCAGTATTTAGTGAAACATGTGGGTATGAAAAGATCAGCCGAGGAGGCGCATGGCCCACTGTAGCGCGGAGGCGTGCTTCATGGAGATCACGGTGTCGGCGACTTTGACGCCGAAGCTGAGGAATTCGTCGAGGTCCTGCATCTGCTGGTGGAAATCCTTGCCCGGCCCTGTGGCTTCGTCCTTGGTGCGGGCGGCGCAATCGCGCAGCAGGTGGATGGCAGGCTCGATCTCGCGGCGCTTGCGCTCCTTGGAGATGGTGATGAAGATCTTCCAGACATCCTTCTCAGCCTCGAAGTACTCCTTGCGGTCGCCCTTCTTGGTGATGATGCGCACGAGGTTCCAGCCGACGAGGTCTTTCAGATTGGTGTGCGCATTGCCACGGCTGATCTCCAGCCGCTCCATGACATCGTCCGTACACATCGGCTCCGGGGCGGTCATGAGCAGGGCGTGAATCTGGGCCATCGTGCGGGGGATGCCCCACTGCGTGCCGAGCGAACCCCACTGAACCACGAATTCCTCGCGGGCTTTTTCCCATTCTGGTAGTTCCTTGCTCACGCTTTCATTAAAAACTGAAAGTAATGAAAGGCAAGTGCGAGTTGAATATTTTAACCAAATACTTCTTTTGCCTTCGGGTGTGCCCAGATGCGGCCAAATTTATCATCGGGAGTCGAGATCAAACCGCCCCATGTGGGATCCTTTTTCTCATATTCAGTCCGCAGGTAGCGAAGCAGTTTCAGGTCGTCTTCTACGGGTTTCCCAAAGGCTTTGATCCCGAGCAGCGAAAAATCATCTGCCGAGTCTTCGTCGTCTGCGCCCCTGTCATCACGCAAAAGACTCTTTGATTCGTCTGGAATGCTTGAGAGCACCTCCTTAATGACCTTTTGGTCCTTCGCCAATTCCGCCGCAATATCCTTGGCCTCTTGCGGTGTCAATGCCCCGCCTACGGCCGAGGCCAATCCGCCAATGCCCGCAGTTCCTCCTGTGGCTCCTGCCAGCAGCAGCCAGCTCCCAATGCTGAGGAGTTTACGGCTTTTCTGCACCCACTCACGCGTGAGGGTGATCTCCTCACTACCAAGGTATTCCTTCGGCTTGTCTTGCTTGCGAGCACCAAAGAACGGCACGGGCTTTCGACACGCCTCACACCAGACCGTCACCCGGAATTTCATTTGGACCCAGGTCTTCGGGTTCCAGCCTGCTTCGGGCAATGGCTTTAGGCTGAAAAAGCGCGGACCCTCCTTCCACTCACTCGTGAAGGCTTCAAGAACACGGTCCACATGCATCTGGAGGAGTTGCTCAATTTGTGCAGAACGCAGCCGATTGTCCTCATTACCGCGTAACACGGCCAGGTAGGTTTCCTCCTGCCCACTTTGTAGAGCAGTGAACTGTTCTTTTAGCCACTGCTTCAATTTGACATGCTCGTCTGGCTCAGTCCGACTCTGCTGCATCAGGCGACTGATGTTGACATAATCATGACACATTTCGCAACGCACGGATGTGTTTCCGGCCTTCTTGGTCTTCAGACAGTCCTCCATCGAAATGAGGCCCGTATCCGGTTTGTTCGACACACAAGCGGAACCACAGGGGACAAATTCGACCTTCTTCAGCCCCCGGCCATTCCACAAGGGATCATCACCCACACCGATGCGGCTGATGATCGAGTGCATCAGGCCATTTTCCAACGTGTAACGGACCGTGATGTGCAGCTTTTCATCTTCGAGTTCGATCTTACCGGCATTGCCATATTCATCCCGAACTAGCAGACCTTTCTGCCAATGAATGGCCTTGTTGTAATCCAGCCTGCCAAGTGAAAAATCACGGAGGCGGAAGATCAGCAGGTAAATGATGTCAGGGACGGATTCATAACCGAGATCACCCACTTTGCGAAAAGCCACCACGCGGCTGCTTTCCTCCGGCTTCGGCGGGCTGATGGCATTCCATTCGTCCTGCACATCTTGCCTGGGCTTGCTCTGCACCATCTGTGTCAGCAGCAGATGGGACCCTTCACCGATTTTTCTGCCGGGCATTTTTGGGCGGTAGGCCAGCTCGTTGATCTCCATGAGTTCAATCAACGCGGCGTAGGTGTCGGGTTCATAGCCGGGAGTGCCGTCGCGCCCTGCACCGCGCCAGACCCGTTCGAGCTTGGAGATGTCCACCAGACCGCTTTCTTCCCGAGTAGTCTGGTCGTCCAGCAGTCTGGCCACCGCACGGCAGAGCCAGTCGGGATTAAGGATCACCACATCCTCTCCTGCTGGGATGTCCTCCCGCCAAAGCAGCGCTCCAGTATAGTGACCTGTGCGGATCACCGTTCGCTGTTCCTCTTCCTCATCAATCCCGTGTTCAGCGCACAGATCGCGGAGGGCTGGCAGACGCAAAAAGGCGCTATCGGTTGCAGCCAGCTTGCTGAGCACATCCGTCCATCCAGGCAGCCAGGTATGTTTGCACTTGGAGCGGGGTTCTTGCACCACCCATGAAATCTGAGCACGCAGTTCCGCTATCCGCGTCCCAGTCTCGCTGTCCACCGCGATCAAATGCCGCACAATCTCCCCGTGCTTGGCCTGCAAGCCGTCCAGGGTGATCGACTGGTCGAGATCATGCATGTCACACCAGGTTGAGACCACGATGATGCTTCCACGTCCGTCTGTCCGGCGCTTGACCAGTTCAATCCATTCATCCAGCTTTTGCACCTCCGCTCCCTGCCTGGGCAGAGTTACCACCAGATAAACTGCGGCGGGTGTGAAAAACATCTGGTGCGTGTGCTGGTAATGCTCCTGCCCGCCCATGTCCCACAGCGTCATATCAATGATGCCTTCCTGCGGGCCGGAGTTCTTGGCTCTTTCAGCCTCCGTGACGCGAGAGCCATCATGCTTCAGAAAAAGCCTCTCCCGGCTCATGCCGTCCGTGCTTTTGTAGCCCTGAACAAAGGGCTGGCCCCGGAGTGCCCGCTGGAGGCAGGTCTTGCCATGTTCTTGGGAACCTACTAGAATCAGCTTGCCCGTGAACTGCGTGGTGATTTCAGCGCGTTGTATTTCAAACGGTTCCTCGTCGTTCTCATGCCCTGGGAAAAGCACTTTTCTAATCTGTGGATCATCAATGCTTTTCCGCACCTCAAACATCGAAGATGCACTGGCCACGATCTGAGCGAAATCTTTCGCCTGTTGACTGAACCGTCCCAGATCTAACTGATAAGACTCGCTGCGGCGGTAACTGGACAAAGCTTCCTCATCAAGTTTAAGGAGGTGCTTCCTCAGGTTCTCCCACTTGGCACCTTTCCAGGCTGCCTTCTGGTCAGTGTCCAGTTCCTTGTCATCCAGCGCCAGATGTTGCAGTTGTTTCAGATGCCCCATTGAACTCGGCAGCTTGGTAATCCCGCAGCCAGTAAGATCGAGTTCAATCAGTTGATCCAAGAAGCCTACCGAATCTGGTATGCCTGTCATGAAACCGTTTCCTCTGATGTATAGGCACTTCAAACTTTTTAAGTCCCCCAAATTTTCAGGAAGCTGCCGAAGCCTGTTAAAGTTCAGCCCCATCCATTCCAGCCCGAGCATCTCGCACACACACTCGGGCAGCTCGGTGAGCACATTCCCGGTCAGGTCGAGATAGCGCAGGTGCGGCAGGTCTGCCAGAGAGAGCGGGGGCAGGCCGCGCTCCTGCGGGTCAAAGGGTTCGCTCAGTTCCGCACTTGTAAGCCCCAGCCCGGCCAGATTGAGGTGGTCGTAGCGCTGCACGAGGTTTCCCGCCGCATCCCGCATGAGGCAGGCGGCGATGCGGGCGCGGGCGGTGGCGAGGTTCGGGTTCATGCGTGGTTCAGGGGTACCGCAAAGGCGGGGCTGGAGTCAGGCGGGGGATGAGAGAAGGCCAAGCACATGATTCGCAAAAATAAATTTCACCGCTGCGCGGGCTTGTCGTTTCGCTCGTCCCTCGCTTCACTCCTTTTTCTTGCGGCCTTCGGCCTTGCCTGGCTGGATGGAACTGGGGGAGACACGCAGGCCGTAGATGTTGAAGACGAACTGCGGTGCGTCGCCGAGGCGGATGCCGGCGGCAGCGTGCCCGCCGATGTCGATCCAGGAGCCGCCGCGCAGCACGCGGGCGCCGCCATCTCTGAAGGCATCCGCACACCACTCCCAGAGCTGCCCATGCATGTCGTGAAAGCCCCAGGCATTCGGGGGAAAGCTGCCTGCCGCCGTCGTGCGCTGACGGTTCAGCCACTCAAAGCCATCGCCGTAAGGAGCGGTTCCATCAAAATTGGCCTGCTGGGAGGTCAAGGAAGATCCACTGCCGATGCCAAAGGGCGCGGGGCTGCCCGCACGGCAAGCGTACTCCCAAATGGCCTCGGAGGGCAGGTGCAGACCCGTTTGCTGGCAGAACTTTTGCGCCTCATTCCAGGAGATGGAATCCACGGGCAGCGCCTCGCCTTTGAATTTCGATGGCGCGGGATTTTCCATCCCGGCGGCGCGCCACTGCGCCTGGCTGACGGGGTGCTGGCCGAGCCAGAAGCCCTGGGTGAAGGGCACCGGGTGCAGATCCCGGCTGTCTGAGTCTCGGCCAACCTCATCCTTGGGCGTGCCGAGGCGGTCCGAAGGCTTTGGCGGCGGGCACCAGCAGAAGACCATGCGCACGCCTTGAGCTTGGTCGATCCATTTGAAACTCTGCTGGCCAGGGTAGTCGCCCTGGAGCCCAGGGGACCATTCAACCGGCGGCGGGATGGGGAGCGTGCGACTGGACATGCCACCCAGCATGCACGGGGGTAGGGTTTTTGTCCAGACTCTGATGATACGCTATAGAGACGCCTTACGGGCTCAGCCGCACCTTCACCCACACGCCGTGCTCCCTGCGATAGCGGATGCGGTCATGCAGACGGCTCACCCGGCCCTGCCAGAACTCGATTTCTCCCGGCAGCAGGGTGTAGCCACCCCAGTGCGGCGGGCAGGGGACCTGACCCTCGGGGTGTTGCGCCCTCAGTTCGACATCGCGCTGCTCCAACCACTCACGGCTGGGGATCACCACGCTCTGTGCTGATGCCCAGGCACCGATTTGATGCCCGTAGGGACGGCTGGCGAAGTACTTTTGTGCATCGGCGTGATCCAGCTTGGAGATGGTGCCTTTGATGCAAACTTGGTGGTGACGGTCCGTCCACAGGAAGCAGGCGGCGGCACGGGCATCGGCGGCGATTTCGTGGCCCTTACGGCTTTCGTAGTTGGTGTAAAAATGAAAGCCGCGCTCGTCGATGCCTTTGAGCAGCACCGTGCGTACGGTCGGTGTGCCATCGAGGCCGTTGGTGGCGAGGCTCATCGCATTCGGCTCCGGCAGCTTGTGCGCGAGGGCGTCATTGATCCAGTGCGTGAAGAGCTCCACGGGATCGGCTGGGGCGCTGTGTTCATCGAGTTCGCCCTGGTCGTAGCTCACGCGCAGGTCGGGCAGGTTCGGTTTGTCAGGTGGGTTCATGCAGGTTACAAGAAACGCGTGTCGTGCGGCCTGCGCTACGTCAGCTTTGGCCTTTTACACACTCTTTTGTTCCATGCCCTCCTCCGTCACCGGCGTCATCCAAGATCTCGAACGCATCCTGCTCACCCCTGCGCAAATCAGCGAGCGGGTGGACGCGATGGCGGCGCGGTTGAATGTGGAACTCGCAGGCAAAGTCGTCACCGTGGTGGCGCTGATGGATGGCGGACTTTTCTTTGTGGCCGATCTGCTGCGCAAACTCGAACTGCCCGTGCGGTTGTACACGCTGAGCGCCAGCAGTTATCAAGGCGGCACCGCCACCACCGGCGAGGTAAAGGTGAACTGGCCCGCAAACTTTGACATGCGCGATCAGGACGTGCTGCTGCTCGATGACATCCTGGACACCGGGCTCACACTCAGCGCCATTTGCGAGCGGCTGATCGCGCAACAGCCTGCCTCCCTGCGCACCTGCGTTCTGCTGAGCAAACGCCGTGAGCGCCTGCGTGAGGTGCCGCTGGATGATGCTGGCTTTGAGATCGACGACGAATTCGTCGTGGGCTACGGAATGGACTACCAGGGCCGCTTTCGCAATCTGCCCTGCATTGGCATCCTGAACCCGAACTCGCCGTCATGAAACTGCGCGTGCTCTTTTTTTCCGTCCTGCGCGACATCACCGGCACGGACGAAATCACTCTCGAACTGTCCGCAGGAGCCACGATGGGCGACTTGCTCGCTCAAATCGAATCCCGCTGGCCGAAATTGCGCGACTGGCAGAACAGCCTGCTCCTGGCTCTGGACCAAACCTATGTGAAGCGTGACGAGCCGCTGCACGACGGCGGCGAAGTGGCGATCATGCCGCCGGTGCAGGGGGGGTAGGGCTTACACCAGCAGATCCTTCACCACATGCCCATGGATGTCGGTGAGGCGATAGTCGCGGCCTTGGAAGCGGTAGGTGAGGCGCTCGTGATCAAAGCCGAGCAGGTGCATGACGGTGGCTTGGAAGTCGTGCACATGGACTTTGTTTTCAGTGACGCCGAAACCGAGCTCGTCGGTGCTGCCGTACTCGAAGCCGCCCTTCACGCCGCCGCCGGCCATGAAGAGTGAGAAGCAGTCGGGGTAGTGATCGCGGCCGAGCACCTTGCTGGCTGCGGTGCGGCCTTCGCGGAAGGGTGTGCGGCCGAATTCACCGCCCCAGATGACGAGGGTATCGTCCAGCAGGCCGCGCTGCCGGAGGTCTTTGATCAGTGCAGCAACGGGCTTGTCTGTCGCTGCCATTTTGGCAGTGAGGCCGGTGGTGATGCCGCTGCCTTCGCTGGTGCCGTGAAAGTCCCAGCCCCAGTCGAAGAGATTCACAAAGCGCACGCCCTTTTCAATGAGCCGCCGGGCGAGCAGGCAGTTGTTGGCGAAGCTCGCCTCGCCGGGTTTCGCGCCATAGTCTTCGATGACGTGCTGCGGCTCCTTCGAGATGTCCATGACCTCGGGCACGCTGGTCTGCATGCGGAAGGCGAGTTCGTACTGGGCCATGCGCGTGACGGTCTCGGGATGGCCGAATTCGGCGACCTGCTGCTGATTGAGATCCTGCAGGGCATCGAGCGTCTTGCGGCGCATGGCGCGGTTCATGCCGGCGGGATCGCTGACAAAGAGGACGGGATCTCCCTTGCTGCGGCACTGCACGCCCTGATACACGCTGGGGATGAATCCGCTGCCCCAGCAGCCCTGTCCACCGCTTGGCTGTGTGCCGCTGGAGATGAGCGCGACAAAGCCTGGCAGGTCCTGATTTTCCGTGCCGAGGCCATACGTGGCCCACGAACCCATGGAGGGCCGGCCCTGCCGTGCATGACCGGTGAACAGCAGCAGTTCCGCAGGTGCGTGATTGAACTGATCCGTGTTCATCGAGCGGATCATGCACATCTCATCGGCGATGGTATGGAAGTTTGGGCAGGCATCGCTCATGGTGATGCCGCCTTTGCCGTAACGCGCAAAGGTGCGCGGTGTGCCCATGAGCTTTGGCACGCCGGTGGTGAAGGCAAAGCGCCGGCCTTTAAGAATCGAGTCGGGGCAGTCCTGCCCGCTGCGCTTCACGAGTTCCGGTTTGTAATCAAACAGATCGAGGTGCGGCGGCGCTCCTGACATGTGCAGGTAGATCACGCGCTTCGCCTTCGGCGCAAATTGCGACTTCTTCGGTGCGAGCGGATTGTCCGAGGCCGCACTGGCGCCCGCCTGCTGCTGCATCGCATGCATGGCGATGGCACCGAGGCTGAACTGCCCCGCGTTGCCGAGGAACTGACGGCGCGTCTTGAGCTGAAGGGTGTCGCGTGTGATGGGGTTCATGTATAGAAAGATACGTTCAAGGTCCGGTCATCCTTTTGCGCAACTGGGCTGAATCGCGTTGGGTGATCCAGTCTGGAGCAGCGCTTTTGCCTCAGTCCATGGGATGCCAATGGAAGGGTCGGCCACCATTGCGGCACGACGCATTTCGAGTTCGGTCAGTTGGTCGCTGCGCAGAGGAAAATCGGCATCTTCACCCACGAGAGAGTCCCAAATATCTCCCGCCAACTGAATGCGCTGTCCCACAGGCATCTGCCGGATTTGTTCGAGTGCGATGGGCATTGTGGAAAATGGTTTCAGGTATTTATCTCCGCATCAAAAACTCATCCAGATTCATCACCACATTGGCGATGGTCGTCCACGCGGCGAGTTCGGCAATGTCGGTGTCTTTGGGTGCGGGGCCAAGGGGATCGGTGGCCATCTTGGTGGCGTCGGCTGTATCGGCGCGATAGGTGGCGAGTGTTTCGGTGTAGAGCTGCGTCAAAGACGATGTTTCATGCGCATTGGGGGCGCGTGAGAGGCAGAGTTTGAAGAGGAGGGCGAGACGCTCAGGGGTTGCTTTGGCTTCGGCGACGAGGCGGCGTGCCATGGCTTGATTCGTTTCGATGAAGACGGGGTCATTGAGCGTCACAAAGGCCTGCAGCGGCGTGTTGGTGCGGCTGCGGCGGATCATGCAGACTTCGCGGTTGCCGGCGTCAAAGGTGGTGAAGCTGGCGTAGGGACTGTTGCGGCGGACTTCGGTGTAGAGGCTGCGGCGGTGCTTGTCCTCGCCGGGGCTGAGGGTCCAGTCGTTGCTGCGGCCAAAGGCCGTGGTAAGGCCGAGATTGGGCGTCAGGGGTCGCACGGGCGGGCCATACATTTTGGCGCTGAGGAGACCGCTGACGGCGAGGGCCTGATCTCGCAGGAGTTCGCCTGTGGGGCGAAAGCGTGGGCCGCGCGCGAGCAGGCGATTGTCGGGATCGCGCTCGTTAAGCTCGGGAGTGGTCTTGGTGCTCTGCTGGTAGGCCTGGCTGGTGAGCAGCAGCTTGAGCATGTGCTTGATGTCCCAACCGCTGTCCATGAGCTCGGCGGCGAGCCAGTCGAGCAGCTCGGGATGGAATGGCAGATCTCCCTGGCTGCCGAATTCTTCGCTGCTGCGCACGATGCCGGTGCCGAAGATGCTTTCCCACAGACGGTTCACCGTCACGCGTGCGGTGAGGGGATTGTCGCGGCTCACGAGCCACTTGGCCATGGTGAGGCGATTGCGAGGTGCATTGGCGGGAAGGGGATTGAATACTGAAGGCGTGCCTTCGCTGACTTCATCTCCCAGCGCCTGCCAGTTGCCACGCAGCTGAATCTTCGTCACGCGGCGCTGCTTCGGATCGAGGTCACGCATGATCGGCACAGTGACGGGCTTGAGGGCGGCGAGTTCTTTGCTGGCAGCGGCGAGACGGGTGCGCTCCGCAGCGGATGCTTTGGCAACATTCCGCACGAAGTACTCCACTACGGTCTGCTGCTGCGCGGGCGTGCGTTTGTCCTTAGCTTGCGCAAGTGCGGCGACGACATTTTGCGGCACTTTGGTGACTTGCTGAACGCGGGCATCTCCGGTGTAGCTGAGGCGGAAGCTGCCGAGGGTGTGCTGCTTGAACTCGCTGTTTTGAGCGAGCGTGATGCGGAGCTTGGAGCCGGAGGGAACGACCACCGGAGATGCGGCCAGTAGGGTGAGCGTGTGCGGCTTGTCAGTAGCGCCAGCGACGGCCCAGCCTTGTTGTTTTTTATCTTTGGGTTTCAGCACGGAGGCAGCGGTAAAGCCGTCCTGCTCGAAATCAGCCAGGGCGGTGGTGAAGCTCACGGCCACTGGACCGCTGATGGCAAAGGACTTGTCTTTCTCAGGGGCAGGGGTGGCCTCGCTCTTCCACACGGTCTGGCGTTTGTCATCGAGCAGCACGAGGCGGAAGCCATCGAGACGACTGCCCACGTTGCCATCTGTGCGGTTCCAGACGACGACGCGGTCCACGGGTTTGGCTGCTTTCAGATCGACCTCCCACCACGGATCGTTGTCGGTTCCGGCGGTGTGGGCCACGCTGCTTTTCGCGTAGATGCCCTCGGTGTTGCCATCGATGGCGCGCTTGGCAGCGGCATCGGTGTACTGGCTGCTTTGAGTGGCGATTCCGGAGGGGGCGAGATTTTCACTACCGCTGAACACCTGCACCTCAGCGAGCTGGAGCATCTTCTTCTCTCCCGGGAGTTCGATGCGGACATAGCGCGCCTGCGGAGCCTGCCTGGCATCTGGCGGTACGACTTCTGCTTTCACGTCGGTGATGACGAAGTTGCCGAAACCGGCGGTGGGAATGGTTTCAATGCGCAGGGCGCTGAGTTTGTCTCCCTGGGCGGGGAGTTCGATGGTGTAGCTGTCTTTGTCGCTGTTTTTGGGGATCGAAACGGCACCGCTTGCGGCGATGGCGGCGCTTTGTTTCGACTGCGTGGTCACTTTGGCGGGCTGCGGTGTCTGCCAGCCGAGATCACGGGCAAAGCCTTGGTCCCAAACGTCGAGTCCAGCGAGCCAGGCCGGGGCAGGGGAGGTGAACTTCTGCTCCAGTGTGTCGATCTCCCGTTTCAAATGCGCACGCTGCTGGGTGAGCTCGGGTGTGTCGAAGCTGTGCAGGGGCACTTCGTCTTTTTTGTCGCTATCGGCGCTTTGATTGAGGAAGGCGTAGAACTGGAAGTACTCGTTGATCGTGATGGGATCAAACTTGTGCGTGTGGCACTGCGCGCAGGCCATGGTGGTGCCCATCCACACGGCGAAGGTGGTATTCACGCGGTCAATGATGGCGGCGTTGCGGAATTCCTCGTCGTCGGTGCCGCCTTCATTTTGCGTCATCGTGTTGCGATGGAATGCAGTGGCGATGAGCTGGTCGTCCGTGGGCTTGGGCAGCAGATCACCCGCGTTTTGTTCGATGGTGAACTGATCAAACGGCATGTTCGTATTAAGCGCACGCACGACCCAATCGCGATAGGCCCAGATCTCACGGGGCTGGTCGCTCGGGTAGCCGGAGCTGTCCGCATAGCGCGCGAGATCAAGCCACTGCCGTGCCCAATGCTCGCCGTAGGCAGGAAGGGAGAGATAGTGATCGACGATCTTGTCGTAGGGCTGCGTGGCCAATGCATCGAGTTCGGCAAGCGTCGGTGGCAGACCGGTCAGATCGAGCGCGGTGCGGCGGATCAGCGTGGTGATGTCTGCCTGCGGCGCGTAGTTGAGACCTTCCTGAGTCAGGCGCTGCAGGAGGAAGGCGTCCACCGGCTGCTTGGAGCCTGCGGGAACGGCTGGTTTGACGACTTTCTCATAGCTCCAGTGTTGTCCCCACGGTGCGCCTTGTTTGATCCATTCGGTCAGGAGCGCGATCTGCGCGGGCGAGATGGTCTTGTGCTGCTTCGGTGGCGGCATGACCTCATCAGGATCTTTGCTCACGATGCGCTCCAGCAGAGCGCTTTTTTCCGGATGCCCCGGCACCACCGCTGTGGTGCCGTCGTTGTTCTTTTTGGCGCTGGTTTCGTCATCCAGGCGCAGGCCGGCCTCGCGCTTCTTTTCATCAGGGCCATGGCAGAAAAAGCAGTTCTCACTCAGGATGGGCCGGATCTCCTTGGAGAAAAGGATGGGACGCGGTGCTGGCTCCGCGATGGCGGAGGCAACGAGGGGAAGAGTGATGAAAAGGCGAATCACGTGGTGTGATACGCTGGAGAAGGGCCGATCTTGACATGGAGCGGCATTCTCCATGCGCGGAGCGGAGGTCTGGGGCTGACAGGCTTCGTCCCGGCATCCATCCTCACAGACCGCTGCTGCCGTCCAACCGGTACTGTAGATCCGTATCGTTCAGTGCTAGAAATCGCATCGCCCCTTGGATCTCGGCGTCGTGCATCTCCGGGATTCTGAAAACTCGTCCGCTAAAGGCACCGGTGGCTGGCACGGTCCCGTCACGCAGGTTGTCAATGGTGGCCTGCTCGTCGCCCGGCACGATGAAGCTGGCTCCGGCAGCGTTGGCCATGGCTGCCACGCTGGCAATTTCCTGGGCATTGCGCTTGTCCTTCTGGTCCTGTGCAGCCTGGCGCACACTGCCCATGGACATCATGGCAAGGCTCATGACGATGCCAAGGATGGCGATTGTGATCAGCAATTCCAGCAGGCTCAGTCCAGGCGCGGAAGGGCATGTTTTTTTGAAATTCGAGGCGGCGGTTGTCATCTTTCACTAAACCTTTCTAAATATTACTTTAATTATGGTAATTAAACAAACATTTTTCTAGCCATGGCGTCCGCGCTCTCGCGATCCACCCGTGCAGATGGCTGATTCCCAATCGCATGGCCGCTTCTCCTGCCATGCGGCAGCAAACCCCGCCTTTACCTTCGGCCTCATTCCGCTACCATCCGCGCTCCCTTTTCCAGCCATGTCCGCCGTCCCCACCGCCGCCCAGATCCGCCAGAGCTTCCTCGACTTCTTCAAGGAGAAGCAGCACACCATCGTCCCCAGCGACAACGTCGGCTACACCAGCCGCGACGGCGCACGCATTTTCACGAACGCGGGCATGAACCAGTTTGTGCCCATTTTCCTGGGCGAGCGCAGTGCGGACGTGGACACCTGGCCTGGCGTTCTTCACAAAGGCCTGCCCACCCGTGCGGCGGACACGCAGAAGTGCATCCGCGCTGGCGGCAAGCACAACGACCTCGAAGACGTGGGCCTAGACACCTACCACCACACGCTTTTCGAAATGCTGGGCAACTGGTCCTTCGGCGACTACTTCAAAAAAGAAGCCATCTCCTGGGCCTGGGAACTGATCATCGAGCGCTGGAAGTTCCCGCCGACCCGCGTCTTCGCCACCATCTACCAGCCCGGCAAAGGCGACCCCGCTGATCGCGACCAGGAAGCCTGGGACATCTGGGCCGAGAAGTTCCGCAGCATCGGCCTCGATCCCGACATCCACATCGTCAACGGCAACAAGAAGGACAACTTCTGGATGATGGGCGACACCGGCCCCTGCGGCCCCTGCACCGAGATCCACATCGACCTCACCCCCGGTGCTCCGAACCTCGACGAAGACCGTCAGCGCGCCGGTGCTCTGCTCGTCAACGGCAGCGACGCGAGCTGCATCGAGATCTGGAACAACGTCTTCATTCAATACAACGCCAATCCGGATGGCAGCTTCGTCCCGCTCCCCGCACAGCACGTGGACACCGGCATGGGCTTTGAGCGCGTCTGCTCCATCATCCAGGGCACCAAGAACTTCACCGACTTCGAGAGCGCCAAGATCAGCAACTACGACACCGACGTCTTCAAGCCGATCTTTGACGAGCTTACCAAGCTCTCCGGCAAAACCTACGCCAGCACCCTGCCCAAGGCCAATGAGCAGGGCCATGTGGTACCTGTCACCGAGCAGGAGAAAATCGACGTCGCCTTCCGCGTCATCGCCGACCACCTCCGCACCCTCAGCTTCGCCATCGCCGACGGCATCCAGCCCGGCAACTCCGACCGCAACTACACCCTCCGCCGCATCCTCCGCCGCGCCGTGAAGTACGGCCGCACCCTCGAATTCAAAGAACCCTTCTTCTTCAAGCTCGTCGATGTACTGGCCACGCAGATGGGCGATGTGTTCCCTGAGCTGCGCACGAAGAAGGAGCAGATCAAGAGCGTGCTGAAGCTGGAGGAAGAAGCGTTTAACCGGACGCTGGATAGGGGACTCGAAATTTTCGAGCGTTTTGCTGCGGAATCCAAAGTTAATGAATTTGTCGAAGCTAATGCAGCGAGGGCCTCTCAATTTGTGAGCCAGATGATTGAGGTCGAAAAAACTGACATTGTGGGAGAGTCATTCTTAACCGATGCACGTTTTTTGGGCTCAGCCCTTCAGAACACGGTTAATGAGGTTGGATTAGAATCGTTTACTGCTGTTGCAAATAAGAGCGAGCTTCGCTTGCTTAAGCTGGGAGGTGAGTTGGTAGAGGCCGTGGATGCGGCGCTTGAACTACCGAATACAAACAGCTCTACGAAATTATCGACCGCAGTAGCGAGAGCCATTGTGCAGAAGGCCGCAGAAATTGAAGATTTGCTAAGCAGCCTTCGGCGAATTCAAAATCCCTTCACCGGTTCTGGCGAGTTCCAGCTTTACGACACTTATGGCTTCCCCATCGACCTCACCGAGCTACTCGCCCGCGAGCGCGGCTTAACCGTTGATACCGCAGGATTCGAAAAACGCATGGAAGAGCAGCGAGAACGCGCCCGCGAAGCCGGCAAGAAGAACAAACAAGTCGTCTCCGTCTCCGAGATCGAAACCAAAGCTCCGACCAAGTTCATCGGTTACGATACCCTCGAAGCCGACGTGCGCGTCCTCGAAGTCGTCGAGATGAAGGACAAGACCGCCGTCGTCCTCGACGTCTCCACCTGCTACGCCGAAATGGGCGGCCAGATCGGCGATGCGGGCCAGCTCATCCTCGGCGCCAACACCTATCCGATCAGCTCCACCACCAAAGTCGGCAACACCTGGCTGCACTTCCTCGAAGGCGACGAAGCCCCTGCCGTCGATGCTACCGTGAAGCTCATCGTCGATGCGCCGCGCCGCCACGCCATCGAGCGCCACCACACCGTCACCCACATCCTCCATTGGGCCCTGCATGAAGTGGTGAACAAGGACGCCACGCAGAAGGGCTCCTCCGTCACTCCGGATAAACTCACCTTCGACTTCAACAGCGCCGCACTCACTGCGCAGCAGATCAGCGACATCGAGCGTCTCGTGAACGAGCGCGTCGTTGCCAACGAACCCGTCTCCTGGACCGAAGTCCCCTACGTCGAGGCCAAGGCCAACAACGGCATCATGGCCCTCTTCGGCGAAAAATACGGCGACCTCGTTCGCGTCGTGCAGATCGGCGGCCAGCGCAACAAGCTCGACGGCTGGAGCATGGAACTCTGCGGCGGCACGCACACACGCAGCACCGGCGAGATCGGCCTCTTCCGTCTCGTCAGCGAAAGCGCCGTCGCCTCCGGCGTCCGCCGCATCGAAGCCATCGCCGGTCTCGAAGCCTACAACGCCGCCCGCGCCGATGCCGAACTCCTCAAGCTCCTCGCCGGCAAAGTCAGCGCCCAAGGCGCCGCCGATCTCGAGAAGAAGCTCGATCAAATCCTCACCCAGCAAAAGGAACTCGAAAAAGCCCTCAAAGCCGCGCAGCAACGCGAAGCCGCAGTGAAGGCCAAAGACCTCATCGCCACCGCTGCGAACAACACCATCATCGTCAACCTCGGTGATGTGGATGCCGACTACGCCGTCGGTGTGGCTGAAGCCTTGAAAGGCACCTTCAACGGCAGCGTCGTCCTCGCCGCCACCGGCGGCGGTAGCGTCGCCCTCATCGCCAGCGTCGCCAAAGAACACCAGGGCAAAGTCCAGGCAGGCAAGATCATCCAAACCATCGCCCCCATCGTCGGCGGCAAAGGCGGCGGCAAACCCGACTTCGCCCGCGGCGGCGGCAAAGACACCACCAAAGTCGACGCCGCCCTCGCCGAAGCGCGGAAGTTGATCGGCGCATAGGTGTTGCTACTCCTCACGGTGCCGCATACCCAGCTCATGTTTTGTAGTACCGGCTTCAGCCGGTCTCTGGACGACTGTCGATAAGTTCCCCTTATCCAGATTCCGCCTGAAGGCGGTACTACAAAACAGTCTTGCGAGGCTTGAAAGCCTGCGCTGAAATCGCACCATGTATGCTTGGCGAAAATGGACGCAGGAGATGCGTGAAAAAGTGCTGGAGCAACGCAGGCTGCTAAACCGCCCCTGGCATGGTCCGCCTCACTTCACGGGCCAGCAAACAAGCCAGTATCTCATCACAGGAACATGCTATGGGCATGCGCCGATTATCGGCGTCTCTATCGAACGCATGGACGATTTTGTGAGACAGTTGCAGCAGGCGTTTGAATCAGCCCACGCAATCATCCATGCATGGTGCGTCCTGCCCAATCACTACCACGTGCTTGCGACCGCCCCAGACCTCGCGCCGCTCGTCACACAACTCGGCAAAGTTCATGGCCGCACCTCCTTCGCCTGGAATGGCGAGGACCAAACACGAGGTCGCACCTGCTGGCATCGTGCGGTGGATCGCGCCATGCGCAACGAATCTCACATTTGGGCGACGTTGAACTACATCCATCACAACGCCGTGAAGCATGGCTATTCATCCAAATGGACCGACTGGCCCTGGTCGAGTGCGCAAGATTACCTGCGCGACAAAGGCCGAGAAGAAGCGGCGCGCATCTGGCAAGTTTATCCCGTGCTCGATTACGGTATGGGCTGGGATGATTGAGTATTGTAGTACCGGCTTCAGCCGGTACTGGAGCTTCACACGCTCATTTTCTGGAACCGGCTAAAGCCGGTACTACAATACTCAGAGCCTCCGCATTTACCGCATGACACCACGCTGTGAGCAGGGAGCGTCCGCCTCACTTCGTCCCACCCCCCACATGCGCCGCCTCGATCAACTGCTCTCCGCCCTCGGTTACTGCTCACGCCGGGAGGCGATGGCTTTTGTCAAAGAGGGCCGCGTGAAGCTGAGCGGCGTAGTGGTGAAGCGTTCGGACCAGCGCGTGGATTCCGCACTGATCACCGTTGATGACGAACCGCTCGAAGCGCCAGACGGCCTGCTGGCGATGCTCTACAAGCCTGTGGGCTACTCCTGCACGCACAGCGAGGAGGAAGGTCAGAACATCTATGAGTTGCTGCCCTCGCACTGGCCGGAACGCAATCCCGCAGTGACAAGCGTGGGGCGACTCGACAAAGACACAAGCGGCCTGCTGCTCGTCACGGACATCGGCAGCCTCGTGCATCGCTACACGTCACCGAAGTCGGACATTGAGAAGACTTACCTCGTGGAGTTGGATCGCGAACTCGATCCCTCACTCATCGACATCTTTGCGAAAGGCGATCTCATGCTCCGCAGCGAGGACAAACCCTGCCTGCCCGCGAAATTGGAAATTGTTTCCAGTCAGTCCGCCCGCCTCACCATCACCGAAGGCCGTTACCATCAGGTGCGCCGCATGTTTGCCAGCCAGGGCTGGCATGTGGAAAATCTGCACCGCGAACGTTTCGGTCCCTATGAGCTCGGCGATCTCGCGGAGGGTGAGTGGCGGATGCTTTCACTGGAACAAGTGGCTCGCTGAGCACGGAGATCCGCAGACCCTATCATTTTCCAACCTTCAACCAAGAGACTGACAGCTAAACGGAAATGCGTTTCGCAAGACGCTACACCTCCCAGTGATTTACTTCCCCTGCAACGAGGGAAAAGAGTTCGAGCGGCCGGACAACGTGAAGCACAAAAAAACAGCGCCCAAGAAACCTTGAGCGCTGCTGGAGTGAACCGCGGAGGATCAATGATGATGGCCGCCCATATGGCCGCCGCCACCGCCGCCCCCAAAGCTGTGACCACCGCCATGGCTGCTACCGCCGAAGCTGTGTCCGCCACCGCTAAAACCGCCAGTGGAGCCACCATGCATGGAATGACCAGCGAATGGGGAGCCCCCAAGGTTATGGCTGGCAAAGCTGTGGTTACCGAATGAGGAGCCGCCGAAACCACGGTTGAACGAGGAGAGGTTGTTATAGCCTAGGAATGGAGAAGAATAGCCTCTGCTGTAACCCACGTTGCCATAGGAGCGGTAGGGGCTGGAGTAGCCACGATTGTAACTGCTGTAACCATAGGGCCTGGAATAACCACCATAGTAACTACCCAATCCACCCAAGCCTAGCAGAGAGCTTGAGTAGTAGTTATTGTAGCTTGAGCCGTAGCCGCCATATCCTCGACCATAGCCGCCGTAGCCACCACCGTACCCTGTGTAGCCATAGCCGGGGTAGCCATAGATGTCGCATGAAGTAAGCGAGCAAGCGGCGATGACTGCGCCGCACAGAAGTAGAATTTTCGTTTTCATAGCAGACCATTCGACGCCGCACTTCAGGAAGTATTCAGAAATAATTACGCATTCCTTTAAAACCAACCATGACCGGAAGTTGAACGCAGCCTGGAGCCGTGGAAGGTGCCGCTACTTCCAAGCTCATTTTACATGTCCGCCGAATCCGTCACCACCGCCATTCTGTTCACGCTCACACCCGAAGCCGCCCGAGTCGTGGGATGCTTGATCGAAAAAGAAATCACGCTGCCGGACTACTATCCGATGACGCTGAATGCCCTGGTCACCGCCTGCAATCAGACCACAAACCGCGACCCCATCGTGCGCTATGATGAGCGCACCGTGCTGCGGGCGCTGGAGTCGATGAAATCTCACGGCTACGTTTTTGAAGTGAACATCGTGGGTGGCCGAACCCTGAAGTACCGGCACAATCTGAAAGGCAAGCTGCCCGGACTGGACCGTTCGCACATGGCGCTACTGTGCATGCTGCTGCTGCGCGGATCACAGACCGCAGGCGAGCTGCGCCAGCGCACCGAGCGCCTGTTTGAATTCCCGGACATGCCCAGCGTCGAGAACACGCTGGCCGAGCTGATCGGCTACAATGAAGGCCCGCTGGTGCAGTGCATCCCTGCCGGCCCGGGCCAGCGCGTGGCGCAGTTCATGCATCTGCTCTGTGGGGAGGTGGCAGGCGCAGCGGCCGCCACGCTCTCCGCTCATGCCCCGGCACCTCCAGTGGCGGATGATTCATCCGATGCCGACTGGCGCGCGAAGATGGAGGCGGAGATCTCACTGCTGAAGGCGCAGGTGTCGCGCCTTCAGACGCTCATCGGTGCGGTGAAGTAACAGCTTACTCCAGCCGCTTCAGACTGCCAATGCGGTACGCACCGCCGAGCAGGCGCATGTTGTCGCGTTCGGCACCGAAGGTATCGAGGTAGAGGATGTGCGGGAAGTCATTGAGCTCGATGACGTGCAGGGTGTCCTTGGCGCTCTTGAAGGCTTCCGCGAGATCGTTGAGATCATTGATGGTTTTGCCGTTCACCTTGTTGACCACCTGGCCGCCGAGCTTGTCGTAACCCTGCGTGCTGGGTGTGGGCAGCACGAGGCTGAGGAAGACGAGCTTTTTGCGGCCTTCCTCCTCATAGTTGTCAGGATGTGAGGCGATGTGTGAGAGCCGCAGGATGGCACCGCCGCGCCGGTCCTCACCAAAGGCGTCCAGATAGGGACGTGACAGCTCCTGAAACAGCAGCCCGCCCATCAGCACATAGCGCGGGCCTTTGTCGAACAGATAAGGCAGCACGAGGTAGTCATCCGGCTTGCGGCGGGTGAGCTTTCCATTGAGCGTGACTTCCTTGCCCTCGCGAATCACTTTGATCTCAACTTTGTCTCCTACATAGGCACGACCGCGCACGAGGTGGCTGGAGCTGAGGGCACCGAACTGCGGGTCCTTGTAGTCACCGCGTGAATCAATGGCGAACCCATTGATGGCCACCAGAATGTCGCCCTTCTGCATGCCCGCTTGTTCAGCCGAGCCGCCCTTCATGACCATGCTGATGAGCACGCCCGGCGCGTCTGGTTTGAGTCCGAGGAATTCGCGGTACTGCTCGTCCAGCGTGGCCTGCAACTCCATGCCGAGGCTGGGGAAGCCTTCATAGCTGCCGTCCGCCACATCTTTGAGAAAGTGCTCGATGATCGGCGCGGGCAGAATGGTGGTGACCTGATTCTTGGAATCGTAGCTCAGCAGCAGGCCGACGAGCTTGCCGCCTTTGACCACTGGCAGGGTGAAGCTGTTGGCCTCGCTGCGCACAATGTTGTTGGCCTCATAGACCAAAAAGCCCGAGCCTTCGACATTGTAGCGGCGCGTGAGCACCTTGCCGATTCTCAGTTCGCTTTTGATCAGCTCGCCGACACGGCCTGTCTGCAAAATTTCCACCTTGTCTTCGATGCGGGTGCCAACATCCACCGCCATGGGCTTGAGTCCGGCAAAGAACGCCTTCTGCTTGTCCGAAGGTGCCGACTCCAGTAGGGCCAGGTTGGCCTCATAATCCACCGCCACGACCTTGGCGGGAATCTTCTGGCCTTTGTCCGGCAGCTCCAGCTCAATGTAGGTGGCGTCCGCCACCATCTGCCCCGTGACCAGCACCCGATTGCCGGCAAGCACCACGCCCAGACCCCGCCGGCCAGATGGCGATTCCTTCTGCCAGGGCAGGTGCAGGCTGTAGGGCTGGGAGGTAGCGTTCACCCTGACCAGTGAGTTGCTTTGCACCACCTGCTGTGGGGCGGCGGCACCCTCCATCACGGCGGGCACACGTTTCTTTTGGGGTGCTGCAGGTGTGGGTGTTTGCGCGGGCAGAGTGGCTGCACCGAGTGCGAAGAAGAGGAGAGTCTGGGAAAGCTTCATGGATGCGTCGAGGCTGGAAGGTTCAAGGTCAGATCGCTCGGCTATTCATCGCCAAGATAGGAGTCTTCCAGGATGTTATAGGTCTGCATGATACGTTTGTGCGCGGCCTCGGCCAGCTCACGCTTCAGCACCAGCGGGCGGTTTTTTTCCAGCAGGATGATCTCGATGAACGGCTTGTCCTTCTTGGCCAGCGCGGTCTCCACATCTTTGAGGGATTTGATCTTCACGCCGTTGATTTCATCGACGATGCTGTGCGCATAGGGGGTGATCCAGGTGTTCACCTCATCCGGCAGCACGTTCGTCAGCACGACGGGCTCGGGCCGCTCCACGTAAAGCTTGTCGGTCAGGAAATTGTCGAAGACGTAGTTCACGGTGTCGTCGCGCATTTGATGGGCGTCCATCAGGTTGCGGTCCAGCGGCTGAAACACGAGCCCGGCATTGACGATGTAGCGCGGTCGCTGGTTGTACTGTGCGCCGAGGCGGACGTAGGGATCAAAGCGTTTCAGCGTCACCGTGGCCTCCAGTTTTTTGCCATCGCGCATGTACTTCAGTTTGATCGTGTCGCCGGCAAACTTGCGCTCGACGATTTCATTCATGTCCATCAGCTCGCCCTCGAAGCGCACGAGGCCGTTGTTCATCACCGGATTGTCATCAATGCTCAGAATGACATCCCCGATTTTCAGCAGACCGGCGACGCTGCCCTGAGGCTCTACATCCCCGACCATCACGCCCACACCGTCATTGCCGGTGCCAAGCGCCTTGGCCTGCGCTGGATTCTCAATGGGGAAATCGCTCGCGGCGAGATCGACATAGTGGTCGTAGCGGCCGTCTTCGATGTCCTTGAGGAAGCGCTTGATCACCGGCACCGGAATCATGTAGCCGACATTCTGCGCCACCCGGCCGCTGAAACCCTGGAAGGCCACACCCACGACTTTACCTTCCTGCATCACCGGACCGCCGGAATTGCCGGGATTGATCGCGGCATCCACCTGGATTGCGAGATGGGAGTCCACACTCGTATGGCTGTAAGGCCGGAAGTCGATGCGTGAAACCACGCCCCGCGTCACGGAGATGCGATCACCGCCGATGGGATAGCCGATCGCAATCACTTCGGTATTGAGCTGCGGAATGCCGCCGAAGTCGAGGGGCTTGAGCTTGTCAAAGTGCTTGCCGTCCTCGGCTTCGATCAGGGCGAGGTCACAGTCATGCGCGATGTGGACGATTTTGGCCGGATGCGGCTCGGGATCGTTCGTGGTGCGGATCAGAATGCGCGTGGCATTGCTGACGACGTGCGCATTGGTCAGAAAGCGGTTTTTGCCAATGAGGAAGCCGGTGCCGCTGCCACCGCTGGGCTGGCCAGCGTTCCATGGCTCACGGTAATCGGGAACCAGCACTGAAACATCGATGTTCACGATGCCTTCCCATGCGCCTGATGCGACATCGATGGCCTGAGTCGCGGGGGGAGGTGCCGTGGCAGGTTGCGCGCTGAGGGCTGAAGGAAGTAGAGCCAGGGCGAGAAGAGACAGAAGCGGGCGGATGTTCATGCGAGTGACTTGAAGTCACAAACATACGCGGCCCGCCGCTTCTAACACAAGTTTGCTGATGAAATAATCGCCATTAAGGCCGGCGCTCACTTCTTCTCGGCCTTTTTCTTCTCGATGAAGAGCTTATTGAAGGCATTTTTTTTGGCTTCAGCCTGCTTCGCGGCCTGTGCCTCGGCGCTGTTTGGATTCGCCGGATCGGTGATCATCGGAAAATCATCCGTGCGGAACGGGGTCACGGGCAGGCCTTCGGCGGAATAAACATTGCAGATAGGATTGTCAGCCCAGGCGTAGCGCACCGCCACGGGTTTGGCGACGCCCTCGGCGCTCACTTCGATCTGGTTGGTGCCTTTCTTCGAACCGCCGATGATGCTGGCCTTGGCCCAGACCCACTTCTTGTCTTCACCACAGATCGCGAAGCCTTTGGCGTCATCGGTATCGACGGTGCGTAGTCCCAGCGGCGCATAATCAAAGGTCAACAGCGCTTTGCCGCCGTCAAACTTCGCGTCTTTGAGCTCAGGGCTGCGGTACACCAGCTTCTCGCCGTAATCGTTCACCAATGCCCAGCGCGCGAGGCGCTCGGCCACGTCGCGCTTGTTCTTCGGATGGATGTCGTTCGCTTCACCGAAATCGGTGATGACGCACTGGCCGGTTTTGGGGAGTTTGCTCATCGTGCGAGTCTGGGCTTCGCGCAGCTCGGCCCAGTCGCTTTCCACCGGCTCGGTCTGGTAGGGCTTGAAGTCGGCCAGCTGCACCCAGTAGAAGGGAAAATCTCCCTGCTGCCATTCTTTGCGCCAATGCTCGATCATGAAGGGAAACAGCTCGCCGTATTCCTTCGCGCGGCTGGCGTTGGATTCGCCCTGGTACCAGATGACGCCTTTGATGCCGTAGCCAATCGTCGGATGCAGCACGCCTGCATAAAGGTTGCCTGGACGGTGCTGGCCGGTCATGGGATTCTGCGGCGCGCGTGGTGGCTGGAGCGTGAACAATGTCTTGGCTTTGGCAGCTTCAGCACGGGCTTTGGCCCAGGCATCTACTTTGGCCTTGTGATCGGCCACCTGTTTGTCGAAGGCTTCCTTCGTGAAGGTGGACTCGGTCTGCTTCCAGCGGGCGATGATGGAGGCAAAACGCGGGTCTTTTTCCAGCACATCACGTTTCACCCAAGCTTCGCAGGCGCTTCCGCCCCAAGCATTGTCAATGAGACCGACAGGAACGCCGAGCATCTCATGCAGCACGCGGCCGAAGTGATAGCCCACGGCGGTGAACTGTCCGGCATTGGCGGGGCTGCATTCCTCCCACTGGCCTTTGAAATCGTCCTGGATCTCCTGCGTGCCGACCTGCGGCACGGAGATGAGGCGGATCTGCGGGAACTTTGCCTGCGCGATGTCGAGGTCCGCATCCCAGACGCTGGAAAGATTGAACCCCATGTTGGACTGGCCGGAGCAGATCCAAACCTCGCCCACGAGCACGTTTTTCAGCTCCTTGGTGCTGCTGCCCTTGATGGTGATCGTCGCTGGTTTTGCATTCGCCGGCACTGCATCCAGCTTCACGGTCCATTTGCCATCCGCGCCAGCCTTGGCGGTCTTGGTTTGGCCGGCAAAGGTCACGGCGACCTCGGTGCCGGGGGCGTCCCAACCCCAGACCGGATTCGCCTGCTTCTGCTGCAGCACCATGTTGTCGCCAATGATGGCCGGAAGTTTCAATTCCGCGCGTGCGGAGACGGCAAGGAGCGTGAGGAGGCAGAGAATGCGCATGGGGTTGGGAAAAATGATGAGCGTTGGAAACGCTGCGTGAAGGCAAATCATTGCAGCAGGTTGCAAGGATTGTGCTGCGAACCGTCGCAACCGTGTGCTAGCTTTTCGCGTGATTCGTTTCGTCTTTGCCGCCGCACTTCTCCTCTCCCTCGCCGCCTGCGGGCGTTCGCGTCCGCGTGCAGACCTCGTCTTCATCAATGGTGCCGAGCCGGAGAGCATTGACCCGGCGGTTGTGACCGACCAAGTCGGCATGCGCATCGCTTCGGCCTTGTTTGAAGGGCTCTGCCGCATTGATGCAGCGGGGAAGCCGCAGCCCGGCATGGCGGAGCGCTGGGAGGTGTCGCCGGACCGGAAGACCTACACTTTCCATCTGCGTCCGAACGCGACGTGGAGCGATGGCGCACCCTTCACGACGCAGGACTTCCTCTATTCCTGGAAGCGCGTGCTGACGCCCGAGTTCGGGGCCGACTATGCCAGCCAGATGTATGTCATCAAAAACGCCCGGGGCTTTCATGAAGGCAAACTGAAGGACTTCTCGCAGGTCGGTGTGACAGCGCTGGATGACCAGACGCTGCGCGTCGAACTCGAAAACCCCACGCCTTATTTCATCGATCTCTGCGCCTTCACCACGTTCTCGCCGGTGCCGCAGCGCGTCATTGAAAAGTACGGCACCGCATGGATCAAACCGGGCTCCCTGATCGGCAACGGCTCCTACACGCTCGAAGACTGGCTGCTGGATGATCGCATCGTGCTGCGGCGCAACGAGGGTTATTGGGACGCCGCCAATGTGCCGATGAAGAGCATCGAAGTCCTGCCCATCTCGGAGCCGAACACCGCCATCAATTACTTCCTCACGGGCCAGGCGGATCTCATCATGGACAAGGGCATGGTGCCCACCTCGCTAACGGTCAAACTCAAGCAGCAGCCCTACTTCCACACCGGCCCCTTCCTCGGCAGCTACTTCACCCGCTTCAACGTCAACCGTGTGCCGTTTGACAATCCGAAGATCCGACTGGCCTTCTCGTTGGCGATTGATCGCAAGCGTGTGACTGAAAAGATCACCCAACTGGGCGAACGCAACGCCTTCAGCCTCACACCGCCGGGTGCCGGACAAAACTACCAGCCACCACCCGGCCCCGAGTTTGATCCTGAGCGCGCGCGCCAGCTTCTCGCGGAAGCGGGGTATCCCGGCGGCAAAGGTTTCCCGCGTGTGGAATACCTCTACTTTCCCAAACCCGTCGAGCGCAACATCGCCGTGGAACTACAGTCCATGTGGCAGGAACATCTCGGCGTCAGCGTTGATCTGGCCAAGCAGGAATGGAAGATCTACCTCTCTTCAATGAAGGAGAAAAATTACTCCCTCTGCCGCAGCAGCTGGGTGGGCGACTACAACGACCCCGGCACGTTTTTGGAAATGTTTCTCTCCGCCAGCGGCAACAACCGCACCGGCTTCGCAAACGCTTCATACGACGCACTCATCGCCGCCGCCGCTCGCGAGCCTGATTTGAATCAACGCAACACTCTGTTCCAGCAGGCCGAAAAACTCCTCGTCACCGACGAAGCCGTCATCATTCCCATCTACCACTACGTGGGTGTCCAGTTCTACCACGCCGACCGCCTCACTGGCGTGCAGGCCAACCTGATTGACGATCACCCCTTCCGCTGCATGCGGTGGAAGTGATTACTTCGCCACCCCCGCCACGGCGATGCCGAGTTCCACAGTCGGTTCAGCGGCATCATTCATCGGCGGCTCCGTCGGAGCACCATTGGCAGATTTCAGATCCTTGCCCACGGACCAGATCAGACCACGTGTCAGGCTGTATTGCAACGGCGCGCCTGTGTACGGATCGACAGGGACATCAAGCAGGAAGTTGAAGGTGCGCAGTTGTTCGAGGGTGGCAGGCAGCGTTTTCTTCTCGGCAATGCAGCGCCGAACCGCGAACAGAGTGATGATCAAATTCCCACGAGTGCGCACCAGCCCAAGCGCAGCGAGCAGGGGAGTGTAGGCCTTCATCCGCTGATGGTAGTAGGCCAGACCGGCCGAATTGGGCTGGTAGTCCATTTCGACTGCAGTGTCATCATTCAGACGCACTTCAGCGGTGAGGACCAGTGGTGTCTCCGCTTCATTTTTGATCTGCCGGAACGCCATGGCGAAATGCTGCAGGGTTTCATACGGTTTAAAAAACAACCGGCCAGGACGATGCAGCTGCACGCCGCCGGGCATGGTGTCGAGATTCTCGCCGCTCTTCGGACCGAGAATGAGTTTTTTCTCATACACGTAGAAGGCCTTCATCGCGCCCTCCAGCATTTCCGTGGTGGGCTGGCAGACACTGAACTGGCGCTGAAACTGCCGCAGCGTGGCTTCCGGCAGCTTGGTCTGCCGCAGCAGATCGGCCAGCGTTTGAGCGGCGAGCGTCTGTGCCTCCAGCGAGCGCTGGTAGCAGGAGGGCCAGGCCCAGATTTGCTCCAGCCGCCAGCCGAGTTCCGCGAGATCGATCGCCGCAGTAAACGCCGCCTCCTCCTGCATGCGGCGTGAGAGATAAGCGGCCTCCGCCTGCTTGAGCACCAGCACCTGCCGCCAGCGTGGATCCTCGCATGGGTCTGCGGCATGCCATGCCGCATGCGTCGGATGCCAGTCGGCGTCCTCCAGCAGATCACGCAGATTGTCGAGCGCGATGCCATTGGACTGCACGACGCGCGACAGCGTGGGCGTATCCCACAGCCACGGCGGTTTGCCACTCAGCGGCGTAGAGTCGAAAGGTACCAGCGCCTTCAAAAACTTGCGCAGCTTGTCCGGCGTCTGAATCGTCGCCGCCTGATCGACCGGCCGGTTCAAAAGTAGGTCTTTATCCAGGCCCGGTGCCTGATCGTCCACATACAGCCAAGCGATGAAGACCACCGCCAGCAATCCCATGCTCAGAATGGCCAGTGAGGACCATGAAACCTCGCGCTCAACCGCATGCGAAGGCCGCTTCTTGACCAGTCTGGAAGGCGGTGCCTGGCGTGGCCCGTCGGGCACTTTTTCCACCACCACTGGCGGCGGAGTTTCCACCGGTGGCCTGGGTGCCGCTCGAAGCTCCTGTCTCGCGGGCGGCTGTTTCTTCTCCTCGATGTAGCGGCGCTTCTTTGCTGGCGGCGCATCCAGCCACTCCAGATCCAGCTCCCAGGGGGACGCCCATGCGCCACCCGCCTCTCCGCTGTGCGCGGACTTGTCGGCAGGTGTTTCTGGCGGCGTATGGGGCCGGATCATGCGCCCTAGTATGAATGCAGTCACGCCTCACGGCAACGGGCGTCATAGCCTCAGTGTCCGACTCTCAGCGCCAGGCCATGAAACGATAACCTCCCAGGGGATGCTCGTGGGCATCCACCTGCCATTCTGTGCCAAGCCCAAGCGCCAGATGCAGTTCCTGCCCGTGGAATCCCGCACAGATGCTCGCATGCATGTCATGACACTGCACATGATTGAGTTCCGCCAGTTCGCAAAACAAACGCCCCAGCAGGCAGTAAATCCAACGCCGCGCAGGCTCCGCAGCCACAATCAATCGCGTCACAGGTGACAACCGCGAACCAAGCAGCCGCAATTGTTCGTGGGTGAAATGATGCAGGAACAAATTCGCGACCACGATCTCTGTTTCCGGCAGCGCCTGCGCAAATACATCGCCGCATGTCCAATGCGCCGCCGCAGGCCATTGCTCGGGTCTCGGTGCCAGATCGAAGGCATGCAGCGTCGCCTCGGTGCAACAGTCTGACTTCAGCAGCCGCCTGGACAGCGTCCCATCACCCGCACCCAGCTCCGTAATGCGCCAGCCATCTTCACGATGACGACGGTTCATGCGCTCAATCCAGCGATGATTGCCCATGATGCCGTTCACCATGTCCATCTCCTCACGTGCACGGATTGCGTCTGGATCGTCCGGCGGCAGCAGGTCGAGAAGTTCGGGATGGATCACGCGCTCTTTCATTATTTCAATCAGCCTGTAAGGACTACGCATCACCCCCGGTCTTTGGATGTTATTGGCGGTTTGGTGAAGCCAATGAGATGTCGGAGCATGAATGCAGCCATCCAATACACAACGTGAGTCATTGCAGAGCCGCCGGGAAGCGGCGACTTCTAAAGACTTGTCACCACCCTCATGGATTCGTCTCCCGCACCAGTTCCTTCAAACGGCGGCATCGCCCGGTTTTTCGTCGAACACCGGCTCCTCGGCTGGCTGGCGATGATCGCGGTGCTCGCGTGGGGCTGGCTCGCCTTCCAAAGCCTGCCCCAGCAGGAAGATCCGACGTTCCCGTTGCATGATGCAACACTCATCACCGTTTGGCCTGAAGCCACGGCAGCGCAGATCGAGCAGGAGGTGACCTCAAGGCTCGAAGCCGCCCTCACCCAGCTCCCTACCCTCGAAAAGCTCCAGTCACAGTCAAAGGACAACATCTCCACCATCGTCATTCGCCTCCAGGCGGACCGCAAAGAAGTCATCGACGAACATTGGCAAAAAACGCGCGAGATCTTGAAAACGGTCATGCTCCCTGCCGACTGCGAAGTCCCCTCTCTCGAAACGGACCACCTGCATCCCGCCACGCTGCTCTTGGCCGTGCTTGGGGATGAAGCGGCGGCGACGGCCGATGTGATCGAGAAGGAACTCAAGAACGTCCCCAGCAGCGGGCGCATCCGACAGTTTGGCCATGCGCCGGAGGAAATCACTTCATTCGAAGACATGGCGGCGACCGACTACAGCGTACGCACGCTGCACCGGGAGGAAAATGGCCCGCTGAATCCTGCCGCGAGCGTTCTCATCGCCGTGGAAATGAAGACGGGAAACATCATTCATGACTTCAAAGAAGCCGTGCTCGCCAAGATCGACAGTCTCACGCTGCCTGAAGGCGTCAAAGTCATCACCGTCTCCGATCAACCTGCGGCCACCGCGCATCGCATCGGCGAATTTTTGCGCTGTTTCATTGAGGCAGTGGTGGTGGTGGTGCTCGTGGCGCTGCTGCTCATGGACTGGCGCACCGCGCTTGTCGTCGCGGTGGCGATTCCGCTCACCATCGCGATGACCCTCGGCGGCATGGCGGCGCTGCATGTACCCCTGCAGCAGATTTCCATCGCCGCGCTGATCATCTCGCTGGGCATGCTCGTCGATGACCCTGTCGTCGCCTCGGACGGCATCAACCGCGAACTCGCCGACGGCCAGCCGCGAGGCATCGCCGCCTGGCTCGGGCCGTTTAAACTGCGGCGCGCCATCTTCTTCGGCACGATCATCAACATCGTTGCCTTCCTGCCGCTCGCGCTGCTTCCCGGAGACATGGGCGCATTCATCATCTCGCTGCCCATCGTCATCACACTGGCACTCGTCTCCTCGCGCATTGTTTCGATGACCTTCATCCCGCTGCTCGGCTATTATCTGCTGCGCGGCCAGAAGGGCTTTGACGCGGCCACCGGTTCGCATCCGCTCCATCGCCTCGTCCCGCACTACAAAAAAGCGCTGCAGCTCGCGCTGCGTCATCCACTCTTCACCATCCTTGCCGCCTACGGCCTCCTCGCCTCGAGCACGGCGCTTATTCCCCTCTTCGGCCAACAATTCTTCCCCGTCGCCGAGCGCAACCAGTTCCTCGTGGACCTCCAGTTGCCGGAAGGCAGCACCATTGAGGAGACACAGAAGATCACCGCGCAAATCAGCACGCAGTTGCAGCAGGAAGACGCCATTCTAAGCGCTGTCATCGTCAGTGGCGGCGGCATGCCGATGTTCTATTACAACCTCTTGCCGCGCCAGCCCGGTGCGAACGTGGGCCAGGTTTTGGTGAACACACGCCACGCGGCAGACGTACCTGCGCTGATCGTTCACCTGCGTGAGATCTTTGACCGCGAGATCAAGGACGCGCTTTGCCTCGTCAAACAGATCGAGCAGGGCCCCGCGCTCGAAACGCCGATCCAAATCGAGATCAGCGGCGATGATTTGCAGGCAAAGACCGCCCAAGTCGCCAACGCATTGCGCACCGCTGGCGCTTACCAAGTCCACGACAATTCGGGCATCCTCACCCGCATCAATCAGCAGCGCACCGTCACCGTCAAAGCTCTCGCGCCTTTCGGCGCGCTCGCCTCCCGCATCCTGAACCAGGCACGCACTTCGTTCCCCACCTCCGGCATCGAGTTCGGCGGTGAGGAGCGCGAACTGCGCAACAGCCAGCGCGAAATGGAACGCGTCCTGAAAATCTCCCTGGCCCTCATCGCCTTCGCGATGGTCATCCAATTCCGATCCATCATGAAATCGCTCGTGGTGATGCTCACCGTGCCGTTGGGATTGATCGGTGCCTTCACCGGACTCGCCACCACGCATGCCTCCTTCGGCTTCATGGCGTTGATCGGCATCGTCAGTCTCGCCGGCGTCATTGTCAGCCACATCATCGTGTTGTCGGACTTCATCGAGGAGGAGCGTGCTGCCGGCGTGCCCCTTGAGCGCGCACTCATGCACGCGGCGCTGGTGCGTTTGCGCGCGGTGCTGGCTACAGTCTTTGCCACGGTCTGCGGCTTGATCCCGCTCGCTCTTACCGGGGGTGAATTGTGGCGGCCGCTGACGGCTGTTCACATCTTCGGCTTGCTGTTTGGCACGGTGCTCACGCTCCTGCTGCTGCCTGTGCTCTACTTCCAGTTCGCGAAATGGCGGTGGATCAAGTGAGTGAGAAAATCAGCGTTACATTCGAGCCACCGAAGCCGCTGGAGTTGCTCATCGCGACTCGTGGAGCCTGATCAATCGGGCTGGTGAGGATGTCCACGCCTTCGCAGGCGGGATCAAGCTGCTGAATCTTTGCCGAAATCGGCATGAAGCCCTCCTTCAAGGCCAGGCAGCAGATGCCCGCCTCCAAAGCTCCCGCAAGGCAGAGTCCATGACCGGTCAGCGCCTTGGTGCTGCTGACCTTGGGTCTGACTTCACCGGTAAAGACCGTTTTGAGCGCGTTCAGTTCGGCAAGGTCCCCCGCATTGGTGGCGGTGCCATGAGCGTTGATGTAGTCGATCGCAGCCGTGTCGAGACCGGCATCTTGCAGCGCGTTGGTCATCGCCCGCGCCAGTCCACTGCCAGAGGGATCAGGTGCGACGACATCGTAGCCATCGGAGCCCTGGCCCCAGCCTTTGACCTCAGCGTACACCGTAGCACCGCGTGCAGCGGCGTGTTCTGCCTCTTCAAGCACGAGCGTCACACCGCCACCAGTGGTGATGAAGCCGTCACGGCCTGAATCAAACGGACGCGGCGCCATCGCAGGGTCGCTGTGCGCACTCAACGCCCGCAGCGAAGCAAACGGCAAAACGGTATGCAGCAGTTGAGCGTCTTCCGCACCGACGACGAACATGGTTTTCTGCCGGCCCATCCGGATCATGTCACAGGCGTGCCCGAGGGCGTGTGAGGAGGAGGCGCAGGCGCTGTTGAACGCCAGTGTCGCGCCTTTGATCCCAAACAGCGCCGTGAGATTGAGGTGCAGCGAATTCGGCATGCCCGTGATGACCATTGGTGCCGAAGTGCGTGCTGGTCCGCGTTTGATGACCGAATCCATCGCCAGGTAGGTCAGCCAAGGCGAACCAGCCGAGGCACAATACAGGCCTGTCTGTGGATCTGAAACCTGCTCAGGTCCCAGCTTGGCATCAGCAATGGCCTCCTGCATGGCAGCATAGGCAAACACCGCATTGGGAACCATCGTGCGCAGTTGCGCACGGTTCAGCTTCACCTGTTCGGGGAAGGTCCAGTCGAGCGGATCAGAGGTGGGAAACTCAAAGCCCTTCACCGTACCCGCCAGCTTTACGCGGTCATTGGCGGCAGCCAGTTCCGGGACAAACTCGATGCCAGAACGGCCTTCGCGCAGGCTTTCCGTCACCGTTGCACGATTGTTGCCGATGCTGGAAATGAATCCCAGCCCGGTGACGACCACCCGATTCATGAGGCGCTCGCGCCGAATTTGGAGCGGAGGAATTTCTTCAGATCACCCAGAGTAACGATGCCGCTCAGTTCTTCCGTGGCGATGGTGAGGCCGAGCACTTCCTCCGCCGTCATCACGACTTCGATCATGCCGAAGGAATCCATGCCGATGTCCTCGATCAGCTTCATGTCATCGGTGACGGACGCCACACCATCCGGCCGGGGATTGGCCGCATCACGAGCCAGCACGCCGAGAATGATGGCGTCCAGCTCGTCGAGGTTTTTGGTTTCCTCAAAGCGCAACGCGGCGGCCAGCGTCTCCTCACTGCAACGTTTGAGGGATTTGGTGATTTCTTGTTTTCGGTCTTCGCTCACGGGCATGGAGCTGTTTAATCAATTCTGGTGCTGGTTCAACGCTTTTCAGCGCTGAAGACGCCGTAACGTTGGACGCCCAGCTCGTAGGCCAGCCAGATGCGGAACAAAGTCAGGGCGAAAATGCGGTTCGGATTCCGCGAACTGAACAGGAAACGGCGGTAGTGAGCCTTGGTCAGCAGCCCTTTCACGGTGCGCAGGGCGCAGAGCGGCCAGGTACGCTTCACCTGCCGGGCGTAGTCCTTGAACTGGTAGTTCACAAAGCCAGCCCCCTCTGTGGCGGCCCGAAACTCGCTCTCAGGCCTTACCCCGGCGATCTGGGTCTCGCGGGTAATGGCGTCAATGAGGTGGCGTTTGGCGAAGGCGTCGGGGTTCTCGCAGGACATCCAGGCCGTGGCCACAAGCCGGCCACCGGGCTTCATCACGCGGTAGCACTCGCGGAAAAAAGCAGGCAGATCAGGCATGTGCTCCAGGCTTTCGACCGTTTGCACGACATCGAAGTGGTTGTCCGGCAGCTGGTTGTCATACCAGTCCCGCAGCATGAAGTGGGTCTTGCCGGGCACGGAGTTGTTGGCCTGGGCATAGGCGAGCTGTACGGCCGAGATGGTCATGCCGGTGATGTTGACGGCATGGCGCTGAGCCAGGATTTTCGCCGTGGTGCCGTAGCCGCAGCCGATGTCGCAGACTTCCTGATTGGGACTGTGATGGCCGAGTTCCGCGACGATTTTGATGAGGTTTTCCGCCGCTTCCGTGTCGGTTTCCCTGCCGGTCAGCCAGACGCCGTGGTGGATGTGCTCGCCCCAGATCTCGCGGTAAAACTGGTCAAGGTCGTCGTAATGGGAGGCGGCGCCGTCGATGGTGGGAGTGTATTCGGTCGTGGTGGTCATGATTTTTAAAGCGGGCGTGGCTGCAAACTCGCCGCTGGGACACGTTTCAGCGTGTTGAACGGGATCGTGAGCATGGCATAAAACGATCCCATGTGTCTGGCGACGGGGCCCTGGCAGAGCAGGAACTTCAAAATGACATCCCGCAGCCGCGAACGTGCCCTGCCGCGCCAAGTACCGAGCCACATGCCCCATTCGGCGCGGAATATGGCGGTTTTAGCGGCCTTGCGGCGGAAGCGATTGTAGGCGGGCAGCAGCTTCAGCGGATCAGCCTGGTCCAGGATGGCTGCGATGAACTCCGCGTCGGCAAAGCCGGTGTTCATTCCCTGGCCGCCGATCGGGCTCATGCCATGCGCGGCATCGCCGCAGAGAATGATGCGCCCCTCGTAATAACGGTCAGAATTGAACCGGCGCGGCGTGAAGACGCTCTCGTTGATCTGATCGGCGACCGAAACGTCCATGCCGGTGCGTTCCCGCGTCAGCTCACTGACGAGCCCTGGCGGCGGGTGGTCCAGACGTGTGGCCGTCTGCACCACCCAGCGCCGCTGGCCGCCAGGCAGCGGAAATGACTCCACCGAGCCCGTGGCCGTGAAAAACAGATGAGCCTCATCACCAAAGCCTGTGCGATCCACGAAATCGCCCATGACAAAGTGACTGTCATAGACGTGGCCGGGCGCACGCATGCCGATCAACTCGCGCACGCGGCTGCGGCTGCCATCACACGCGATCACGAAGCGTGCGGTGAGCGTACGTTCACCGGCTTGCACGCTGCAATGATCCTCAAACTGCCTCACACCGCCGACTTCGCAGCCAGACTCGAAATGCTCCTGTCCCAGATGCTTCTGCAGGATTGCGATGGTGGCGACCTGCGGCAGTGAAAGGATGAAACGGTTCACGTCCGGGATCTCCCGAAACGAAACACAGCCGAGCCGGCCTCGCTGCCCGTGTACGAAGCAGTCGCGCACCTTCACCCCGCAGGCGATGAACTCGGCGGCGAGGCCCAGCTTGTCGAGGATCTGCAATGATGGCGGCGTGATGCCGATGGCTGCGGAGTGCGCGATGGACTCCGTCCGCCGCTCCAGCACGCGGAGACGCAAGCCCTGCTGTTTCAGCAAGCAGGCCAGCAGCAGGCCCACCGGCCCACCGCCCACGATGATCACATCGTAGTCGGTGGCACCCGCCGGATTGTCAGTGCTCGATCTCATACCACGGCATGTGCCATTGCGGCAGGCTGAGCTGTCTGGCCCGTGGAGATTGCCGCACCGCAGCGTTCCAGCACCGCTGTTTCCACCGTGAGTCCTGGACCAAAGGCAATGGCGCAGGTCATGGCTCGCTCCGTTTCCGCCTCTTCGAGGAAACCTTTGAGGACAAACATCACCGTCGGGCTGCTCATGTTGCCGTAGTCGCGCAGCACGCTGCGGGACATGTCCAGCGCAGTCGCGGGTAGGGTGAGTTGTTCCTCGATCTGTTCAAGAATCGCACGGCCACCCGGATGCACCGCCCACTCGTCGATGTCCGTCGGCTTGAGGCCGCGTTTATCGAGGATGCCGCTGACCATCTCACGGATGTTGCTGCCAATAAGCTCCGGCACATAGGCGGAGAGGACCATGTTGAAACCGTGGTCGCCAATGTCCCAGGCCATGTGTGCTTCGCTAGAAGGGACGAGTGCCGATTGAAAGCCATGCACCCGGTAATAAGGCCGGTCATGCGCCGGTTCGCGTGCGCTGACGATAGCCGCCGCCGCGCCATCGGCGAACAGCGCATTGGCCACAATGCTCTCTGGTTTGCCACTGACCTGCAGATGCAGGGAGCAGAGTTCAAGGCACATCACCAGCACCACGGCCTGCGGATTGGCCTCACAAAACTGGGCCGCCATGCGCAGCGCTGGAAAGGCGGCGTAGCAGCCCATGAACCCGACGGTGTAGCGCTCCACATTCTCATTGAGCCCCACGTCACGGATGATGTGGTAGTCCGGCCCAGGATTGGCGAAGCCGGTGCAGGAGGCAAAGATCAGGTGGGTGATCTCGTTCTTTGCAAACTGCGGGCACTCGGCCAGCGCCTTGTGCGCCAGCTTCACCGCGAGTTCGCGCGAGGCCTTGGCATAGAGGGCGTTGCGCTGACCTGTCGTCGGCGAGTTCATCGAACCATCCGGCAGCGTGTGAAACAGCCCGCCGTCTTCCTTCATGAAGTCGTCGCAGGCGCTATAACGCGTCTCGATGCCAGTGCGCTCGTAGATCATTTCGATCAGACGTTTGGCCCGCGGCTCGGACACCCAGCCCTTCATGCGCTCACGCGTGAACTCATTGCTGTAGATGAAATCCGGCGTCTCGGTGGCGATGTGATGAATAAAAGCAGGCATGATCAGGAAGGGTTACGTTTCAGGGAGACGGCGGCGTGTACCTTGATCGTATCGCCCACACGGATGATGAGCAGCACAGAGGGGACCTTGATGTCGCTCTTTTTGAGTGAAAGCTCGAAATCCAGATCAAAGCTGGCCTTGTCGCCTTGCTGTTGCCAGTGGCTGATCCGGCCCGTGAGGGTCTGCGTTTTACCCAGCATGTTAAGTTTAAGGGGCAGGGTGACAGGCACGGCATCGCCCTGATGAAGGGCGGTGAAGGGGGTGTCTATGACACCGGTGATGAGCGGGTACGCCGTGGCCTGCATGGCCTTGAGCATGTTTTCATCACGCTTCGCCTCGGCGGTGTCCATCTTCGCGACTTCGACCGTCACAATGGCCTCCACCCGGGTGGGATTTCCGGCGGCATCGGTGGTGACGGTGGTGGCAAATGGTTTCGCAGCCACCTTGCCCCCCCAGTCATGCAGGGTGGAGGTGCCATCAAAAGAAATGGCGCTGGTGCCAGACCAGCGCGAGGTGTCGGCCAGCGCGGAACCGGCCATGAGACAAAACAAGCAGAGAGATAGTTTCATGAGATAAACGTGGTAGTGCAGGGGGGCAGCAGGGCTGCCATGAATAGAATCGAATGTCTGAAGGCACGCGAACAGGATGCATTTCAATTGAGGGCAGGAATCGTCCCACCTGAGGCATACGCTGATGATGTGCGGCTCTGGTACCGCAGAAATCAAATCAACAGCCGTATTGTGGCCATCTCCGCCAGCGCCACACCGCTGCTTTCACGGCAATCCCAATGCGTGCTCTTGACATCCTTCTCCAGGATCACACGCGTCTGCCATCCGTCTAAGTCGATTGACTGAAGACTGCAGCATTGCTTGTCTTTCAAAAGCCGCTTCGCTTCATCGTCCGTACTCGTCAGCATGCCTGTCACCTGGTTGGTGGACAGGCTGTGGTCTCCCTCTGTTGCCGGACGACAGAAACAGATAACCAATTTGGCCAGCATCCCGGCATGATCACAAACCTCCGGGGTGCAATCATTTTCACGGTGATGCAAGCGTACCTGCATGCCCTGCTCCGTCCGGCAGATTAAAACACGATGGCTGTCATCCAGCAATGCCAGCGCCGCAAACATCGCAGGCATGATCGCAGTGGCAGTGCCAGCATAGGCAAGCAACAACAGAACAACCAGTAGGCTGTGGATGCGTTTCATACAGCTTGAATCTCTCAGCGTCAGAACCACCAATTTCCCACAGGCTGTTGACTGTTCAACACATTCCTGCCCAATCGATGATGCAACTCAGTCTCACTCATGGCTCATCAGGCTAGGCTGCCACGGCCTTTCGCTATGGCCGCAGCAATCTGAAAAACCTGGAGCCGGAGCTGAGCGGCACCACCACGCTGTTGACTCCTCCGGACGAGCTGACCGCGCGTGTTGAATCAACCCAGCTCGATGGATTCAAATCCACCGCCTCCTGCAATGTCCAGCCGGTGAACGAATCGGGCCAGCTCACGTTAAGAGATCCAGGATCGGAAAGGGAGATCTGCACCGTTGGTTTCACGACCACGTCATTCACACCGAGAACGAAGGGCGAGAGGCTGGGGCTGACGGCCTCGATGACGTTGTTCGCAGTGTCCACTTTGCAGCTCAGCTTTTCCCAAACGCCGTTGCGGAAGTGGTAGATGGCGAGCTGGTTTTCATCGTATCCTGCCGGAAGCAGACTTGGATCGTAGGCAAATTTAAGTTTGATGCTGCCCGTGTGGACGCCGTTGTATTTCAACTTCCACAACTGCCTGCGTGTGGCATTCGGAGTCTGAACGGTTGGCAGAACAAACTCACCCTCGGCGACACGTTCCGCCATCTCTGCGTCGTCAGCCTCGGAATATTCCCCGAAAAAGGTGCCCTCCTGGCTGATGCTGTCGAAATCGAAATCGACACCTCCGACATGTGAGGAGCCGCCATTGCAGCTGCCTCCACCGCCGGTGCCATTGGAACCGCCGCCGGTAATGACCACCTTGGTGCCGGTGAGCAGACTTAATACAATGTCCAAGCTCGCACTTTGTCCCGGTGCCAAAGTGCCAAGCTCCCAGCGCTGGCCGCCGGCAATCCAGCGGCTGGCGGGAGCGAAAGTGTCGCGTCCCATTCGTGCGGCATACGGGGCGTTTCGCCAGTTGTTCTCAATCGACAGATGAACGCCGTCCGAAGGCTTGCCGGTAACATGATCGTCAATGCCATTACCCTCGGTTCCGTAGCTGCCGATCTCGAATGCCGTGGGCGCCACTTTGGCATGGAACCCGATGAGATCCTCAAGTCCGATGCTTGAGCTGTCACTTCCTGCCGCGCCGCTGTCCACGCCCGACATGGTGGCGTCGTATCGATACTCGGCAAGCTTCCCGGCATAGCTGCGGTTGTCATACTGACCATGCTGGGAGATGAATCCATGCAGGAGTTGAAACAACTGCACGTTGCTGATCGTCACGCCGCTGATGTTCTTCACGATGAAGGTCTGGTTCATCACGTAGCGATTGCTGTTGATCGACGTGCCGGCAGTTGCGGCACTGGCCGGCGTGACCCCCATGGGCGTTCCCACGACGGTGTCCACCATCTCAAAACGCAGCGTGATTTCGAGATCGTTGTTGGCGATCACAGATTCCGCGATCGGCAGACCGTCCACATTGCCACCCACCAGATGAATTCCCGAGACGACATGGAAGTTCGAGTTCGTCTGCCAGTCCGGGAAGAGAAAGTTGGGGTCCAGCCAGGTGGGAGCCTGGGTCTGGCCGTTGACTTGGTAAGCGACGGCGCTGCCCCACTCGCCAGACAGATACTCACGACCGACAAAACCGGGCGTGTTGTCGAGCAGGAAATCCGAATAACCGAAATCCGAAAGCGTGATGTTCCAGTTCGGATTGGCCAACGTCATGGTGCCGCCGGTGCTCGATAGGGGGCTGACCTGGATGTTATCGACGAGGAAACGTACCGCACCGACGGGCGCGTCCGGCAGTTGCAGCACAATTTGGTCAAAGGCACCGCCAGTCGAGTTGAAATTGATCGTACCGACGGGCAGCGTGTCCCCTGGGGTGACGGTGCCGTGAGCGATGCCCGCGCCAACACTGACCGGAACACCGCTGGAGGTGTCGTAGGCGGTGATCTGCACATTGGAAGGCACGGCGACGTTCAAAGCTTCGACCGTGGCAAAATCAATGCTCACGCCAGTGACGGGGAGATCGAGCTGAAGTACGAGCGTGGCATTATCCGCAAGCGGTTCGAGGTAGTTGCCGCTGAACTTTGACAGCACACGCCCGCTCGCTGCCGCCGTTGTGATCTTGTAGGCATCTGCCACCGGTGAGCTGAACGTGACCGTGTAGCCCGCCTGCGTTTGAATGAGCGGCAATGGAGCATCCGCCACTGGAACGGGCGCAGCAGTGTCAAAATCAAAGTCAATGCTCAGCGGTATGGCGGCAAAGTTTGCCGTCAGTGTGACATTGTCGTTCACTGTGACGGTGTAGTCCGTGCTGGTGCCTACCTCCGTGCCAGTCACGTCGGTCCAATTGACAAACGTGTAGCCGGCATTCGCCGTCGCGGAGAGCGTGACGCTCGTGCCCGCATTGACGATGCCGCCGCCATTGATGCTGCCCGCATAAGAGGGACTCGCAGCGGCCGAAATCGTGTACCCAGAAACAAAATGAGCCACCAAGGTGCGGTTGGCGCTCGCGGTGAAGGTGTAGGTCGCGTTGGTGCTCGCGATGGTCGCGCCATCCGTCCAGTTGAGGAAACTGTAGCCTGCCTCTGGCGTCGCGGTAACGGTCACGCTCCCTCCGCTGGCATAGTCTCCGCCGCCGCTTGTGGTGCCACCGATCGCTGGCGCGGAGCTGGTAATGATGGTGTTTGCCGTGGCAAAATTGGCGACGAGCACGCGGTTCGCACTCGCAGTGAAAGTGTAACTCGCGCTGCTGCTGACAATAGTCGTACCCGAGGTCCAATTCACAAAAGCATACCCCGCATTGGGAGCCGCATCCACGGTCACACTGTCGCCGATCATGTAGCTGCCACCACCGCTTGTCGTGCCCCCAGCCGCCGGGGCCGTGCTTGCGGAGATGTTCACACCTCCGGTGAGTGCGAAGTTCGCCACATAGGCATGGTTCGCCTGTACGTTGCTGAAGTTAAACGTCGTGGCAGTCCCGACGATGTTGCCATTCTCCGTCCAGTTCACGAACTGCCATCCAGCGGTGGGAGAGGCGATGATGTTGCCGCCATCACCCGGATTGTAGCTCGCGCTGTCTGCTTCCGTGGTGCCGCCTGCGGGTGGGTTCGACGTCCCGGTGACGTAATAAACCGGCGTGAAGCTCGCAGTAAGCGCACTGTCAGCAGTGACGGTGAAGGTATAGCTCGCCGCGCTGCTGACATTGCTGCCCCCTTGCTTCCACTTGCTGAATTTGTAGCCCGGAGCTGCTGTCGCCACCACGGTGACGCTGGTGCCATCGGCATACGAGCCACCGCCGGTGGTCGTGCCTGAGTTCGACGGCGTAACAGCAGCCGTGATCGTGCGGAGGGTGCTGCCGATGACGGAGAAGTTCGCCACGAGCGTGCGGTTTGCGGTCACATTAGAGGTGTAGCTCGCATTCGTGCTCACCTGCGCACTGTTCTCAGTCCAGTTAACAAAAAAGTAGCCTGCGTTTGCCGTGGCCACGACGGTGGCGCTGCTGCCGCTGATGAAGCCACCGTCGCCACTCGTCGTGCCACCTGCCAGGGGGACGGCGCTGGTGCTCACGGTGTATGACGGCAATGCGGAGAAGTTCGCCAACAGCACGCGATCTGCCGTGGCATTGAAGGTGTAGCTGGCGCTAGTGCTCACGATGGCTGCGCCCTCAGTCCAGTTCGTGAAGCCGTAGCCCGCGTTCGCTGTGGCGGTGACGGTGGTGCTCGCACCATCATTGACGAGGCCGTCGCCCGTTGTGGTGCCCCCGGCGGCGGGAGCGGCGCTTGTGGTGACAGACCACTGCATGACATCCGGCAGGAAGTTCGCCACCAGCGAGTGGTTCACATCCATGGCGAGCGTGTAGCTGCTGTCTGTGCTGACGATCTGGCCGTTGTCCGTCCAGTTCTGAAACAAATAGCCTGCGGCGGGCGCTGCGGTGACGGTGGCGTTTGCGCCGACGTCAAAGGAGCCGTCGCCGGTCGTCGTGCCCGCACCCACGGGCGCTGAGGCCGTGTCCAGCAGGCTCTGTGCAAGCAGTGCGACACCAGCGGCCGCGATGTTCATCGTATAGTTCTTTTGCACGTCAGGATTCACGCCATCGCTGGCGCTGACGGCAAAGTTGAAGGTGCCCGCGTTGGTCGGCGTGCCGGAGAGCACGCCCGTGACCTCGTCAAAGGTCAGCCCCGGCGGCACGATGCCCGATTTCGACGCTGTGAATGGCAGCGCGCCTTCGACCACCACCGTGCGCGGCGCAAAGGCCTTGCCCACCTTGCCTTCGCCAGCGTGATCGATCAATCCCACAGACTCGTTCACATCGACCGCGGCCATCTGCGCGCCGGTGAAATCACCCACCACAACTTTCGTCGCCATGTCCGTGGTCACCGTGACCCACTCACCGAGCGCACCGTCGAAATGGTCCGCATACGTCACGCTGCCGGTTCCGTGCATGCCATCGGCACCGACGGCGTCACCCTTGGCTTCTCCCGTTTCAGCATCCAGCGGGCCGGTATATTTGTAAAACTCGTAGCGCCGTGTGACCACTTCATTGCCGTTTGGCAGCGCTTCAGCGGCAGCGGGAACGTTGTTGTTCGGGCCGCCATCGGCAGCGCTGGTTTTCTTCTGTAGGATGCGCCATTCCACTTCGACCTCGTCGGGTTCGCCGTTCGTCCAGTTTTTGTCGTTGGGGTCGTTGGGATCGTCGGAGACCAGTTCGCGCAGCTTCACCTTGTTGGCGTTATGCGTGGTGGTTTTGATCTCCTTCATCCACACCGCCTTGCCAAATTCCTTCGGCGGCGGCGCAGGCGGTGGGGGCGGCGCGATCACAGCCTGCACCTGCGCTGGCGCAGCGCCCACAGGGGGAATGTAGGTGAACGTGGGCGTCGAAACCTGCACCGCACCGCCGCGCACCAGTGTGCCGCCACCGTTGTCCACAAGCCAGTTGTAAAGCACCGCACTGGGTTGCGTCCGGTAACCCACACCAAAGTGCTCACCGCCGAAGTTGACGGCAGGGTTGGTAAACTGATGTCCCTGCGTCGGCGGAATCGGGGCGGCTGGTATTGCGGTATAAGCCGCCCAGCTCCCGTCTGGATTTTTCTTGCTCTGCCAGCGGATGAAGACCTTCGGATGCGCCGGATCGGTGTTGTCCTCCGTGATCTCCGGCACCCCATAATGGTTGTAGTTGTAGGTGTAGGTGATGTCGGTGGAGTGGCAGTCATCGAGTTCGATTTCAAAACCGTGGCCCTCCTTGCCGGTGTCGTTGACCGTGTCGAAGTTGTTGATGCTGCCGTAAGCGATGCTGCCTTCCGCGTTCTGGAGCGGACTAAGCATGAGCAGCAGGCTGGTAAGCCCTGCAAACAGTCCTGTAGTTCCCTGGCGGATAAGCAATAAGTTCATTCCAACATTGCATCACCTGTCACCCCAAAGGACACGTTATCGTTTGGTAATGAAACAGTCGCTGAGCCCGCAGTTCACGGATGGCTTAGGCGGTAGAATCGGCTACCAGGGGGATTGGAGAGGGAGACCTGGTTTTGGCCGCCGCTGCTGGTGACGGGCAATGTGGAGTCCACCCAGTTCACGGGATTGAGGTCGGGGCATTCCTGCAGCACCCAGCCACCGGCGGAGGCTGGCCACGCGAAGCCGAGTGTACCGGGCACCGACTGTGAAATGGCGACGATGGGCACGAAGCTGGCGGTGAGCGTGCGATCAGCGGCGGCGTTGAAGGTGTAGGACGAACTGGCGCTCACGACGGTGCCGCCTTCGCTCCAGCCGGTGAATTGATAGCCGGCGGCGGGTGTGGCCGTCAGCGTGGCCGGCGTGCTGGTGGCATAGCCGCCCGCGCCGGTGACGACGCCTCCGGGCGCAAACGAGGTGCTGGTCGTGATGTTAAATCCGATGGCGAACTGAGCGGTCAGGGTGCGGCCTGCCACGAGAGGAAAGGGGTAGGACGGCAGCGAGCTGACGTGCACACCGCCTTCCGTCCAGTGCAGGAAGACGTAGCCCGGTTTGGCGGTGGCCATGGCGGTCGCGGTGCTTCCTCCGACGAAGCTGCCCGCTCCGCTGACGGTGCCCATGGTGAAGGAGGACGAGAGAAGCTGCAGCGTGTAGGTGGGTGCAAAGTTGGCGACGAGATCGCGGTCGGCAGCCGCATTGAAGGACCAGGAGGCGCTGGAACTGACGATGGCGCCGGCCTCGGTCCAGTTGATGAAGGAGTAGCCTGCACTCGGGCTGGCGGTGATGATGACCACGGCCTCCGGCACATAGTTCCCCGCGCCGGAGACACTGCCGCCCGCCGAGGGCGTGGTGCTGACGGCGTAGGTAGTAGGAGCAGCGGCGCTGAGCGTGATGGGTAGATCGCCGGCGCGATTCGTGAACGGCGAACCGGTGGTCTCGCGAAAGTGAATGTTGTCTCCGCCCATGCCGGTGGCGAATCCCCAAGTCAGCGGATAACCCGCCTGCGAGGCTTCGATTTGAATCCAGTAGGTGGTGCCTGCGACGGCATGGAACGAACTGGGCAGCGTGACGTGGTAGTTATACATCTGGATGCCACCGACGACGCCTGCCGGCGTCTGCCCGCCATTGCCGGGGATGGTCATTTTCTTGAGCACTGGCGTGGCGAAGTCCACGTAGAAGCCGTTGTCCGTGGCGGCATAGAATTTGATGATAAACTCGACGACGGGATTGCTGCCAGCGTTGTTGCCGGTGTAGCCGCCGCGCCAGCAAACGTCGATGATGTCCTCGGTGGTATTGGTGCTGAACTTTTCATACGAGTAGCCCTGGCCGTCGATGCCGTCGGGCGTCAGGAAAGACGAGGGGTTGAGCGTGGAGGAAGCCGTGTTCGGAGGCAGCGCGAAGACGATGCCGATATTGGTGGCAGTCGGCGTGAAATTCGCCACCAGATTGCGATCGCTGTTCACGGTGAAGGTGTAGAACGCGCTGGCGCTCACCGGGACGCCGTTTTCAGTCCAGTTCACAAAAGTGTAGTTCGGCGAGGCGACGGCCTCGACCGTACGCGTTGCCCCATTGAGGAACTGCCCGTCGCCATTCGTCGTGCCGCCAGTCGGGGGCGAGGAAGCGGTGATGATGCGGGAGCCCGCCGCGAAATTGGTGACGAGACTCCGGTCGCTCGTCACGGTGAAGGTGTAGTTCGGGCTGGTGCTCACGACGGTTCCGTTTTCGGTCCAGTTTACAAAGGCGTAGCCGGGATTCGGCGTGGCAGTCAGCGGCGCGGCGGAGCCCTCCGGATAGAGGCCCGTGTTGGTGACGCTGCCGCCCGCTGCGGGTGCTGCCACGGCATCGATCGTGCGGATGGGCCCGTCGCCCGCGACGACGCTGAAGGCGAGATCTCCCGGCGCCATCTGGAAGTAGAAGTCCACCTGGTTCGGAATGCGGCGGAAGTAGGACCCATTGCCCGTGGCGGCGGCGAAACCCCAGCTCGGAATGTGGTCATGATCCGCTTCGATTTGAATCCAGTAAAGCTTCCCGGCCTGCGCCTGAAAAACAGTGGGCAGCACAAAGTGGTAGTCGAACAACTCGACCCCGTTGAACACGCCGGCGCTGGTCTCGCCCGCCTTGCCGCCCGTATCGTAGGCAACGAGGGTGGCTGGATTTCCGGGATACTGCGGCCCGAGGTAGGGCTGCGAGAGGCCGGGCACGGATTCATAGATCGAGACCCTGAAGTTCACGAGCTTGCCCGCATAGGGCGCAAACAGCGGGTCGTAGCCGCCACGCCAGCGGATCTCCGTAACCGCCTGCGCAGTGGCAACGCTGAACGAGTCCCAGGCGTAGATGTCATAGTCCGTGTTGTTCGGCATCATGCGCGACGAAGGACGCAGCACTGCGGTGCCGTTGTGCGGCTGCTCAAAGACCACGCCCGCTTGCAGGGCGGTCGCCGCGAGCAGCCAGGCTGAGATGATGGCGAAAAGTGATTTCATGCGGACACAAGTGACTCGTGGGTAGGCTTCGGCAGGGCGCGCTCCAAATCCATCCGCAGCCGTCGGCAGATGCGGTGCAGGTTCACTGCCACGGCACCGCGCTGGCGGCCCTGCTCCATGGCGATGGCCTCGGCGGATTTTCCTTCGGCGTAACGAAGCTGCAGCAGCTGGCGCTGCGCCTCCGGCAGGGCGGCGACGCATCGGGCCAGCACTCGAAGGCTGCTGGGTTCGTCATTCATGCCGCCGGAGCGCTGTACTCGCTCGTGCTCGACCCATGCGCTCTCACGCTGACAACGGCGGGTTTCGTCGCGCAGACGGTTGAGCGCAAGATGCAGGGAGATCGTCTTGAGCCAGGATTGAAACGAGGCCCCCTGCCGAAAACGGGCGGCCTTGCGAAACGCGGTGACCAGCGCGGCATGCGCGAGTTCCTCCGCATCGCATCCAGGCACGCGGACGGCGAGCCAGCGGCGCAGATTGGGCACGCACTGCTCGTAAAGCTTCGTGGCGGCGTCTGATTCCCCGTTTTGCGCCTGCATGAAGAGCCTGGAAGTTTCGTCATGCTGGCCAAACGATGCATCATCGAGAGTGGCTTTCATGGTCGGTTAGCTTCGATGCGCATGAATCGCGCTGGCGCGGCGTTCGTGCCGGTGGTGTCGCGCGCTTTGAGTTCGGTGGCGGAGTCGTTGAGGATCGTTGCAGGCGTCCAGTTTTGCAGATCTCCGGACACTTTGATGGACATGGACATTTCCGGCGGACGCATCGGACTGCGCGGGACTCGCAGCGTCAGATAGGAAGTGCCACCGATGTTTTCGATCTGATGCTCCGGCCGCTGGCTGGGCTGCAGTGGGTCGAGCCCGAGCGCGTATTCGAGCCAGTCGCTGAGGCCGTCGCCGTCCGAGTCGCGCTGGTAGTCCGTGGTGCCGACGATCACGGACACGGTGGCAGGTTGCGAATCGACAAAGCTGCCCGAATCACTCGCGATGTAGGTGAACACATCGGGTCCTTGGTAGGCGGCATCCGGGAAATATGTCGCCACCTTCGCCGCAATGCCCACGGTGCCATGCGCGGGTTGCTGGATGACGCGAAGCAGCGGATTCGTGCCGCTGGCGGTGAGAGCGATGCTCGTGGGCGTGTCCGCAGGCACCGTCAGTTGCGCACCCGCGACCGTAGGGCCGACGTGCGTGCTGACATTGCTGCTGCCGGGGCCGTTGTGGCAGTAGTAGCAGCTCACCTCCATGCCACGCTTCACGGTGAACGGCCCAAACTTCGTGCTCAGCGCCCGGTCCGCCTGCGCACGCGACAACGCCGTGCCGCGCAGGTCGGCACCGTGGCATTCACGGCACGCGGTGTAGTTCGGGCTGATGGCGCGGGCAATGTCCGCATGGTCCTTCACCCAGGTCTGGCTGCCGATGGGATGGATGCCATGCGGGCCGCCGACGCTGTTCGAGGGCATCGAAGGATGACAAACGGTGCAATCCGCGAGCTTGCCGCGATGCCCCTGCTTGTTCCAGGAGTACAGATTGTCGTCGCGGTGCAATGAAGGGTACTCCGCATGGGTGCTGCCGTGGCACGCGCTGCACACGAGGCCACCATGGCCCTTGGAAAAACGAAACAGTGACAGCCCGGCGGCGGGCGTGTCTGCATTCGTGGCAAAGCGCCGGTTCGCCGGCACGCGCATCACGCCTGGCGCGGTGAAGACGGACGTGAAGCGGATCGAGCCTTCATTCGCCTCGGCATCGCCGCTGTGGCAGGCCTGGCAGTTCGGCTCCATGAGCCAGCCTGTGCGCGCGGTGCTGCCTACATCACTCATATGACCGTGACAGCTCTGGCATTGCATCACGAGCGATCCATCGCTCGCGTTCACCGCGCTGCCCATCGCGCCGCGCAGACAGCGTGTGGTCGAGCCGGGATGGCAGAGATAACATGAGTTGCGGCTCAGTGCGTTCTCAAGCTGGAGTCCGTTCGTCGGGTTGATGACCGTGGCGTGTCTCGCATGGATCGCGGCGGTCAACGCCTTCACGCCGGCAGCACCGCCAGTGCCCAGCGCCTCAGACGCATGACACGCGGCGCACAGCACCTGCTTGTTCGCGCTCGTCACGCTGTAATACAGCCCCTGAGGCGGATAACCCATCGTCGCGAGTGCCGTGGCGTAGTTGGGATCGGCGGCATTCTTTTCATCGTGCAGACGCAGGATGTTCAGACGGAAGTCCCGCTTGTCGCTTGCATCATTGACCCAGCCTGCGGCTGGCATGGCGGCGGCACCGGAGCCGGACTTGTGGCACGCGCGGCAGTCCATCTCATCCGACACCGGCAGCACGATGCCAGCGCTGGCCAGCACGACGTTCTCGGCATTCTTCACCGCGATGCGCATGAGCGGGTACGGATTCTTGCTTCCCGCATCATCCTTGGGGCACAGCGGAATGCCCGCAGCCTCGAACCAGTTCATCCCCGCGACCCAGGTCATCGGCTGCGGCGTGTTGTTCGCGCCCGGCATCGACTTGCCCGCGAGCCCCTGGTCCACGCCCACATTCGCGCCGAACAGCACCGCCGCGTAGTCATAGAAGTTCGTCTTCCCGAACGACGTCGTGTTGATCGACCCGTCTGGACTTGCGACGGCTTCATACGTGACCGTGATGCCTGCGGCGGTCGGATCGGTGATCAGATGCCCCGCCGCGTCCATCACCTGCGCGTTGATCGTGTTGAACGGCGGCAGGATGGAGAACACGGAATAATCGTCGTCCATGCAATGCATGCCAAGGTTGTTCCAGGCCACGACCGTCCACTGTCCGCCACCTGCCAGCAGCAAGGACGGAAATAGGATCGCTAGCAGGGCGCTAGCAGCTCCTCGGCCTCTCCAAGAATGAAATGACCTGTTCATGCCTGCCTATTGCGCCACACATCACCACCGCAGGCACGTTATCGTTTGGTAATGAAGCGCCGGCTCAATTTGCGTGCCTTTTTTCCCGCCCATGCCTATGTTGGCTTTTGCTGGCTGTAAATCTCCGCCGCCTGGGTGCCGATGGAAGTCAGGATGAATGCGAGGAGGGAGCCGAATGTTTTCATGGATGGGAGAGCCGGAAAAAACGGCTGCCAGTGGGATTCGGGATGGAGACTTTGTTTTGCCCGCCGCTGGTGGTCACGGGCAGCGTCGAGGCCGTCCAGCTCGCGGCACCGAGGTCGGTGCTTTCCTGCAAAACCCATCCGGTGGCCGAATCAGGCCATGCAAAGACGATGGAGCCCGGCGTGGCGTTCGTGATGCCGACGATGGGCACGAAGTTCGCGATGAGTGCGCGGTTCGAGGTCGCGTTGAAGGAGAAGCTGTTGCTGGCGATCACGACGATGACTCCTTCGGTCCAGCCGGTGAATTGATAGCCGACAGCGGGAGTAGCGAAAAGTGTCGCAGTGCCGCCCGTGGCGTAACCACCCGCGCCGCTCACCGTGCCGCCGGGGGCGAACGACGAACTCGCCGCGACGGTGAATCCGACCGCGAAGTTCGCCAGCAGATTGCGGGACGCGAGCAGGGTGAAGGTGTAGCTCGGCGACTTGCTCACGGGCGTGCCGCCATCCGTCCAGTGCACAAACACGTAACCCGGCTTCGCGGTGGCAGTCGCGGTGACGTTCGTCCCGATGCCGTAGGTGCCCGCGCCCGCGACGGTGCCCATCGTCAGCGATGAACTCGTCAGCGTGAGCTGATAGGTGGGCTGGAAGTTCGCGACGAGGGTGCGGTTCGCGGTGGCGGGGAATTGATAGAGCGCGGACGCACTCACAGCCACGCCGCCGTCGGTCCAATTCACGAAGGCATAGCCCGGCTTCGCGGTCGCGGAGAGCGTCGCCGTTTCGTTGAGCGCGTAAGTGCCCGAGCCCGCGACGCTGCCGCCAGCGACCGATGAGGACGTGGCGGCGATGGCGTAATTCGTCGGCGTCGCCGCGCTGAGGGTGATGGCGAGGTCGCCCGTGCGATTGGTGTAAGGCGCGCCCGCGGTCTTCCGAAAATGGCTGCCGTCGCCGCCTGCACCCGAGGCGAAGCCCCAGTTCAGCGGATAGATCGCCTGCGAGGCCTCGATTTGAATCCAATAGGTGGTGCCCGCGACCGCGTGGAAGGAGCTCGGCAGCGTGGCGTGGTAATCATACATCTGCACGCCCCCGGCCACACCTGCCGGAGTCTGGCTCGCATTGCCAGAGAGGGTGACCTTCATCAGGACAGGCGAGGCTAGATCCACATAAGCCCCGCCGTAGGTGGAGGCGTAGAATTTGATGACAAACTCCACGACCGGATTGGCAGGCACAAAAAACGAGGGATCGAAACCGCCGCGCCAACGGACATCGGTGATGTCCTGCGTGGCCGTCGTGGAGAATTTCTCAAAGGCGTAACACTCGCCGTCGATGCCATCGGGGAAGAGGAAGGCGGACGGCAGGATCGTGCCGGACGTGGTCGGCGGCAGCGAGAAAACGATGCCGAGATTCGTCGCCGTGGGCGTGAAGTTGGCCACCAGATTGCGATTCGCCGCGACGGTGAAAGTGTAGAACGCGCTCACACTCACTGGCACGCCGTTCTCGGTCCAATTGACGAACGTGTAGTTCGGCGATGGCACGGCTTCGACGGTGCGCGTGCTGCCGTTGGAAAAACTGCCGTCGCCGTTCGTCGTGCCGCCGGTGAGTGGTGCTGCCGTCGTGGTGATCGAGGAACCCGAGGTGAAGTTCGCGACCAGCGTGCGGTTGCCGGTGACGGTGAAGGTGAAGTTAGGCGCGGTGCTCACGACCGTGCCGTTGTCCGTCCAGTTCACAAAGGCGTAGCCCGCATTCGGCGTGGCGATGAGCGGGGCCGCCGAGTTGTTGGGATACAGTCCCGTGTTCGTGATCGTGCCGCTGCCCACTGGCGATTCGCTTGCCGCGATGGTGTAGGTCGGGCCATCGGTGGTGACGATGCTGAACGCCGCATCGCCCGGCGGCTTCTGAAAATAGAAGTCCGCCTGACTCGCGATCCGGCGGACGTAATAGCCATTGCCCGTGCCCGCCGCGAAGCCCCAATACGGCAGCCCGCCCGTGAACTCCGCCTCGATCTGCACCCAGTATTCCTTGCCTGCCTGCGCCTGAAACACCTTGGGCAGGACGAAGTGGTAATCGAACATCTCCACCCCGCCAAACACGCCCGCGCTCGTCTCACCCGCCTTGTTTCCCGTGTCATAGGCCACCAGCGTCGCAGGCGTGCCTGGATAACCCGGACCCAGATGCGGCTGCGACAATCCCGGCGTGGATTCATAGATCGACACGCGGAAGTTCACGATATTTCCTCCCCAATAAGCCATCTGCGGATCGTAGCCGCCGCGCCAGCGAATCTCCGTCACCGCCTGCGCCGTCGGCACGCTGAACGAGTCCCACACAAACTGATCGTAGTCCGTTCCATTCGGCTGATAGCGCGATGATGTCAGCAGCGACCCGCTGCCAGCATGCGGCTGCTCAAACACCACGCCCGCCTGCGCGACGAGCGATGTCAGGAACAGCAAGAATGTGAGGAAGCGTTTCATAATTTCAGTCGTCGTCGCGCTCGCGACCTTGCTTGCCTTTGCCGCCCTCGTTTTCACCGAGCTGCAAAGTCACTCCGAGGCCCGGCAGTTTGACCGTGGCCGTGCTGGCATTGTGCCCGGCAAAGAGCGCCGCGATCCACACCCCGGCCACGATGGCGATGATCACGCCCCAGACCGCATGACTGGATGAAATGGCATCCTCCTCCTTGCCCGACTTCTTGCCCGTGACCATGGCGAGCGAGATGTTCTCCCGATGCCGAATCGTATGCCACGCCAGCCCAGCCAGATGCATCACGATGACAACCAGCAAGGCCCACGCAAAGGCTTCGTGCAGTTCTTTGATCGCCTCACCGCCGTAGCCGATGCCCGAGATGAACAAGGCCGGAACGAGCAGAAACATCAGCACCGCCGCCACCGCCGAGCCGGGATTGTTTCCCGCATACAGCTTCGTCTTTGAAACAGCCGCACTGACCATGTAACCGATGACTTCACGCGGATGCACCGGAAAACTGGTGAACCGCGAATAGCGTGAGCCGACGATTCCCATCACGATCCGCACGGCGAGCAGGAACAGCGCAACAATACCGAAGATCATGTGCAGTTGAAACAGCGGCGCATCATCATCGACAAGGAAGCCGATGGCGATGGCAGCGGTGAGTGAGCCAGCAAAGGCCCAGTGAAAGAGGCGGGCAGGAATGTCCCAGACGAGGATTTTGTTCATAGCTGTTGGAGTTTTGGGTTGGTGGCCCGAGCATCAGCGTCGGCAGCATGCCGCATCTGATTCAGACCATTTTTCTGCATAGCTATTTCCCAAGCACTTGACCATGGGGTGTTACCCGAACGACGCGCCCCACCGAAAGGCTGGTGAGTGCGGAGGTATATGCCCGTGTGGAACTCCAAAATCACTGGGTGCCAGGGGATCAAGCCGCCATGAATGCAGGATGCGTTATTCACCCCTCATTGCGCCACGGTTATCGGGGCCAGACACGTTATCATTTGGTAATGGTGATGGAATCGAGTGTTGCGGCCGCAACTCCTGCGCAAACTCAGCGCCACCGCCCTCATGCACCTGCTCCTCGTCGAAGATGACACCGAACTCGCCCGCCAGACCAGCCTATGGCTGAGCGAGGCAGGGCATACATGCACCTGGCGGGAAAAAGGCGGTGCGGCGCTCATCGTGCTGGGCACGGAGTCCTTTGACGCGGTGATCCTCGATGTCGGTCTCCCCGACATGGATGGCTTCGCTGTCGTCGAACAAATGCGCGCACGCGGGTTCGGCCTCCCAGTACTCTTTCTCACCGCCCGTGACAACGTCGCCGATCGCGTGCGCGGCCTCAAAGCCGGCGGAGATGATTACGTGACCAAACCCTTCGCCATGGAGGAATTGCTTGCCCGGCTGGAGGCGCTCCAGCGTCGCGCCGCAGGCAGCGCCGCCGCTCCTGCCACACGCCACATTGGCAAATGGACGCTCGATCCCATCAAGCGCCGCCTGCTCCATGCCGACGAAAAAATCGAGCTCCAGCCCCGCGAATGGACGCTCCTGGAGGTGCTGCTCGCCAATGAAGGCCGCACCCTCACCAAAAAATTCCTGCTCGAAAAAGTCTGGGACATCCAGTTTGACCCCGGCACCAATGTCGTGGATGCGATGATCTGTCGCCTGCGCCGGAAGATCGACCCACCCGGCCAGCCGTCCCACCTGCAAACCGTCCGAGGCAAAGGCTATGTTATCAAAACTGTTCCCTGAGCGCATGCCGTCCACCTGGCGGCTGGGTCTGCTGCTGGCAGTGCTCATGGCCATCAGTACCGCCCTCTGCATCACCGTGGCGGGCTGGGCCATGAGACAGAACCTCAGCAGCATCGCCCGTGCCGTGGTGCTGGATGATCTGGGTGAGTACGCCGTGCTCTACAACCGCAATGGTCTCAAAGAACTCAAGGAGGTTTTTGCCGCTGGAAAGCATGAGGAAAGCCAGGCCGTCCGCATCACCAATCCTGAGGGCGAGACGATTTTTGAGCAGACACCAGACGCCGTCACAGGATACAACTGGCCCAAACGCCCGCCCAAAAAATTGAAGCCTGCGGAGACCTGGCTCATGACCATTCCCCACACCAAGCGGGAACAGCAGCTTCTCGTCGGCTGTCAGATTCTGGACGATAAAAATGCCCTGTGGTTTGGCCGCACCGACGCCGAAGACCTAGCCTACGTGGAGTACATCCGCCGCCATCTCTGGTTCGCCGGACTGGCCTCCACCGCCCTCATGCTCCTGCCGCTCTGGTGGTTCGTTCGCCATGTCCTGCGCCCCGTGCAGGAGATGATGCAAAGCACACGCCAACTCGCCCAAGGGCGCACCGATGCACGCCTGCAGGCACCCGGCGCCGTTCCTGAACTGCAGGCCTTCGCCTCCGCCTTCAACACCGGACTCGACCGCATCGACGCGCTCACCGCCGAGCTGCAAAGCGCCAACGACAACCTCGCTCATGAGCTGCGCACCCCGCTGGCACGCATCCGCGGCAATCTTGAAACCTTCCACGATCACATCGACAACCCCACCGCACGCGATGCCGCCGCTCGTGGTCTTGAAGAACTCGACCGTGCTGCCGAACTCGTGCAGACCATTCTCACCACCCGCGCAGGCGAACACAAAGCCTTGAAGCTGCATCTCGAAATCATCGACCTCCGCCAACTGCTCGCCGATTTGTTTGACCTCTACAAAGCTGCGGCGGATGAACGCGGCCTGACCTTCACCTTCGAATCTCCCGACTCTCGCTGGGTGCTGCTAGACCGCCAGCGCATCAATCAGGCCGTGGCCAACCTGCTCGACAACGCCTTCGCCTACACGCCGCGCGGCGGCATCGTCACCCTCGCGCTCAGCATCCATGGCGAACAGGCACGCATCTCCGTACGCGACACCGGCCCCGGCCTCACGGCAGCCGATCAGACAAAAATCTGGCAGCGTTACACACGGGGTTCCGCTGCCAGCGCCAACACTCCCGGCATGGGCCTCGGCCTTAGCCTCGTGCAGGCCCTGGCGCACGCCCACAACGGCAGCACAGGATGCCGCAACCTAGATGAATGCGGCACCGAATTCTGGATTGACCTCCCCGCTGATGATCCCCTCACTGCCGCCAACGTGGTCTGATTTGAGCGCAAAGTACGCTTCTCTTTCAGCGCATGGCTGCTCGCTTTGTGACATGACAATGGCTGGATAGTATCTCCATTGATCCTTTCAATCGAAGTTTCAATACTATCAATATCCTGAGGCGTCACTTCGTGGACAAGAAATGCGGGGTCATGAACGACCTCATCTCACTCACTCTTCAGGCAGCAGGCGTGGTACTTGCTGCTGATTTCGCCGCCGGAATCGTCCACTGGATGGAGGATGCATACATCCGCGAAGACACGCCCTGGCTGGGCCGTTGGATCGGGCGGCCGAACATCGTACATCATCACCTGCCGCGACGCATGACGCGCAACACCTGGTGGGAGAGCAACAAGGAGCTGCTGGCGGCGATGGGGGTGCTGATCATCACCGCCGAGTGGCTGGGCTGTCTGACGTGGCATGTCTGGCTTTTTGCTCTGGTCGGTGGGAATGCGAACGAGGTGCATAAATGGTCGCATCGCACCCGGCGTGAAAACGGCCGCTTTATCTCGATGCTGCACGATGTGCGAATTTTGCAGACGCCGCAGCACCACACGGTGCATCACACGAATCCGAAGGAGGTGCATTACTGCCCGGTGACGAATGCGCTGAACCCCGTGCTGGATGCGCTGCATTTCTGGGAGGGCCTGGAGTGGCTGCTGGCGCAAACCGTGAGCTTGAAACGTCAGCCGGACAGTTCGGTACCCGGGCAGGGCATCCCGCCGGAGTGGATCGCCGAGTTGCGTCGTGCGGGCTGAGCGAGTGCGCCAATCACTGCACCATGACCACTTTCGCGGAAAGCCCTGGCCGCAGAGCAATGGCATCCCCTGCCCGCTTGCCGATGAGCTTCTGACCCAAGGCGGACGCTGGCGTGATGACGACAACCTCATGGCCCTCATGCACAATCTCTGTCCCACCTGCAAACGGGCCGAGGTAATAATGCGTCTGTTCTCCGGGCGTTTCCAAACTCACGAGTGCTCCGAGTGTGATCGCTGCGCCTGATTCCAGAGTGTTTCCTGACAATGCGCCAAAGGCCCGCACGGCCTCCTGCAGCTCCGCCACACGCTGTGCCTGACCGCGTGCGACGTAGGAGGCCTCCAGCGTGCGTGTGTCATACTTGTTCTCCGCCTTGCTGTCCGGGTCCGTGGCCGCAGCGAAGGCTCCCTGCGCAGCACGGGTAAGCGCGGCAAGTTCGACATTCAGCACGGAGAGGATGTGATCGAGGATGGCTTGTTTGTTCACGGGGAAGGAAGCCGTGCGCTGTTTCCAGAGTGGGATCAAGGGTGAAAAACAGCATTGACCTGCAACGGCCATTTCAGATAAAATTCCATTATGAAAACGCACCGGCAACATGCTTCGCGCGCATTCACCCTGATCGAACTGCTCGTCGTGATCACCATCATCGCGATCCTCGCCAGTCTGACGGCGGCAGGAATCATTAGTTCCATCGACCAGGCCAATCGTCTGAAAGTGCGGACGGTGTTGATGGATCTCAAGAATGGCATCGACCAGTACCAGACCGACTATAACCGCTTTCCCATCGACTCCACTGTCACAGGAGCCAATGGCGAGGACACACCCGAACTGCTCACCGATGGCAGCAATTCCCTGGTGGACACTCTCATGGGCATTCCTCCTGCATCGAGCGGCGCGGCGGATCTGAATCCCAAGCGCACGCCTTTCGTAGCGTTTTCTCCTGCGAACAACGGCCGCCATGGACTGGTCGGCGCTGCACGCCCCTTCAAGCTCGCCGACATGTATGGCCAGCCTTATTACATCCTGCTCGACACAAACGGTGACAATCAGGTGAAGAATCCTGATGCCGGCAATGCTGACCCCAAGATCTCTCAAAATCAGGCCGCGCATCTTGTCACCAAGGTGGCTGTTTACAGCAGCGGCAAAGACCAGGCTCCGAGCACGGGTGATGACATCACCTCCTGGCGGCCCAAATAACCGGCATCGACTGCGCCTGCGCTACTTCCCTGACGCCATGAACACTTCGGGGTGATCGAGCACCATCTTTTTCACACGAGCCACCTGCACAGCAGGGCAGTCTGGCGGCATCCAGGTGGCCTGTTCGATCACCTCGCGTCCGCCGATGGTGCCAACAATGACATACGCGCTGAGCAGCGTGCCCAGCACGTCGGGATGCGTGCCATCCTCGGCATAGAGCGACAGCGCCGGATAGAGATCATGCACCAGCCACCAGAAATCCCCCACAGGGCTGACAAGGATCTGTGCGCCCGGATTTTTTTCCAGCACCGTCTTCACGGCGTTCGCATTCGCGAGGTGGATGCGGGCATGCGCCTGCTCAGGATCCCTGCCGGTGGAGAGCGCATCGGGAGATTTTTCCTTCCAGAGCTTTTCGTGCCGCGCCCACACCTGGAAATCGACCACCAGCACTTTGGGATTTACCTCACGTGCCAGCCTGACGAGTTTGGAGAGGCCGTTTTCCATCAGCAGTCTGGCATCCTCATCTACAGCGGCGGCGGCAGACACGACGCTTTGCTCCTGCACCACGACGACATCCCAGGGCTTGCCGTCGTCAGCGCCTTGTTTGAGCAAAGCGAGTCCCTCAGCATTGGTGGAGTGCCGCTCCAGTGTGTAGCTGCCCTGCAGATTGCTGCCGATGTGCGGTGCCAGCAGCTGGGAAGACAGCATCAGCTCACCCACCATGGCCGGCAGGCGGTTGAAGGCCGTGTAGCTGTTGCCGAGAAACAGGATGCGCACGTGCGGCACCGCGTCGTCTGCCTTCACCTGCCAACTGCAGGCGGCGAGACCTGCCAGCAGCAGCGTGCGTCTGGACCATCGAGTGAATGAAACGGCCTTCATGTGTTTTTGCTCAGGGCTTGCACAGCTTGTCCGCCAGCATCTCGGCCTTTTCATTCCCCTCCTTCGCGGCCACATGACCAACGATGCTCGACTTCTCCTTGTCGAGTTTGATGATTACCAGCGTCTCCAGCCGCGTCTGTTTCTCGTCATCGGCGCTCGACATCATGCGGTAGATGATTGCGTAAGGGACAAAGGTGCCGCCCTGGCGGAAGCCACGCCATTGCACGACGTCGTTCGCCTTCGCGGGGAACTGGCCGGGGCAGGCGCTGAGCGTGTCGTTCATGAGGTCGGTCTTGCTGCCGTCGTAAATCAGATTGATCCAGCTGCGCAGATCGCCGCCTTCATGGATCACCTGATAGCCGCCAAGACCGGGGCAGAGATGCTTGAAGTGGTCGATCTCGGGATCTTTTTCGTGCGCTGAGTCCTCCAAGATTTTGACCTTCTTGGGGTCAGTCGTGGTGAATTCAGACGCGGGTTTTGGCTCAGCCGCAGAGACAGCGGCCGCGCCAAGCACCAGCAGAGTGAGAAAGGTGAGCGGGTTCATGAGATTGCCTATGGGATCATTTCAGCGCAGCATCCGCCACGCCATCAGCTTTGCGATAAAGACTTGTCGGAATGAGCATCTGCGGCGGCAGTTCCTCGCCTTTCGAATAGCGCATGAAAGCGCGCACGACTTCGGTGCCCATCTTGTCGGGAAATTGAATTGGATCGGCGTAGATCTTACCTTCCTTGATCGCCTGCTTGCCTTCGGGCTGGCCATCGAAACCGATGATTACGACCTTGCCGACCCTGCCCGCTTTCTCCACCGCGCCACGTGCTCCGAGTGCGCCGGGGTCATTGATGGCAAAGATGCCGACGAGATCCGAGTGTGCCTGCAGCATGTCCTCGGTGGCCTTGTAGCCCTTGTCATTCGCACCACCGCAATCGAGTTCGCTCACGATCTCGATCTTCCTCGCCGCAGTGGCGTTGTGGGTGGCCAGCACTTCTTTGAAGCCTTTCACGCGCAGGATGCAGGATTCCACCTGTTTCAGGTCGAGCACGCCGATCTTCCCACCCTGCCCTTGCAGCGCCTCGATCATCGCCTCCGCCGCCATCTTGCCGCCACCGAAGTTGTCCGTGGCCACCTGCGTCACGATCTTCACGCCGGGCTCGTTGCAGGGCACGTCCACGGTGAAGACGGGAATGGCAGATGCGTTGGCCTCCTGGATGACGGTCACGATCGCCTTGGAATCCGTGGGGCTCAGCACGATGGCAGCGACATCCTTCACGACGAAGTCTTTGATCTGGTTGCTCTGCCGCGCCACGTCGCCATCTGCGCTGACCACGAGTGTGTCAAAGCCGTTCTTCTTGGCCTCGGCGATGATGCTGTCGCCGATCACTTTGAAAAATGGATTTTGCAGTGAGAGAAGTGAGACTGCGATGGTGCCGCGAGATGCCACATGCTCATTCGAAGTTTTGCCGCAGGCGGCAATGAGGAGGGCGCAGGCCAGAAGGAAGTGGCGGAGTTTCATTGTCGGCATGGTAGCATAGACATTCCCAGGGCGTGCAAGTCAGGACATGCCGTTATTTATCCCCTGGCGTTGCCCCACTCAGGCGTTGCTCAATCGAACGAATTGCATCTCTTAACTCTTCCATGCCCTCAGTCCCTGCGACGAAGTGCCCGACCACCGAACGAAACTGCGCGGCCAGATTTGGATCGTCCGGAGCCACCTGTGCGAGAATCGGTTCAATCATCTGCCGCACTACCGCCACGAATGTGTTGCCATTGAAAAAGCAGAATGGGGCGAGGCAATGGCATTCGTACGCAATCAACAGCGCCCGTTCCAAGGACAGTTCCTGGGTGTAGTGCGACTCCCACAAGCTGCGCGCGGGTTCATAGCCGTCGGAAGTGGGCTTATGCACCACGTTTTGGCGCTGGCAGAGAGCGGCGTTGAGCCGTTCCACCATCTCCCAGGGGAACTTATCGAGCCAGTTTCGTTTCCACACGGTGATTGGAGTATTTGGCTGCCAGCTCCGCCGTGTCCTGCTTCAAGCCATCGACACCGCGGCTTTTCAAATACCCGGTTCCAGTCGTTTTGAGCCTGGGCTCCGCCACAAAACGATCCTGAATTGCCAGCGCGTCAGCCAGCAAATCTTGAAACATATCTGCCTCACCACCCAGCGCTGGGGCATTAGAATTCATGGCTTATGAGTAACCGAAAATCGCGTTCTTTGCCAGATTATTCCTCGGCATAGCGGAGGAATTCCTTTCGTCTCGCCTCAAATGCCTGTGTCTCTGCGGACCAGTCTGCCACGACTTTTTTCCATGAGTCGCCACCGCGCAGGGCCTGCACACTGGCGGCACGATTGAGAAGGGTGTCCACCAGCGCGAGCTTGAACTCTTTGGGATAGAGCCGTTGCAATGTGCTGGCGATGGCGATGCCTACATCGACTGAATTCAAGGCGGCGCGATCTGTGATCGCCATGCGCACGCCGCCGCAGGCTTCGCCTTTGAAGATGCTGGCGGTCGGAGTGAAGCGCACGGGAGTGAACTGGACGCCTGCAAGGCCGAGCTTGTTCAGCTCATAGGACAGCCGCAGATCGTCCACATAAGGAGCGCCGAGTACTTCGAATGGGGTGTCGGTGCCGCGCCCAACAGTGATGCTGAACTCCAGGAGGCCGATGCCTGGATAGAGCAGGGCGGCATTCAAGGAGCGCATGTTGGGTGAGGGATTGATCCAGGGCAGGCCGGTTTGATCGAAGAGCATTGTGCGCTGCCAGCCTTCGACGGGAATCACCTTTAAATCGCAGCCGATGCCGCGTTCGGCGTTCATCATGGCCGCGAGTTCGCCGGCGGTCATGCCGTGGCGCAGAGGGATGGCGTGCGTGGCGGTGGGTTTTTCGGCATCGATGACGGCGGGGCCTTCCACCTGGATGCCTCCGATGGGGTTCACGCGATCTAGAACATAGAACGCCTTCTTCGCCTTGGCTGCCGCCTCCATGCACAGCCGCATGGTGCCGATGTAGGTGTAGAAGCGGCATCCGATGTCCTGGATGTCGAAGACGAGGGCGTCCACATCCACGAGTTGTTCCTGCGTGGGTGCGCGGTGCTCGCCGAACAAGCTGAGCACGGGCAGGCCGGTTTTTTTGTCAGTGGAGTTGCTGATTTTTTCCTGATCGAGTTCACCACGGATGCCGTGCTCGGGACTGAAGAGTTTTTTTAATTTCACGCCGGGGGCGTTGGCGAGAAGATCGATGGTGCTGTGGCGCTGCGCATCGATGCCGGTTTGATTGGTGATGAGGCCGACACGCAGGCCCTGCAAGTCCGCGAACTTCCGCCGTACGAGAACGTCGATGCCATTCATCACCGTCGGCACTTCGGTCTCGGCACGCGGCCATGGTGGGCCGGTGGCGGGAGTGAGTTTCACGCAGTTCGCGGCTGCGGTGCCGATTTCTTCATACAAGTCGCGCACGCTGCCTTTGCCATTGGGGTGCAGGCGCGAGCTCATGAAGATGACGAAGGTCTTGGATGTGGATTCGATCCATAGACTTGTGCCGGTGAATCCCGTGTGGCCAAAGGAGCCCAGTGGGAACACCTTGCCGCGAGGTCTACTGAAGGTGGAGTCGATGTCCCAGCCGAGGCCGCGCCGTTCGAAGACTGTGGTGATGGTCTGTGGTGCCGTCATGAGTTTGACCGTTTCCGGTTTCAAGACGCCTGCGCCATCATGAAGAATCATTCGCGCATACTTCGCCAGATCGCCGGCGGTGGTGAAGAGTCCTGCATGGCCGGTGACACCGCCCATCTTGCGCGAGGTGGGGTCATGGACCACGCCGCGCAGCATGACGCCGTTCTCGTCCTTTTCTGTCGGTGCGATGCGCGGCTGCCAATCCGCTGGGGGGAGAAAGCGCGTGGAGTCCATGTGAAGCGGCGCGAACACATGCTTGGCGGCAAACTCATTCAACTGCGTGCCGCTGACGCGCTGCACGATCTCGCCGAGCAGGATGAAGTTGATGTCTGAGTAGCGGAAAAAGCGGTCGGGTGGCCCATCCGGTTCGGTGGCGATGGCACGTGAGATTCCTTCCGCATAGCCCGTCCATTCGGGCTCCTTGGGAATGCCCGCCTTCAGGCCTGAGGTGTGGGTGAGCAGATGTCGCAGCGTGATGCCCCTGCGAAATTCCGGAATGTAGCGCCTCACCTCCGCATCCAATTCGATCTTTCCCTGCTCCATCAGGATCAGCACACTTGGCAGCGTGGCCACCACCTTGGTCAGCGATGCCGCATCAAACACGGTGTCCTCCGTCATCGCTTCCTTCGCTGGAATGAGCGCGCGCTGGCCTTCGACCAGCGCCATCTGCTCTTCACCGCTTTCAAACCAGAGCACCGCTCCTAGAGGATTCCCCTTGGCCACGGCTTTGCGCACCACGGCACGCAGTGAATCGAACTCGTCCGCATGCGTGAAGGAGTAGAGAAGGAGAAAAGTGAGCGAACGCAGCATGATGAACCTCATCCTGCCAGAAACGCGACGAGGCTGCCTATTTCTTTTTCTTCTTCACTGCTGGTTTGCCCGCCCTCGGGCTTTCAAAGATTGGGGCGATGGTGCCTTTCTCCCATTCGGCAATCACCGAGACAAGTTCCTTCACCACCTCGGGCTTATCCGCCGCGAGGTTCTTCGATTCGCCGATGTCCGTGGCGAGGTCATACAACTCGGGCTCCGCTTTGCCGAGACGTACGAGCTTCATGCTGCCATGACGCAAGGCATTGTTGCCGCCGGAACCGCCGGTGCGCCAGAACAGCGAGTCATGGGGTGCGCTGGCTTTTTCACCGCTGAAGAAGGGCAGCAGGTTCACGCCATCCAGATTTTTCGGCGTTAATTCCGCCGATCCGGCAGCAGCAAGCGAGGTGGGCAGGAAATCGAGCGCGATGACTGGCTGGTCGTAGGTGCCCGGTTTGATCTTTGCGGGCCAGCTCACGAGAAAGGGCACGCGCATGCCGCCTTCATAGACCATGCCTTTCGCGCCGCGCAGCGGGGAGTTATCAGTGAAATTGGTGCCGCTCTTCGCCTGTAGATTGGGGCCGCCGTTGTCGCTGACGAAATAGATCAGCGTGTTCTCACGCTGCTTCGTGGCGTCCAGTTTGGCCAGCACTTCGCCTACCGCTTCATCCATGGACGCAACCATCGCCGCATAGGTCTGGCGGCTTTTGTCGGCAATATGGGAAAACTTGTCCAGCCACTTCTGGGGTGCCTGCAGCGGCGTGTGCGGCGCGTTGAAGGCCAGATAGAGCATCCAGGGCTTGGGTTCAGCGGCGTGTCGCTCCACAAACGAAGAGGCTTCATCACCGAACTGATCGGTGAGGTACTTGGTCTGGGCTTCATCCTTGCCGTTGCGGTTCAGCGGAATGTTGTACTCCGCACCGCCGCCGACACCCGGGAAATATACATGCCCGCCACCAAGCGCTCCGAAGTACTCGTCAAAGCCACGCTTGTTCGGATGAAACTGCGGATGCGCACCCAGGTGCCACTTGCCCACCGCACCTGTCGTATAACCCGCCTGCTGCATGAGCTGCGGATACGTCGTTTCTGTCAGCGGCAGGCCCGCCACGGTGTCTTCAGGCAGCCAGGCGGGATTGTTCTCATGCCCGAAGCGCTGCTGGTAGCGCCCCGTCATAATGCCCGCCCGCGTGGGACTGCAAAACGGATGCGACACATAGCCATTCGTGCAGACCAGGCTCTGCGCGGCCAGCTTGTCGAAGTTGGGGGTGGGGATTTCCTTGGAGCCCTGAAAGCCGACATCGTTGTAACCCAGATCGTCCGCGACGATGAGCAGCACGTTCGGCTTGTCAGCAAGTGCAGGTACGGTGAACAGCAGAGAAGCGAGGAAAAGGAGAGGTCGCATGGTGTGGCGCGAAAACGTCGGTTTGCACCCCTTGTTTCACTTCCGGCTTGCATCGCACGAAGAAATCCGGCATGCCCATGGCATGAAGCCCAGCCTGCTCCTTCTTCCTCTCCTTCTGACCCAGTGTGGTGATGAGCCCAAGAAACCCGCGACTGCGGCGAAGCCCGTGGCGGAAAAGCCTGCGGCACCTCCCGCTGCCCCAGCCACTCCAACTCCGGCCAAGGAAGCGCCGAAGAAGATCTATTGGACACAGGAAATGATGCACACGGAGATCAAGTATCACAATCCGGCTTATGCGGGTGACGGGCAGTTCAACATCGAAGGCGGGAACGTGATCGCGCTGAGCCTGCGTGGGGCGAAGATCGAGAACGTGAAGTTTCTGCAGCACATCGAGCCCATGGCGCTGGATCTGAGCGAGACGCCGATCACTGACCTGCGGCCGATGCAGGGCCAGAAGCTGGTGGAGCTGTATCTCGAAGACACGAAGGTGCGGGACCTTTCGCCGATCCGTGGCATGCCACTGGAAAAGCTCTACCTGAGCCGCACGCCGGTTGAAAATCTGGCGGCCCTGGAAAACATGCCGCTGGTGGAGCTGAACGCGGTCGGCTGTCCCATCGGTGACATCTCGGGCATCGCCCACTGCCCGATCCAGATGCTCTGGCTCACGGACTGCCCGGTGGAAAACATCAGCGCACTTAAAACCGTGCCGCTGGTCAGTGTGACGCTGCACCGCACCAAGGTGAAAGACCTCTCTCCGCTGACTGGAACGGCCCTGCAGCGCCTGCACATTGCCGAGACGCCAGTCACCGATCTCACACCGCTGAAGGGCATGCAGCTCACGCGCCTCGTCTTTACCCCGGCGAACATCACAGCGGGCATTGCGGTGGCGAAATCGCTGCCGTTGCAGGAGATCGGCACACGTTTTGACGACGGCGGCAAGGACCTGATGCCGCCGGCCAGTTTCTGGCCTGCGTATGATGCGGCGGTGAAGGCTGGCGGAAAATGAACAAAATTTATCTTTCCCCCCCGCCTTCCTCCTGACAGAATCCTAGCGAATGCCATGAAAGAGTTTGCTTACATCCATGACGAGAAAAACAGCCCGTCGCCTTTGCGTGCGGTGCCTGCTCTCGCCAGCTTTAGCGATGACCAGCTTGACGATGTTTTGAACTCCAGCAGCCTGCTGCAATGCGAGCCGGGAGATCACATCATCAAAGAAGGCAGCATCGACTCCCGCATCTACGTCCTGCTCAGCGGAGAGCTGGAAGTGCGGGTCGGCAGCAAGAAAGTCGCTGCCATCACCCGCATCGGAGAGGTTTTCGGCGAGCTTGCGCTCGTGAACCACGACAAGCGTCTCGCTTCCGTCATCGCCTCCACGAAGGCTGTCTGTCTGGCGGTGGACCAGAAATTCCTCCAGGACATCCATCCGCGCGAGGAAGACCCGGATTTCCACGCCGCGCTCTACGAATTCGTCGCCCGCCTCGTCGTGCGCAAGCTGGAGGCCACCTCCAAACGCCTAGCCGAAGTCGAAAAAGAACTGCGCGAGTTGCGCGAAGCCAAGACCGTCGAGAAACCGGCCGCCTCCAAACCGGCGTCTGCACCCAAACTCAAGCGTCCTGTGAAACGCGCCCCCGCTAAGGCGGTCAGAAAACCGGCGCGAGTGAGGTAGTTCCCGCAGTCATTCCGCTCCGCCGCCAATCGTGATGCGTTTGGCAGGAATCGGCGATTCGATGATGCCGAGTTCCGTTTCCTGTTTCAGCCGGAGCTGACCGCAGGCGGCGGCAATGTCGTGGCCTTTTTCACGGCGCAGGGTGGCGGTGACACCGGCATTGGTGAGCACGGCGAGGAAGGCATCCTGGCTGGCTTCACTCGGACGCGCCCACTCCAAGCCATCGACGGTGTTGTAGGGGATCAAATTGACCTTGGCATTGGCACTGCGGGCACGTTTGGCCAGGGCATGGGCCTGCTGGAGGCTATCGTTGACATCAGCAATGAGGATGAACTCGAAGGTAAGGAACTGCTTCCGCTTTTGGTTCCAGTAGTCGAGCGCTTCGAACAGCTCGCCGAGGTTGTGCTTGCGGTTCACCGGCATGATTTTCTCACGCACCTCATCGGTGGCGCCATGCAGCGAGATGGCGAGGCGGATCTGGAGCGGAAAGTCGGCGAGCTTTTTGATCTGCGGCGCCAGACCGCTGGTGCTGACGGTCATGTGACGCGCACCGATGCCGATGCCCCATTCCGCATTCAAGATCTCGATGGCCTTGGTGACGTTGGAGTAATTCGCGAGGGGCTCTCCCATGCCCATGAAGACGAGATTGTCCACGCGCTCTCCGGCATACGCCTCCACCTGGACGATCTGCTCGACGATTTCCGCCGCGGTCAGATTGCGCGCAAAGCCTGCGAGACCGCTGGCGCAGAATTTGCAATCATAAGCACAACCGACCTGGCTGGACACGCATAGCGTACGGCGGTCCGAACTGCCGCCGTAGAGAGCGGGATTGGCCGGAATGAGCACGGTTTCGACATAGCGGCCGTCGTGCAGCTTGAGGAGAAATTTGCGCGTCGTATCGCTGGAGCCGGCGACTTTGGCGATGGTCATCGTGCGCGTCACGAAGCGGGTGGCGAGGGCCTCACGCGTTGCTTTGGGCAAATTCGTCATCTCCTCGAAACTGGCGGCGCGTTTGGCAAAGACCCACTCGACGAGTTGTTTGGCACGAAAGGCGGGCTGCCCCAGTTCCGCGAACACGACAGCAATCTCCTCCGGCTTCATGCCGAGGAGGCCCTGGGGTGCGGGGGAGGTGCTCATGACTGTGACAGTGGCGATGAAATGAACATTTGAAATTCAAGATTTGGGTTTGGTGCTGGTGGCATGGGAATCCCTGGCCTCATTGCGCTGCTCGTCATGCTGGTGCTGACCGGCATTGGCATCGGGTTGTTTGCCTGCATGATCGCAGCGGCGCTGGTCATGTTGGGCGTGGTTTTCAGTTCGGTGGCGTTGGGATTCTTCACGAAACGACCGGCCACGGCGGTGCGGGCGCTGCTGCTGGATTTTATTTTCCGCCGCACGCAGACGTGGCTGGAAGAGCGGAACAAGCCGAAGGCGCTGGTGAGTTAAGGCTGCTTTTCCTGCTCACGAAACTGCGTGGGTGTGAGCTTGGTCATTTTCTTGAAGTCTTTGGAAAAGAAGAACTGATCGTGGTAGCCGACCTGACGGGCGATTTCTTTGACGGGATCGTCGGATTCAATGAGCCGACGCTTCGCCTGATTGATTCGCTCACGCCGCAGCCAGTCGATGGGACTTGTGCCAATGGCGGCTTTGAACTGGCGGCTAAAATGGCTCTCGCTCATGCCGCTGAGCTGGGCGAGTTCGATCACACGCATGGGGAGATGGAAATAGAGGCGCATGCGCTCCAGCGCCTTGGAGACGGCGGAAGGCAGCTCGGGCTGCACCAGGCCCGGTTCGGATAGACGCACATGGAATGCCAGACCGATGATGGCGGCGACGGCGGCGCTGGCGAGTGCTGCATCGCTAGGGCGAGTGCCGCTCATGTGCTGAAAGGCGCGCTCAAATTCCTGCGCGACGGCCCGCTCATTGATACCTTCGAGCACAGGCTGAGAGCGCACCTGGAGGAGTTCGGCGATGCGGTCCAGTGCCCTGCCCTCAATGCGCATCCAATACAGCTCCCACGGATCTTTTTTTGCGGCACCATAGAGATGCGGGTGATGGCAATTCACCCACAGCAGCGCTCCGGGTCCGACGGCATGCCTTTTGCCTGCGACCTGGACCCACCCGTAGCCTTTGAGGCAAAAAATCAACTCATGACCTGGATACGTTTCACGCTCGATGCGGTGCTCGTGGCCCGCCTGCAAATGGCCCGCGCGCACCACGGAATAAAACAAATCACGCTGCCAGTCGGCAGGGGTGGCGTAAAGATTCGTTATGAAAACGGTTTCCTGAAGCAACGAAGCCATGGCCGGATAATACATCCGCCAGCACCTGGGTGTCGAGCATTGAATTACGACCAAGACCCAACGGAGGGGGAAAATCCTTTTGCAGCAGAGGGTGCCAAGCGGCATACTTAGCCCCCTGCTGCGCACCTCATTACCCCCGCGCACGCATTTCTCACCACATCATGCCTACATACGATTACGAATGCCAGACGTGCGGCCACCAGTTTGAGGCCAAACAGTCGATGAAGGATCCGCATCTCACGGACTGCCCGAAGGAGGGCTGCCCGGGTCCGGTGAAGCGCAAGATTGGACTGGGCGCAGGCTTCATCTTCAAGGGCAACGGTTTCTACATCACCGACTATCGCAGCGATTCGTACAAAGCAGCAGCGAAGAAAGATTCTGAAAGCGCTGCGGCCTCCACGAGTTCGACACCTGCCGCCAGCCCGGCTCCCGCCACCAGTTCGCCAGCACCTGCCAAGACGACGGGTGCCTAGGCCCGAGTCCGCATCCATATCACACCCCTGCCGCCATGATTCGCCCCCTGTTCCAGACATTGCGGCTGCTCGGGATCAGCCTGCTGGCCGGAGCCACCTGGGTGGCGCACCGGCCCGCCGAGCTGCCCAAGGTTGCCGCGCCAAGTACTGCCAAAGCCGATGACCTGATTGACATCCTGCGCCAGACGACCATCAAACGCGCGGCGGTGATGGAGATCAGCGAGGCTGAAATCAACCGCCACCTCGCCACGACGCTCGCGGGAAAAATCCCGGGCTTGATTGGTGGCTGGGTCGCTTTTGATGGCGCACGCATTGATCTGGAGCCGGACCGCGCACGCTTGTTCCTCGTCTGGAAGGTCAAAGGATACACCCGCACCGCCAGCGTTGACCTCGCCATCAGTCGTGACGACAAGGACTTTCATGTCGAGCTGCTGCAAGGTGCCTATGGCCATCTGCAATTGCCACGCGGCATGATGCGGCCGCTCTATCCCTCCCTGCAGGCGTTGGCGGAGGCGCTTGATCCAGAAATTCGGGCCTTGTTCCAAATGACCCAAATCACCATCGCCAAGGACAAGCTCGTACTCGATCCCCGCTTCCCTCCCGCATGAACCGCCGTTTTCCATCCGCCCCGATGGGCGTGCTCTTGCTCATCTGCACCACACTGCTTGCGGGGGGGCAGACACCCGCGCCGCCGCTCACGCAGCAACAAAAGGAGGCCGCTGCCGCCATCGAGGTGCCGAAGACTTTCGTGCCACCACCGCTGCCAGGCCAGTTGCAGAACGGCGGGCCAGCAGCTCCAACACCTGCACCGACACCCGCAAGCCCGCAGGTGCCTGCGCCGCCGTCTGAAAATTCCGCCAGCAAAATGCAGGTGCTGGATGCAGTCACCCGCAAGCCAGAGGCCACGGCAGTTCCGCGCGTGCCGTCCCCTTCGGACAAAATTCCCGTCACCAGCTCCACCAGTACCAGCCGGCAGTTCATCGTGCATGGGAAGGTGTTTGAGACCCGCAGCGCCATGTCCACGCGCTGTGAGGAGATTTCCCAGGAACTGCGCAAGGTACTCAATGACAAGGAGCCATGGGTGCTGCCGGTCGTCGTGTTGTTGAACACTGGGGAGGAGGCCGCAAAATCAAAAGGCCCGCCGATCTCCACCACCATTTCCGAACTTAACTTCGGTGGCTTTCACCTTCAGGTCACCGTCAACGAGCGGCCCGGCCTCAGTGCCGCCGATCTGCGCAAGGAGGTCGTGCGTGCGCTCCTCGCCGAGCGCATCCTGCGCAATCATCAAAAAATCGAGACGCCAGAAGGCCGCCTGCTGCTGCCGGACTGGATCATGACCGGCGTGCTGCATGCGATGGACTTTCGTGCCAGCCCGAATCCCAGCGCCTTGTTTGCCACGCTGTTCCGCAGCGGCAAAATCTATGGCATCGAGGAGATCATCGAAGCATCTCCGGTCGAAATGGACGGGCTCTCGCGCACCATTTATGAAACCTCCTGCTGTGCCCTGGTGCTGGCGCTTGTTGACCAGCCCAGCGGACCGCAGCACCTGAACAAGTTCCTCAACGCCCTCGCGAGCGACCCGCGTTCCGAACGTGAACTGCTTAGCGCGGCATTTCCAAACTTTGCCGCCTCGGCCTCAAGCCTGAACAAGTGGTGGTCGCTGCAACTCGCTGCACTGGCCAAACCGGGCATCGCCGAACCGTTCACGCCTGCCGAGAGTCTCAAGGCCATCGAGGAGGCTATTACCATCCACTACGAAGTGCTTCCAGCCGAAGTCCCAAAGAACATCAAACTGCACCCGTTTGTGATTCCAGCACCGCTGCCGGTCATCGCCGCGCAAGAGCCCCCTGCGCCATCGCCTTCTTCTTCCGCCGCAGAAATACCTAGCAAGGCCAAGCCGAAAGAGGACACCAAGGACGAACCACCCGGTGATGATCAAAAGCCGAAGCGCAGCCTGTTCCGCCGCCTCCTCTTTTTGGGGGATGCAGACGAAAAAGAAGGCAACCCCAAGGCTGCTGACAAACCTGCGGAAACTGCCGCTGTTGAGAAAGAGGCAAAAGCAGAGGAGCAAAAGAAACCCGGTTTCATGGGACGCCTTTTTGGTTTCAGCAGCGACGAGAAGGTGCCAACGGATGAACCGGGCGTCAAAGAAACCAAGCCCAAGGCTGCTGACAAACCCGCTGATACCGCTGCTGCTCCTGCCGAGAAAGAGCCGGAAGCAGAGGAAGACAAAAAGCCCGGCCTCATGGGACGCCTCTTTGGTTTCAGCAGCGACGAGAAAAAGCCAACGGATGAACCGGGCGATAAAGAAACCAAACCCAAAGCTGCTGACAAACCCGCTGCTCCTGCCGAGAATGAGCCGGAAGCAGAGGAAGACAAGAAGCCCGGCCTCATGGGCCGCCTCTTTGGTGGTGGCAGTGAAGAAAAGAAGCCTGCTACAACCGTCGCTCCTGACAGAGACAAAAAGGCAGCCGAAAAAGAGAAGGAAAAAGCGGCCGCCATCGAAAAGCCCAAGGTGAAAGTCAAAAAGGAGCCGCAAGCCAAGGAGGAGATCAAGGAAGAACAGAAACCCTCCAAACTCAATCCCATGAACTGGTTTCGTGGCGACAAGAAACCTGCCGAGGATAAACCAGAGGACAAACCGGCCAAGGAGAAGGGGGCATTTCTCACACCGCCTGCCACCATGGATGTCGCACGATTGATTGCGCCCATGATTGCGGATGCTTGGCAACTACTCGCCCCTGCTGCCGCACGCCCAACCACGGAGCCGCTGTTTGATTTCCGCAAACGCAAGCCCAAGGCTGAAGAAGCGGAAAAAGAAGATGAACCTGCCAAGAAAAGCGACAAACCGCGCACGACCAATCCCAACGCCAGACCGGCATCCAAGTCCTCCGCCACTGCTACGGACAAACCGCGCACCACCAATCCCAACGCCAAGCCTGCCACGGCGGAGCAGATCAAATCCATGCCCACAGGCACGACGGACTCTGCACCCGCCCTCGTTCAGGTGACTTTGCCGTTGGAAGAGTACCAGCACATCCTCAAGCACCCTGA
>NCCR01000001.1:14383-33545 GCA_002279765.1 Verrucomicrobia bacterium 12-59-8 | reverse complement strand
CTTCAAAATACTTTCCTTCAACATCGCCTCACTGCGCGCGCAGGAGCTGCGCGTCAGCGTGCTGTTCCGCCCGGTCGTCAGAGCCTACCTTGCTGCCGTCCTGGACATCGAAGCCGGCAGGACCAAGGACATGAACAAGCGCCTCGCCACGCTGCACGAATTCGCCCTCGTTGCGTATCAAAAGTCCATCGCCGTGCGTGACTACCTTGACTGGTTTGAAGCCAGTGAAAGCGGCCGCCTCTCCGGCAAGTTCGACGGCTACCTCAACCTTCCCACCACCATTCAGAAAGAACTCCCGCCACGCACCGACCCGATCTCGAAATACCTCGACGCGATCGACAAGGAGTTCACGAAGTAGGCTCAGTTCAGCCCCACATCCTCTGGCACCCCAGCCATCACCTGGTAAACCGGGCCCATGTCCTTGAGAATGGCAGACCACATATGCGCTGGCTTCTCAACCGTGAGCACCAGCGGACGCGCATCGGCGGTAATCCAGGAGCGCACTTCCAGCTCGCTTTCGAGCTGCCCGCCACTCCAGCCGGAGTAGCCGACGAAGCCGCGCACATCATGTCCGAGGCTGAGCGCATGCAGGGCGTCCGCCACCGAGAGATGCGTCTGGCAGCGCAGCGTGCGGCGGCGTTTGTTCCAATGAAGCGCCGCAAAAGCCAGCTTGTCGGTCGAAACGGGTCCGCCCATGAACACGGGAACCTCGCCAAGCGCCCCCAGATCCTGGTCCGGCAGCAGATCGGCCACGCTTTGCTCCAGCGGCCGGTTCAGGATGTAGCCAAACGCCCCGTCCTTCGCGTTGTGTGCCGCCATGAAGACCACGGAGCGGGCGAAATTCGAGTCTCGCATGGCCGGTGAGGCAAGCAGGAGGCTTCCACTGAGGGAAGACGATGATTCGTTCGTGTGTTCCGAATTCATATCGATGTCTGACGCAATAACTACGCCAGCCGCTCGATTACGCACAGAAAAAAATGTGCGCTGGATTGTCCCAGCCAGCGCGCATTTGTAAAATCAGGACTGCCGTACGGTTTACGCCGCCGCCACTTCGAAGCCCTGGCGGTAGGTTTTTGTGAGCAATTTGTCCGCCTCGGGGGCGTTCGGGAATGTCAGGTTCGCGGCGTCCCACTCCAGGACCTTGTTCGCCTCCTCCATGCGGCCCGTAATCGGGTCGATCTTCGGAATGGCCAGACGCGTAGCCACGTTGCCCAGCTGCACGGTTTCCGCCAGTGGGCCGGCGTAGTGGAAGCCGTCGCTGGTTTTTTTGCTGGCGAGGCAGGCGTCCACCCAAGTGTGCCAGTGGCTGCGGGGTTCTTCCTTCGGATATTGGAAGCCGGTGAACTTGTCGAGTGGGTACAACCGTGGCCCGGCCACGTGTGCGAGCACCATGGTGCCGCCTTCGCCAATGAAGATGGAACCGCTGGCGGGCAGATCGATGTCTCCCGGCATCTGCGCGAGCTTGTGGCTCGGTTTCAGGCCGCCGTCCATCCAGGTCAGCTTCATCGTCTTCCCTGCCGTGTATTCCGTGCCAGGGAAAACATAGTTGATCGTCTCGTGCGTGGGCCAGATCTGCTGGTTGATGCCGCTGTTCTTCGCATGAACGCTGATCGGGGCGGTCAGATCAAGCGCGGTAAAGACCGGGTCCATGATGTGGCAGCCAAAGTCGCCCAATCCACCACCACCGAAGTCCTGCCAGTCACGCCAGATGAAGGGATGATAGGCGGGGGCATACTCACGCATCGGTGCCGCACCGATCCACAGATCCCAGTTCAAATTCGCCGGCACCGGGGCCGAGGGCGGTGGCTGGAACATGCGCGTGCGCTCATTGCCCGTCACCCCGACCCACGAATAGACTTCTTTGATTTTGCCAATCGCACCTTCCTTAATCAGCCGCGTGCCCATGCGGTACTCGATGGATGAGTGGATCTGGTTGCCCATCTGCGTAGTGAGATTTTTCTTGTCCGCCCACAGCCGCATCTGCCGTGCCTCCCAGACCGTGTGAGCCAGCGGCTTCTGGCAATAGATGTGCTTGCCCTGCTGCATCGCGGCCACTGCTACCGGAGCATGCATGTGGTCAGGGATGCCCACCGTCACTGCATCAAAGCCATCGCCCAGCGTGCTGAACATCTCCCGATAGTCGGAAAAATGCTTCACACCAGGAAACTCCGCGTCCGCCTTGTCGAAACGGTTCGCATCCACATCGCAGAAGCCGACAAACTTCACCGCTGCATGCGAGCCCACGTTATGCAGATCGCTGAAGCCCATCCCGTTCACCCCCACACAAGCCACCTGGAGCTTGCTGTTGAGATTCTGCCCACGCACGAACGCTGGAAAGGCGGCAGCGGCGGATGCAAGCGTGGAATTCTTCAGGAAAGAGCGGCGGGATGTGGGCATGAGGATCTTCGATGGATTTGAGTGCCTCACACCTACGCCGCTTTGAGGGCAATTTGATCAGAGCATTCGACGCAAGCCCGTCCAGCGCTTGCGGCTCTCCTGCTTGCTCACGGCCAGGGACAGTGCCCGCTCGTCGCCAACAAGAACGCACAGCCTCTTGGCCCGTGTGATGGCGGTGTAGATCAGGCTGCGCTCCAGCAGCACGTAATGCTGCGTGCTCACGGGAATAATGACGCAGGGGAACTCGCTGCCCTGGCTTTTGTGAATGCTCAGCGCATAGGCGAGCTGGAGTTCATCAAGCTCCCCAGGTTCGTATTCGACGAGGCGGTCAGCATCGTAGCGGACGTGAACCTTCACCGGATCGGCATCGATCGTCACGATGTGGCCGATGTCGCCGTTGAAGACTTCCTTGTCGTAGTTGTTGTGCGTCTGGATGACTTTGTCGCCGACGCGGAAGGTCACGCCAAAGCGCTCGATCTCGAACTTGAGCTCGTTGGGCGGATTGAGCGCGAGCTGCAGCGATTGATTGAGCGAGATGGTGCCGAGTAGGTTGCGGTTCATCGGCGTGAGCACCTGGATGTCGCGGATCGGATCGAGGCCGTACTTGGCGGTAAGCCGTGTATGAGCCAGTTCGACGAGCGTGTGCTTGACCTCCTCCGGCTCGCTGGCGGGAAGGAAAAAGAAGTCGCTGCTGCGTGAGGGCTTCAAATCAGGCACCTGACCGCGATTGATCGCATGCGCACTCGTAATGATGCGGCTGCTGGCGGCCTGACGGAAGATCTCGGTGAGCTTCACGCACGGCACCTGGTCACTGGCGATCAGATCATGCAGCACCATGCCGGGACCGACGGATGGGAGCTGATCCGCATCTCCTACGATGAGCAGATGCGCACCTTCGGGCAATGCGGAGAGGAACTGCGCCATCAGTGGCGCATCGATCATCGACGCTTCGTCCACGACAAACAAATGTCCCGCAAGAGGTTTGCCTCGATGACGGCCCCACTGACCTTCGCCTTGGTATTCGAGCAGGCGGTGCAGCGTCTTGGCCTCCAGACCGGTACTTTCGGTGAGGCGCTTGGCCGCACGGCCAGTGGGCGCGGCGAGCACGAGTTTGATCTGCTTGCTTTGCAGAATAAGCAGGATGCTGCGCAGGATCGTGGTCTTGCCCACGCCGGGTCCGCCAGTGATGATAAGCAGGCGCTGCCGCAAAGCCTCGCGCACCGCCCGTTGCTGGCTTTCGGCCAGTTCCTTGCCCGTTTTCTTCATCACCCAGGCTAGAGCAGCGTCTTCGTCGATGCTCGGGTAGGCCGCAGGCAGAGCGGCGAGCGACTTCACATTCGCCGCGATGCTTTGCTCTGCGGCGCGCAGGTAGGGCAGATATAAAAAGGTATCGTGGCGCTCGATCTGATCACTCGCGATGAGCGCGTCTGTCTGCGGTGCAATCAAGGCCTCAACCCCGAGCAGCTCGGTCGCTTTTTTGATCACTTCGGTCTCTGGAAGGCAGCAGTGGCCGTTGCCTGCGGCGGTTTCGAGCACATGCAGAATGCCGGCCTTGATGCGCTCCGGCGCATCTTCGGCAACTCCGAGCTGGTAGGCGATGTCATCCGCCGTTTTAAAGCCGATGCCGCGGATGTCCTGCGCCATCCGGTACGGGTTCTCTTTCAGCACCGCCTGCGCTTCTTCGCCGTAGGTTTTGTAGATGCGCAAGGCACGCGATGAACTGATGCCGTGCTGATGCAGAAACAGCATGATGCCGTGAATGGACTTCTGCTTGATCCACGAAGCGCGGATCTCGATGCGGCGCTTCTTGCCCACGCCTTCCACGTCTTCGAGTTTCTTCGATTCGTTCTCGATGATGTCGAAGACCTTCGGCCCGAACTTTTCCACCATCCGCTTCGCATACTTCGGCCCGATGCCCTCGATCAAGCCGCTGCCGAGATAGCGCTCGATGCCTGCGAGGGAATCGGGGCGCCGGAGCTTGAGCGCGTCTGCTTTGAACTGCGGGCCAAAGTCCCGGTTCGGTTCCCACACGCCTTTGGCTTCGAATTCCTCCCCGGCGACCACGCGCGGCGCTTTGCCGATCAGGCTCGCCACATCGCGCCGGCCTTCGGGGACGATTTTCAGGATGCAGTAGCCGTTGTCCTCATTGTGAAACACCACACGATCCACGAGTCCGCGCAGGACTTCGGCTTTGGTGGTGGTGCGCGGGGCTGGCATGGGTGCAGGCTAGACACAGATGCGCCTTCTCACAAATACGATTGCCATTCGAACGCTTTGTCGTGGTTGAACAGATGCCCATTTGGCCACTACTTAGGCTCCACTCAAACCTCCCTGTTTTGCTGGACCACTATCGACTGCATCTTCGCGACCAACTTCCCGTGATCCTGCGCCCACTGCTTCCGGATGATCGGGAGCGAATCATTGAGGCCTTCAGGCGACTTTCGCCTGAGTCCACGTACTTCAGGTTCTGGACGAGCTTTCGTGGGGCCAATCCGACCTTCATTGATCGTCTCTGTGCGGAAGATCAGGGGCAGCATGCAAGCTGGATCATCGTGATCGAAGACAACGACGACGTTCCCGGCGTGGGAGGCGGCTCGTTCTGGCGCTCAGCCGAGCAGGCAGAGACTGCGGAGGTCTCGTTCACCGTGGCGGATGAGTTTCAGGGCCAGGGTGCCGGTACGATTCTGCTGGCTGCCATTTGGGAGCATGCGTACGCCATTGGAATCCGGCAGTTCATGGCGCATGTGTTGGATGAAAATCATGTGATGCTTACCTGGTGGAGCAGTTTGGGTGCAGCCCATGTCAGACATCCGCATGGAGGATGGGAATTGACGCTCATCCTTGATGAAGCCGCGCTGCCGGACACGTCCGCCGCCAGCAGCTTGCGCCACTGGCTCGCCTTCATTCGCGGTGCGTCCCTGTCTGCGTGATTTCGTGCTTTGATCGCAGAAGCCGTGGTCGAAGGCGATTTGGATGATGGGCGTGGTAAGCAGGCTGGCATGCGCGAACACTAAACCGAGCGATGCCTGTTGTTACGGCAGGTTGATCTGCACTTGGTAGAAGGCACGTCCGCCGGAAGCAGCGGGGTCTGTCAGCATCTGCGTGCCATCGTTGCCTGTGGTGACAGCTCCGGGGACAGGCTGCCAGCTTCCCGGCAGCAACGTGGTGCTCTTCAAAAGAGTGAAAGTCCGTCTGGCAAGAGCAGGCTGGAAGACGATGCGCTTCTGCCCGGTCTGGCCGGGAACGTCTTCCAAGAAATAAATAAAACGTGAGGCATGGCTGTTTGGCAGCAGCCCTGCGGTGAATTCAAAAAGATTGTTCTGGCCGTCCCCATCGGCGTCAACTCCGGGTGCGGCGAGAGGATTGTTCAGACCAAAGTGTTGCACCTGCCAGCTGTCGTCGAGGCCGTCGGACGCATACGCTCCAAAGTTGTCGGGGATGGTGTTCTGAACCATCACAGTGGAGGGTGATGTAAGGCCGCTGAAGGTGATCTGCAAAGTCGCGTTGGTGTCAATGGCGACTGCCTGCGCCGTGAGGAGGCCCATGGCATTCACTGAAGCCGGGCCGGAAGTCACGTTCCAAGTGGCTGCAGCTGGACTGACGGAGTTCTGCGTGCCGTCATCGAGCACCTGTCTCAGCGTGAGCTGTGTGGCGGCGGCTTCGGGGGCCGATTCTGGAAGAGCCAAGAGACTGACAGCATCCCGCAGCATCGCAGGATAGCCTGCGGCTCCTTGGTAGGATGTGCTCGATGCCGCCTGTGATCCGGTGGCGCCGAGAGTGGTGTCTTGCCGGTATATTCCGCCGGTGGAGCGCCCGCCCGCAGGATCGAGGCTTGCCGCAGAGATCGCGTAGGGCCCGCCTGATGACTGGGCGAAAACGCCACCCAGAGACACCAGCGTGAGGAACGCGACTCGTTTCATTCCATCGATCAGGTTCATGGTCTGCGGTAGAGGTAGTAGTTCTGCGGTAGGCGGTAGCGGTGCCCTTTGTCACTGGAGGAAACACCGGCCATTCCGTCGCCAACAGTGCCTCCCCAGAGGAGCACCTCGGAGCCGGTCCATACGCTGATGCCGTAAGGTGTGGAAGGAGCACCCGTGCTTTCCAAGGCAACCCAGGCGTCAGTTGCAGGCGCGTATCTGGCTCCCGAGGTAGAGGTGGAAGGAAAGCCATCAACGATTCCCCATATAAGCATCTCACTACCCGTCCAAACTGCCGTGGGATAATTGAATGAAGAGCTGCCAGAAGGCGCTCCAGACGTGGATGGGCTCAGCCACACATCAGAGATGGGTGAATAGGAGCCCAAAGCAGGCGCCAAGCCAGTGGACAAAAACACCAGCAGGTCGCTGCCAGTCCAGACCGAAGCGAAGGAAGATGTGGGAGGCGCTGAGAGACCGACCGGTGCCTGTGACATCGTCAGCCAGGAATTGGTGATCGGATAGTAGCGCGAGCCATTGGTTAATCCTCCGCCAAAAACGATCATTTCGCTTCCCGTCCAGCGGCTCAGATGGCCGGACACCGCCATGGGGGCGTTGGTGGTGGAGGTGGCTGCTCCCCATGAGTTCTGGGAGGGATCGTATTGACCTCCAGTGTTCACTCCCATGATCACACCGTCTGATGAACCGCCCCAAACGACCATGCGATTGACCGGGGGGCCGGCCCAGACAGCCGTGTGCTTACTCCGAGCCGAGGGAGGAAAAGCGAGGCTGGTCGTTGACCATGTGTTGGTCAGTGGGTTGTAGCGCGCTCCAGAGTTGAGGGTGACGCTCATCGGTGATCCGGTTGAAGCATCAAATCGCTGTCCACCCCAGATGATCATTTCGGTGCCTGTCCAGACAGCGGTGTGGCCAAATCGACCAACAGGCGCGTTGAGCGAAGGCAGGGGTGTCCAAGTGCTGGTGGCGGCGTTGAAACGCGCTCCGTCACTCAAGGTGGGATCATATCCGGTAACGCTCATCGAGGAAACAGTGCCACCCCAAACGATGAGATCTGTTCCAGTCCAGACCGCCGTGTGGCCAAGACGAGGGGACGGAGAGCCATTGGTCAACGCATTCCATGTGTCGTTGGAGGGCTGGTATTCGCCGCCATGTTTCAAATACTTCGCCATGCTGGTATTTGGCATACCAGGGTCCATTTGGATGCCCGCCCAGACGACCAGCTTGCTGCCTGTCATGGTGGCCGTGGCAGCGACACGTGCAGGTGGAGCATCGGTGCTGCTGAGCGCTTGCCAGGAATTGGTGGAGGGATTGAACCGGCCCCCATCATTGTAGAGAACGTTGGCGGGCGTTGGGGTAAAAACGAAGGAGCTGCCACCCCAGACGATCATTTCGCTGCCTGACCACACGGCGTGGTGCCCGTTGCGTCCTGCGGGTGCATTCGTTGTGCTGATCGCTGACCAAGTGCCAAGGCCGGACGCTGCTGCGGGATCAAAGCGGTAGCCCGAATTCAAATAGGTCGTGCCTGCTCCGGAAACTCCACCCCACACGATCATCTGGGTTCCACTCCAGACAGCGGAGAATCCCGAATCGATGTTCGGAGTTCCTGGCATGACGGGCAATGCCTGCCATGCGTTCACCGTGGGACTGTAGCGGCCCGCGCGAGGCGGCGCTGAATCACCCACGTTGCCTCCGAAAATGATCATCTCTGATCCGGTCCAGACACCCCTGTAGCTCATTGGCGAGAAAAGTTCCATGTTCGTGTCCGCCATGCTAGACCAAGCGTTCGAAGCAAGGTTGTACCGCTTGCCAGGCAGGGAAACAGGTAGGGCTGTGCTGGCACCCAAAAGCTGAGTGGTGGAAGCACCGCCCCAGATCAACATCTCGGTGCCGGTCCAGAAGGCCAGATGGCCTGTCCGCGCATCAGGAATACCAAGTGGAGGACCGCTGGTGTCCATATTTGGGAAAATGCTGCTCCAGGTGTTGGTTGCGGGGTTGTATTTCCCTCCGGTCGCCAGAACAGTGGCCATATCGCTGGTGGTATCTGTTGTCTGCCCCCCCCAGATGATCATTTCCGTGCCAGTCCAGACCGCGCTGTGGCCAAACCGCGCCTGGGGCGCGCCAGCCAGGGAAATAGGCGTCCATGCTCCAGTCGTTGGGTTGTAACGTACGCCTCGATTGATTGCAGCATAGCCGGCGGCTCCCGCGTTGCTGGCGGGTGTGACTCCTCCCCAGATCAAAAGCTCCGTGCCAGTCCAAACCGCTGTGTGCCCGGCAACCGAGTCTCCGCTTGGCATCGGAGTCCAGATGCCATCCGATTGGATGACAGCTGGATCTCGCATGAAGCCTTGAGCCAGCATGGCGGCGTTGTTGGGATCCGTGGAGCCCAGAATGCCCCCGGCCGCCACGGCGCTGAGCCCTCCGGCTGCAAGGTTCACCGCAGCAGCACCGGAAGCCAGTTTCGCTGCCGTGATCGAGCCATCTGCAATCGCTCCGCCGCCCACACCCGCAGCCAGCTTTTCCGCCGTGATGGAACCGTCAGGCACCGTGCCAGCCATCATGGCGTAACCGACAGAGGCGATGCGCTGATCGGGAGTCATCTGTTGAAAACCATTGGTGCCATCGTTGAACCATATGCGCAGCCGCACATCGGCGTTGGCAAATACAGTTGCGGGGACGGCGGTCATGTTTGTCAGCGATGTGTCGCCGAGTTGCACGTTGTATAGGCCGGAACTGACAGCGATGCTCACTGCGGCTGTGGGCTGGCCGCCGCTGGCGCTGGTGCCGTCATTGCTCCAATAGCTCTGTGTCCCGGCCCCGTTCACCAGCACGAACTTGAACTGCCCAGTTCCCGTGAAATTCACACCGCTAACCGCGATGCGCCCTTGATAGTTAAGAGTGGATGGCACCTGCGCCACCATCCTAAGGCACAGCATTAACGCAAAACCAGCGACAATTGAATATCTATTCATGGCACATTTCCCATATCAGAAATGGGTATGTCTGCCTAATTCTAATTCATGTATTTTTACTGCAAGACTTACTGCTCATGTCTCGACTTATGCGCTCATCCCTGATGCACCTTCGCCTCCTTTCCTTCCTCGCCTTCGCGAGCACCGCCGCATTCGCTCAAACGAAACCGACCTACACCTTCCCAGTCAAGGCGCTGTCCGCCGAGGAGGAGCTAAAGACGATCCAACTGCCCGACGGTTACTCATTGGAGCTGGTGCTGAGTGATCCGATCATCAAGGAGCCGACGGCGATCGCGTTCGATGGGAACGGCAAGATGTATGTCGTCGAAATGCGCACCTACATGCAGGACATCGACGGCACCGATGAGCTGACTCCGAAGAGCCGCATCTCGCTGCATGAATCAACGAAGGGCGATGGCGTGTATGACAAGCACAGCGTCTATCTCGACAACATCCTGCTGCCCCGCATGGTCCTGCCGCTGGATGACCGCGTGCTGGTCGGCATCACGGACACGAATGACATCACGCTGCATCGGGATTCAAATGGCGACGGCGTGGCGGATGAGGAGTCACCGTGGTACGTCGGCGGTCCGCGTGGTGGCAACATGGAGCACCAACCCAGTGGCCTCGTGTGGGGTCTGGACAACTGGATTTACACGACCTACAACGGCTATCGCCTGCGCTGGAATGGCAAGGATGCGCCGCTGAAAGAAAACACCGCGCCGAATGGCGGGCAGTGGGGTCTGGCGCAGGATGACTACGGCAAGATGTGGTGGAGCAATGCGGGTGGTGAGAAGGGCCTGTGGAACTATCAGGCACCGATCCTCTATGCCGCGATCAATGTGCCGCAGCAGAAGAGCGAGAAATACGACACGGTGTGGCCCATCGTCGCACTCGGCGATTTCCAAGGTGGCCCTGGCCGTTTCCACTCGCCGGAAGATCTCCGCTTGAACCACTTCACCGGCTGCGCCGGACAGACAGTCTATCGTGGTGATCGTCTGCCGAAGGAACTCTATGGCAACGTTTTCCTTCCCGAACCTGTGGGTCGCTTGATCCGCCGTTCAATCGTCGAAGTGAAGGATGGCATCACCACGGTGACGAATCCTTATGAGGCGGAGATGAATGAGTTCATCCGCAGCAGCGACCCGAATTTCCGCCCGCTGAACATGACCACCGGCCCCGATGGATGCCTCTACATCGTCGATGCGTATCGCGGCATCATTCAGGAAGGCAACTGGGTCAAGCCGGGCAGCTTTCTGCGCGCCGCCATCGAACCCACCGGCATGCAGCATGTGACTGGTCATGGCCGTGTGTGGCGTCTGGTGCATAAGGACTTCAAGCCCGGACCGCAGCCGAAGATGATCGGCGAGACGGCCGCACAGCTTGTAGCACATCTCACACATCCGAATGGCTTCTGGCGCGACACCGCGCAGCGCATGCTGGTGGTGAAGAACGATAAGTCCGTGGTACCTGCGCTCATTGAGATGGCGGCGAAGAATGAGTACCATCTCGCCCGCCTGCACGCTTTGTGGACGCTCGAAGGCCTCGATGCCCTCACGCCAGAAATCATCCACACTGCGATGAAGGATGAGCACCCACAGCTCCGCGCCAATGCCATCCGTGTGGCTGAATCCCTGCTGAAGAAAGGCGACACCGCCTTGATCGCCGACATCAAATCCATGCGTGCCGACAAAGATCCGACCGTGGTGCTGCAGACGCTCTACACCAGCCGTCACTTCAACTGGCCGAACTGGAAACTCGAAGCGCAGACCGCGCTCATGACATCGCCCAGCATTGGTGTGAGGGAAATCGGTGCGCAGTTGCTGGTGGAGGCACCGAAGATCAGCGGCAGCTTCACCAAGGATGAGAAAAAGCAGCTGGATCGCGGCCAGGAAATCTTCCGTTCGCTTTGCTTCGCCTGCCACGGTTTCGATGGTACGGGCATGCCCATCGCCGGGCGCGAAGGTGCCACGCTTGCCCCGCCACTTGCCGGTTCCAAAACGGCGGTGCAGGGAGACGCCATCGTGCGCGTGATGATGAACGGCCTCAGCGGTCCCATTAATGGCAAGACCTACGAGGCGCAGATGGTGCCCATGGCCACGAACAACGACCAGTGGATCGCCGATGTGACGAGCTACATTCGCAAGGCGTTCGGCAACAACGGCAGGCTCGTCACCAAGCAGGAAGTCGCCAAGCTGCGCAAAGACCTCTCCAAGCGCATCACCCCGTGGAGCATTGAGGAGCTGCAGGCGCTGTACCCGCAGCCGCTGAAAAACCGCGCTGCATGGAAGCTCACGGCCAGCAATAATGAAAAGGAAACTGCCAAGGCCGTTGATGGTGACATCGCCACGCGCTGGGACAGCCGCAAGGCACAGACTCCCGACATGTGGTTCCAGATCGACCTGCCCGAAGCCACCGACATCTCCGGCCTCGTGCTCGACACGGGCAAGTCCCACAACGACTACCCGCGCCAGTACAAGATTGAGCTGTCACTCAACGGCACCGAATGGGAGAAGCCCGTTCTTCAGGGCAAAGGCGATGCTGGAGCCGTCGAATACCTCTTCCCCAAACCGGCCAAGGTGAAATCCATCCGCATCTCGCAGACCGGTGAAGTGAAGGGGACCTACTGGTCCATTCATGAGCTGGAAGTGCTGGGCGTGGTGAGATAGTCCTGCGGCGGAGTTCGGGCCGACCACCTAAAGGTCCACTTGCGTGCGGCCTGGAAACTGCTAATACTATTCCAGTTTCTCAGGTATATGACAGACAAACATATCAACAAGCCAGTCGGAGCAACCTCCGACCCGGTGGCAAAGCAAAAAATTGTCTCAGCGGCACGGCGGCACTTTTTGGCGAACGGATTCCGTGGCGTGACAATGGACGACCTCGCGGTCGAGTTGGGCATGAGCAAGAAGACGTTCTATGCGCACTTCAAGAGCAAGGTGGCGTTAGTGGAGGCGGTAATGCAGGACAAAATGACGGAGGTAGAGTCGGATTTGGAGCGCCTACTGGGCGGTGAACCCGCTTTATTTCAGGATGCACTGCACGGCCTGCTGGCCTGCCTGCAAAAGCACACGGGGGAGATTCAGCCGGTGTTCCTGCGCGACATCCGGCGCGACGCCCCTGAACTCTTTGCCGTAGTGGAGTCTCGCCGCGCTGTTATCATCGAACGCTGTTTCATGCGGCTTCTCACATCAGGAGGAAAGGCGGGCATGATTCGCGCTGATGTGTCGGCCAAGCTGGTGATCGAGCTGCTGCTAGCGGCAATGCACGGCATCATGAATCCGAAAAAGTTGGAAGAATTGAAGCTCACCCCCAAGGCCGGATTTTCGGCGATCCTGAACGTGATTTTGGGCGGTGTAATGACTGCTAAAGGGAGGGCAACACTATGAAACGAAGAGCAATGACTTTGCTGATATTGATCCTCGCATCCTGCGAGCGAACGCCATCGAAGCTGCTTCAGGGCTACGTCGAAGGCGAATTCGTGCATGTCTCTGCTCCCTCAGGTGGAAAGCTCAAAAAGGTGCATGTGCAACGCGGTAGGCAAGCGAAGGCGGGAGATCCTTTGTTTGCTCTGGAAGCGGTGACGGAAATGGCCGCGCGGGATGAAGCAACGCAACGTCTGGAGCAGGCAAAGGCGACGCTGGAAGATGCCAAGAAGGGCCGCCGAGCGACGGAAATCGATTCGCTAAAATTCCAACTGATGCAGGCCCAAGAGGACGCATCATTCTCGGCTTTGGATCTCTCACGGCAGGAAACGTTGCGCAAAACGGGTGCCGTTGCGATTGAAAGCATCGACCACGCACGCACCACCCATGAACAGAGCCGACTGCGGGTGAAACAGTTGGAAGCGGAACTGAAAACAGCGGAACTGGGAATGCGCAACGACGCGGTAGCTGCGCTGGAGGCCGAAGTGAAGGCGCGCGAGTCTGCGTTGGTGAGAGCGGAGTGGGATCTGTCCCAGCGGCAGCAGAGTGCTCCGCAGGCTGGCTTGGTCGATGACACGTTGTATCGCGAGGGCGAATTTGTCGTGGCAGGCAGACCCGTTATATCACTTCTTCCGTCTGCGAACATGAAGGTCCGTGCTTTTGTGCCGCAGGCGCGGCTTTCAACCCTGCACCCGGGCGACGCGGTCAAGGTTTATATTGATGGTTTTGCAGAAGCGATTTCAGCTCGTGTGAGTTTCATCGCGCCTCAGGCGGAGTACACCCCGCCGGTGATCTACAGCCAGGTAAACCGCAGCAAGCTCGTATTCATGATCGAACTGCGCTTTGACGATACCGTGGCGGCGAAACTGCACCCGGGGCAGCCAGTGGATGTCGAATTCGCGCCCTGATGATGAGCGAAGCACTGGCCATCGACGTGAAAGGCATGACGAAGCGTTTCGGCACGCGCACCGTCGTGAACAAGATCGACCTGCAAGTGCGCGCTGGCGAGATCTACGGCTTTCTCGGTCCCAATGGCAGCGGCAAGACCACCTTCATTCGCATGCTGTGCGGCCTGCTCAAGGCAGACGAAGGCAGCGGCACCTGTCTGGGTTTTGACGTGATCAAACAGAGCGAGGAGATCAAAAAGCAGGTGGGGTACATGACGCAGCGCTTCAGCTTCTACGAAGACCTGAGCATTCGCGAGAATTTAGATTTTGTGGCGCGGATGTATGGCGTCAAAAATCGAGAAAAGACGGTGAGCGCCTCCATCAAGCGGCTCGGCCTCACTGGACGTGAGCAGCAACTGGCGGGCCAGTTGTCAGGCGGCTGGAAGCAGCGGCTCGCGCTGGCGGCCTGTTTGATCCATGAGCCCAAACTGCTCCTGCTGGATGAACCCACCGCTGGCGTTGACCCGAAGGCACGGCGTGATTTCTGGGAGCAGATTCATCAACTCGCCGCCGAAGGGCTAACGTTTCTCATCACCACGCATTACATGGACGAGGCCGAGCGTTGTCATCGACTGGCCTACCTCGCGTATGGCAATCTGCTCACCCATGGCACCGTGCAGGAAGTGATTGAGAGTGCGCATCTCACCACCTGGTCGGTGAAAGGGAACAATCTGCTGAAGCTCGCCGCGCAGCTCCGTGGGAAGCCGGGCGTGCATCAGGCGGTGGCGTTTGGCACCATGCTGCACGTCAGCGGTGGCGATGCGGCAGCACTGGAGCAGGCCATTGCGCCTTTCCGCAAAGATTACGAATGGACGCTCATCCGCCCCGGCCTTGAGGACGTGTTTATTCACCTGATGGATCAATCGAAGGACAACTTCGCCGCCGCATGAACCATTACTTCTCCATCACCCGCTTTCTGGCGATCATCATCAAGGAGTTCATCCAGATGCGGCGTGATCGCGTGACGTTTGGCATGATGGTCGGCATTCCGCTGCTGCAGCTCATGCTGTTTGGCTTCGCCATCAACTCCGATCCCAAGCACCTGCCCGCCGCCGTCCTCATGAATGACGACGGGCCCCAGGCGCGCACGCTGCTCAGCGCCATAAGCAACAGCGGCTACTACGAGTTTGTGCGGCAGGTGAAGAGCGAGGACGAGGCGCGTGAGGTGCTGGAGCATGGCGAAGTGCAGTTTGTCATCACTATCCCGCAGGATTTCTCCCGTGACCTCCTGCGTGGTGACAAGCCTGCGCTGCTGATCGAAGCCGACGCCACCGACCCTGCGGCGACGAGCAACGCCATCGGCACCGTGCGGACCTTGGTAAGCACCGCGTTGCAGAACGATCTGAAAGGGCCGCTGGCCTACCTCGCGCAAAGCGAAGCGCCCATCGATTTGCACATCCATGCGCTCTACAATCCCGAGGCCATCACGCAGTACAATATCGTCCCCGGGCTCATGGGCGTGGTGCTCACGATGACGATGGTCATGATCACCGCGCTCGCCATCACACGTGAGCGCGAGCGCGGCACGATGGAAAACCTGCTCTCCATGCCGACACGCCCGTTTGAAGTGCTGCTGGGAAAAATCATCCCCTACATGCTAGTCGGCTACATCCAGGTGGTGCTCATTCTAGCCGCCGCGCACTTTCTTTTTCACGTGCCGATGATTGGGAATCTCGGCCTGCTCTTTGTAGCGGCGTTTGTCTTCATCGCCGCGAATCTCGCGGTGGGCATCACGTTCTCGACGCTGGCCACCAATCAGCTGCAGGCCGTGCAGGGCTCGTTCTTTTTCTTCCTGCCCTCGCTGCTGCTCTCTGGCTTCATGTTTCCCTTTCGCGGCATGCCGCAGTGGGCGCAGGCCATCGGCGAGGTGCTGCCGCTCACGCATTTCCTACGCATCGTGCGCGGGGTGCTGCTGAAGGGGAACACGTTCGCTGATATCTCGCTTCAGCTCTGGCAGATCGGGCTCTTTGCCCTCGTCGCCCTGTTCATCGGAGTGTTTCGCTACCGGCAGACGCTGGACTGAAGCCAGACTTACAGCCGGTAAAACTTGCTCGCATTGCCCGACCACAGCTTGCGTTGGTCGGCGAAGGGGCGTGATGCCACGATCTGATCCAGGGCCTCCACCCAGCCGCGTACGCGGCTGCCGAGCAGGCACACCGGCCAGTCACCGCCGAAGAAGACGCGGTCGGGGCCGAAGGCATCGAGACAGTGGTTCACCACCGGTGCGAGATCTTCGGCGCGCCACTCGCCCGGTGGGACGAAGGCGACGATGCCGCTGATCTTGCACATGACGCCGGGCTGTGCGGCGACGGCATCGATGCCGCGCTTCCAGCCGTCGGCGGTGCAGGTGCGCGGCAGGCCAGGGCCGAGTTTGGGATTGAAGGCTTTGGGGTCGCCGTTGCCGCAGTGGTCGAGGACGAAGTGGGTCTCCGGGCACTGCTGGATGAGCTTCACGGCATCGTGCAGTTCCGTTGGGCGCATGGTGAGCTCGAAGTTGAGCCCGTGTTTGCCGAGTGTCTGCACGCCGCGCACGAAATCGGGACGCAGGCAATAGCCAGCGGGCGTGGAAGGGCCGTGCAGCACCTGGCGGAGGCCTTTGACGATGCCATTGCCTGCGTAGCGCTGCACGTAGCTCTCGAAATCTGCCGAGGCGGGACGTCCGCCAATCGTGGCGGCGATGGTCGGGGTGTTGCGGGCGCTGCATTGGGCCACGATGGCATCGGCTTCTTTGACGTGATCTTTCGGAGCTACATCGACTTCCATGTAGATGGCCTTCACGTTGAGGCCATGAGTGGCCTCCACATATTCGGGGGTAAGGAAATCGTGCTGCAGCACTTCCGGCGCTGTCTTGACCCAGGGTGGGTTCACGAAATCACCGCCCCAGAGGTGCTGATGCGTGTCGATGATCAGCTTGTCCGCCCTGCGAGTGGTCGTTGTGCAGGAGGAAGCGGCGAGGGCTGCAGCGGAGGTGGTGTGGAGGAACTGACGGCGATTCATGGTGGATGATGGTGAAGCCTATACGGGATGACCCTGTCGAGTTTCACTCTGGAATCTCAACTCTCTCCGCGATGAGCCACCTCAAAAACTCTGTCAAATCGTCTGAGAGCAGACTCTCCATAGTAAATGAGTCGTAGTTTTTCGATGGCCAGGAAGCGCTCACGCGCCGGACGCGACATCCAGTATTTGTAATCCTCGCGCCGCTGATCTTCGAGCGTTCCCACCGAGATCGCTATGCGGTCCAGACGGTTCATGTTCAGCAGTCAATGAGCGGCGGGCGACATCTCGGCTGATGGTGGAGGCAAAGATCAGTCGCGCAAGACAGATTCTTTGAGCCATTGCATTCCTAGGTTTGGAGACTCAGCATCGCGATTCTCGCAACCCGTGGAAAGCTCGACTCAAGTCTTTTGTCCTCGGAAAAACATTAAAGACCCGGTGGAGGTTCGCCGAGTATTTCTCGCGGCCAATGAACCACCTCGTAGACCATGAACATTTCCAATTCTTCCTCAGGCTCTCGAATCGCGGAAGAACTCACCGCCTTGGCTTTGGCAACTCTGTTCTGAGAATCGAATGGCCTGCTATTTCGAGATTCCGTTGACCAAATCAGTACTCCATCAACTTCATTTTGGTTAGACAACCATTCTGATGTACAAAGCTGCACATCCCGGCTGATTGCACCACAAAGAGAGAGAGCTACGAAATTCACCTCATTAGTCGGGCTTGGCGCAAACTTGCCATCAATCTTGCTGAATAGATAATCCGCCGTTTTTGTTAGCCCATGGACATGCCTTGAGATATCACCAGGCCTGTTTTTCACTTCAATATTTATCCAAGTGTCTGACCCAGACAGCCTAAACCTCCAATCGATGTCCTTCGGAGGCATCATCTGAAAACAAGGCATCACGTCTACTGCGGCAGGGAATCGTCCGAGCCACCAAACCTCATTCAAAGTATCTAAATGCTGCGCAGGTGAGCGAAGCGCGTTCCTCAGCTTTTTACATTTTAGCCAGTGATTGGGTAGTAACTTGCGTCCGAGTTCACTGACGATTGAGAACCACCGTAGACTCCCTCGATTGAGGCCTGCTCCCCCAATCGCAATCGACCTTTTGTCCTCTAAATTCTCTGCGTTATTTACGCTGAACTGTGTCGTTCCAAACTCATACTCAACAACAGGCACTACTTGGCCTGTTTGTGGATCTCTGAACGGAGAATTTGCGGGGGTACATTGAAAAACATCAAAGTCGATCCAAACTAAATCTTCCGTTAGCCAAACAGAACGCTGGCGTGCCTTTTCGGGAGGCACGCCAGACAGTTTAAGCAGTTCGAAGATGGAATCTTCGTTAATCACACGTGAATCGGATGCCCCTTGGCGACTTCGGTGGCCTCCTTGACCATTTCCGACAGAGTCGGATGGGCGTGGATGGTGGCTTCGATTTCGTCCCAGGTGGCTTCGAGGTTCATGGCGAGGCCGATCTCGGCGATCATCTCGGTGCTTTCGCTGCCGATGATGTGCGCGCCGATGATTTCACCGTGCGGTTCGCCGTAGAGGATCTTGACAAAGCCTTCGGACTCGGCGGCGGCGAGTGCCTTGCCGCTGGCGACGTAGGGGAACTTGCCGATCTTGAACTTGAGGCCCTTTTCCTTGGCGGCGCGCTCGGTGAGGCCGATGCTGGCCACCTGCGGATGGCAGTAGGTACAGCCGGGGAAGACGCCGACTTTCTTGGGCTTGTGCTTGGTGAAGAGACCTTCGACGCACTGCACGGCCTCGTAGCTGGCCACGTGGGCGAGCCAGGGTGGCCCGATGATGTCGCCGGCACCGTAGACGCCTTTGACGGAGGTCTGGTAGCGGTCGTCGGTCTGCAGCCAACCGCGATCGGTGAGCTTGATCTCCATGCCGCCGGGCAGCACGGGGGCGACGCCGATGGCGACGAGGCAGACGTCCGCCTCAAGGGTTTCGTTGGCAGCGCCTTCGACGGTGATCTTGACGCCATTGCCGTCTTCGGAGGTGCCGGTGACCTTGGTGTTGGTGAGGATGCGGATGCCGGACTTGGTTAGGCTCTTTTCCAGGAGCTTGCTGACTTCAGTGTCTTCCACTGGAAGCACGTCTGGCAGCATTTCAACGACGGTCACCTTGGTGCCGTAGGCGTTGAAGAAATAGGCGAACTCAATGCCGATGGCACCGGCACCGATGACGATGATGCTCTTCGGCTGCTTTTCCAGCATCATGGCTTCCTTGCTGCCGATGACGGTCTTGCCATTGAAGGGGAAGCCGGGCATCGGGCGGGTCTTTGCGCCGGTGGCGATGAGGATGTTAGCGGCATCGTGGGTTTCAGTTTTGCCGTCGGCGGCGGTCACTTCGACCTTGCCTGCGGCAGGGATGCTGGCAGTGCCTCTGAGGTAGTCGACCTTGTTCTTCTTGAAGAGGAACTCGATGCCCTTGTTGAGCTTGTCGCTGACGCCACGGCTGCGGCCGATGACCTTGGACCAGTCGT
>NCCR01000001.1:0-14363 GCA_002279765.1 Verrucomicrobia bacterium 12-59-8 | reverse complement strand
CAGGAGGGCCTTGGTGGGAATGCAGCCCCAGTTCAGGCAGGTGCCCCCGGCGCGGTCGTTTTCGACGCAGGCCACTTTTTTGCCGAGTTGCGCTGCGCGAATAGCTCCGACGTAGCCCGCAGGCCCGCCGCCGATAACGATGAGGTCGTAGTTCATGAAAAGTGTGTGTGTATGGGGGTAAGACGCCCGAGAGAAGCGCAGCCCGGCACCGTATTCAACCGTAGATTCCCTGCCGCATCGCAGTTTGACCTGCGGGGCGGGTGAACGTAAAGTCCTGCACGCGCATGTTCTATGTCTGCACTTTTCTGGCTCGCAGAGCCGCTACGGTCTTCGTGGCGTTCGGATGCATTGCCACACAGGTCGTAGCTGCGGGGGGGGCGGATATCAATCCCACACCGAAGACTGACATCGCCGCGCTGCTGAAGATCCAGAATGACGTGCAGAAGCTCCTGCCCAGAGTGCGCCCGGCGCTGGTGGCCATCCAGACCGGCGGCGGCACGGCCAGTGGCGTCATCATCTCCGCCGATGGGCTGCTGCTCACCGCTGCGCACGTCCCCAACGGCCCTGGCAAAGAAATGCTGGTTATTTTGGAAGACGGTACCATCACCACGGCCAAATCTCTGGGGCTGGACAAAACAACCGATGCCGCCCTGGCCAGGCTGAAAGACCGTGGCAAACCCTGGCCTTTTGTGAATCTGAGTCGTGAAGTGGTCCAAGCGCAACCCGGCGAGTGGTGCTTCGCACTCGGCCACCCTGGCGGCTTCGACAAGGCACGCGGCCCCGTGCTGCGCGTGGGCAAGATCATCAAACAAACCGCCAACAGCCTGCACACCGACTGCGTGCTGATGGGTGGAGACTCCGGCGGCCCGCTGTTCAATTTCAACGGCGAGGTCATCGGCATCCACAGCCAGATCTGGGAAGGCCGCGATCAAAACGTCCACGTCTCCATGGCTCCCTTCCTCCGTTCCTGGGAGGCAATGGCGAAATCGCAGGTCATCAAAACCTGGGGCGTTGGTGCCGGCGGCTATCTCGGGGTGGCCACCGTGATGAGCGACAGCCTGGAACTCGAAGTGGCCGATGTGATCGACGGCTCGCCCGCTTTGAAAGCTGGCATTCGTGCCGGAGATGTCATCCTCAGCGTCAATGACGACGCCATGACCGACCAGCAGCAGTTCACCGCCACCGTCCGCGCCCGCGCCGCCGGCGACACCCTCAAGATCAAACTGCGAACCCACGACAAGGAACGCGACGTGTCCGTCAAACTGGCGCAAAAGCCGCAGGAGGAAGGACAGTAAAATGAGGCAGGAAAGGCCCAAGTCTGATAACCGGAGACCCGCTGCAGTCCATGCGGGTGCTCTTTTGTCATTCGGCCTTCGTCGTTCTTTCGTCATTCGGCCTTCCGTCTTTCTCTTCCTGCTAAGCCCTCTCTGCACCCACGCGGAGTCCCCCCGTCCCACCCTGTCGCCCGAACAGCGCACGAATGGCAGGCACACCCTCGCCGCCGTCGAGAAACTCAAGCCGTTCACCATCGCCTGTGCCGCACGCATCGAGAGCCTGCTGGGCCGCAGCATCTGCACCGCCACCATTGTGGGTGAAGACGGCTACGTATTGATCAAGGCCAGCGAAGTCCCCGAACTGCAGAAAGTACGAGTCAAATTCAGCGACGGGCGCAACGCCGATCTGCGCGAGGTGCGTCGTGAAACACGGCTGGACCTGGTGCTGGCCCAGGCCGTTGGCATTACCGGCCTGCGTGCAGTGTCATTTGGTGGCGCACACACTCTGACCCTCGGGCAGTGGCTTTGCAGTGTTGCCGATGCGGGCACAGAAACTCGCATCGGCATTGTCAGCGCCAAATTTCGCCGCATTCCTGGCACCGGGGCCGCGCTGGGCATCCGCATGGAAGAAAAAGCGGCCAAAGATGGCAAAGGCGTGCGCATTGTGGGCATCGCCAGTGAAAGTCCTGCCGAAACCGCCGGTTTGCAGGAGGACGATGTCCTCATCACTATCGCAGGCGAAAAGGTGGCTGAGTTCCGCCGCGTGCATGACATCGTGAACAAGCGGCAGCCCGGCGAGTTCATCGACATCCGCTACCTGCGCAAAGACAAGGAGGAATCCTGCCGCGTCCGCCTGGCCAGCCGCACCAAGGTGCTGCAAAACTGGGAGGGCGAGGACTTCGCCAATGGCGGCATCTCCCTGCGCAGTGACAACTTCCCCGAAGTCCTCCAGCACTCCATCCCGCTCCTCCCCATCGACATGGGAGGCCCTGTCGCCACGCTCGAAGGCAGGGTCGTCGGCATCAACATCGCCCGCGTGGACCGCGTCACCACCTTTGCCCTGCCCGTCGAAGCCTTCTGGACCGAGGCCCAGCAGTGGATGCATGCCGACCGCCATCCGCCAAAGGCGGTGCCTGCGCAATAAAGTAGTGCAAGCCTCCGGCTTGCATGCAATTTCGGCACCTGCTGCAAGCGGGACGCTTGCCCTACACTCATGCGCTACCAACCCCTGCCCGCCGAACTGTTCGTTTCGAATCGTCAGCATCTCTACGCGAAGCTGCCGCCGCAATCGGTGGTCATCGTCCACGCCAATGACGTGCTGCCGACGAACGCAGACGGCTCCATCGGTTTCGTGCAAAACAGCGATCTGTTTTATCTGAGCGGCGTCGATCAGGAGGAGACGATTCTGGTGCTTTATCCTGACGCCGTCGATCCGAAGCAGCGGGAGATGCTGTTTGTGCGGGAGACGAACGAACACATCGCCGTGTGGGAGGGCGAAAAGCTCAGCAAGGAGCAGGCAAAGGAGCGCAGCGGCATCACACGCGTGCATTGGCTGGAGGACTTCGAGACGCAGTTCCGCTCCGTCATGTGCCAGGCGGACCACGTTTTCCTCAACTCGAACGAGCACCCCCGCGCCACCATCCCCACGGAAACGCGGGAGATGCGCTTCACGCAGCGCTGCCAGCGCGAGTATCCGCTGCACGACTACCGCCGCCTGGCTCAGCTCATGCACGAGCTGCGCGTCATCAAGAGCCCGCATGAAATCACCGCGCTCAACGAGGCCATCCGCATCACGGGCGAGGGCTTTGACCGCCTGCTGAAGTTTGTGAAACCCGGCGTGCAGGAGTTCGAGATCGAGGCCGAGCTTTCGCATGAGTTCATCCGCCAGCGTGCGCGCGGCTTTGCCTACACGCCGATCATCGCCAGCGGCGCGAATGCCTGCGTGCTGCATTACATCACCAATCACTGCCAGTGCCAGGACGGCGAACTGCTGCTGCTCGATGTGGCCGCGAACTACGGCAACTACAACGCCGACCTCACGCGGACGATTCCCGTGAACGGCAAATTCACACCCCGCCAGCGCCAGGTCTATGACGCCGTGCTGCGCGTCTTCAAAAAGTGCTGCCAGATGCTACGCCCCGGCATCCTCATTCGCGAGTACCAGGAGGAGGTGGGCAAGCTGATGGAAAAAGAACTGCTCGGCCTCGGACTGATCACCGAGGAGGACATCGCCAAACAGGACCCCGAAAAGCCTGCGTACAAAAAATACTTTCCGCACGGCACCTCCCATCCGCTGGGCATCGACGTGCATGACGTCGGCCACATGTGGAAGCCCGTGCAGCCCGGCATGGTCTTCACCGTCGAGCCCGGCATCTACATCCGGGAGGAAAAACTCGGCGTCCGCCTCGAAAACAACATCTTCATCGGCGAACACGAAAACATAGATCTCATGGGGCATATTCCGATTGAGGCGGATGACATTGAAGCGCTGATGCAACGCTGACATGTCGCTGCCGCGCTTCCATCTCCCTGCCGCCGACTGGGCCACGCCGCACCTCACCCTCACCGGTGATGAAGCGCAGCACTGCGGCCGCGTGATGCGCAAGCAGCCCGGTGACGTCATCGAGATCTTCGACGGGGCAGGCCGGGTGGCCGTTTGCGAGATCACGCATGTCTCCAAATCGGAGGTGCTGAGCAAAATCACCTCTGAATCGCGACTCGCGCCTTTTCAAACCTCGATTCATCTGCTGCCCGCGCTGATCAAGGCCGAGCCCTTTGAGTGGCTGCTGGAAAAGGCGGTGGAGTTGGGCGCAGCCAGCGTGCAGCCTGTCATCACCGAGCGCACCGTGATTCATCTCGATGCGGCGCAGACTGAGAAGAAGCTCGCCAAATGGCGGCGTCACATGATCGAGAGCGCCAAGCAATGCCACACGCCGTTTATACCTGAACTTCACGCACCCATCAGCCTCACCGCAGGTGTGAAGTTTCAAGCCGACCTCAAGCTTATCCCCGCGCTCAGCGAGCATTCCAGAACGCTCAAACTGGCATTGCCTGCGTCTAGGCCCAAGAGCGTGGCCGTCATGATCGGCCCCGAAGGCGATTTCACGACTGACGAAGAAGTGCAGGCCTTCGCGGCAGGCTTTCTGCCCATCACCCTCGGGCCCTTGGTGCTACGCGCTGAGACCGCCAGCATCGCCACCTTGGCGATCCTGGGGCATGAGCTGCGTTGAGTCCGTACGTCCATTCTCCAGCAGAGGCCGTTAGGTATGGTACCACCATGACACCGAAACTCATCTTCCGGGCACTGTGCTTCCTCTGCCTCTTTTGGAGTGCCTTTACCACGCTGCCGGCAGAAGAGCCCGCATCGGTGACGGAGAAGGCGAAGATCGAGGCCCTGATCTCCAACGTTGAGGGGCTGGAAAATGCCAGCTTCGTCAGGAATGGCAGTGACTACAGTGCGGCGAATGCGGCCAAGTTTCTCCGGGCCAAATGGTCTCGCCATGAAAAGGAGGTGAAGACCGCCGCCGATTTCATCGCCAAAGTGGCCTCCGCGTCAGGCACCTCCGGCAAGCCCTACATGATCCGCTTTAACGACGGCAAAGAGACACCGTGTGGTGATTACCTGACGGATCAGCTTAAGAAGCTGTGAGCTGAGTAGTGCGGGCAAGCTACTTCAAATCCGCCGGCGTGTTCGCATTGTGGAAAAACGGCATCTGCTCGTCTCCCAGTGCATGCGTGATGGCCAGATCTGAATGGACGGCGGTCTCGATGATGTGCTGGAGCTTGAAGTCTTTCTTGGACAGCGCCTCCTGCATGAGCGGCAGCATGGCGGGAACGTAGAGGCCAGCCAGGGCCTCATCGCCGTGAGGGCCGCGGAAGAACCAGCCCTTCTCCGGGCTTTCATGCTTGTGGAGTTGCTCGCGCAGAAAGGCGGCGGTCATCCAGGGCATATCGACGGCGAGGACGAGCAGCGGCATTTGCACCTGTTCCAAACAACGGGTGATGGCACCCAGCGGGCCGCTGTCCTCGCCCTCGGGATCATGCACGACTTCCACTTCTTCGCTGGGACTCACAAACAAGGACTGTTCACTCCGGCAGGAGAGCAGCACACGCGCTGCACCTATCGACTGCAGCTTGTGCAGTTGCGCCTGCCAGAGGTCCTGCCCATGCCAGTGGAGCAGGGCCTTGTCCTGTTTCATCCGGGTGGAGCGGCCACCGGCGAGCAATGCGGCGGCGAAGGGAGTGTTCATGTTGCGCGGAGAATGCCGTCGCTCAAAATTTTGGCTCGCAGGCCCCCGTGGCCCTTGAGCGCGGCTTCGGCACCTTCGGCGAAGGCCTGATTCATCCAGTGGCAGGGTGCGGCCTCCTGCGTGCCGAGAAAACGCACGCCCTGCACTTCAAATTCGGTGCCGATGAGCGTGTTGAGATCGAGGCCCTTGGTGATGATGTTGCGGCGAAAGGCGGAGGGTGGCACGCCCATGACACTGAACTGTTCGCAGAGGCGCTCATACTGCTCGTGCTCAAAGAAGGTGACCTGGCCCTTATAGTCTTCCTTCCAGCCGAAATAGCGGTCGCCACGCAGGCCCTTGCCGGTCACGCATTCAACCTCAGGCACTTCGACCGTCGGCGCGGTGCCTGGTGGCAGGCCGTGATGACCGACGAAGTTGTGCTCTGGGGAAATGAAGATGTGCAGGATTTGCATGCGAGGCTTGGATGTTGGCTCCAAGGTGTCCACAATCCATACGTCTATGACTGCACCAGAGCAACCCATCCGCATCGGCATCATCGGAGCCGGTGGCATCGTCAAATCCCGCCACATGCCCGGCCTGCGTGCCATTCCGAACGTGCAGATCACGCAGGTGACCAACCGCTCGCTGGCGAGTGCTGAGGCCTTCTGCCGTGAGTTTGCCCCCGTAGCCACTGGGAAGAGCTGGCTTCGAGTCCTGAAGTGGATGTCGTCTGGATCGGCACGCATCCGTACATGCATGCGGAGATGACCTGCTACGCGCTGCAGCACGGCAAGCATGTCTTCACCCAGGCACGCATGGCGGCCTCAGTGCCGGAGGCAAACCAGATGTGGGAGGCGTCCATGCGTTATCCGGAACTCGTCACCGCGATCTGTCCGGCGCCGCAAGGCATGCATGGGGGCGAGCTGGTGAAGCAACTCCTCGCGGAAGGAGCCATCGGCACGCCGCATCAGGTGCTGCTGCACAGTTTCAATGACGCTTGGCTGGATGCGACGAAACCTGCGCACTGGCGGCAGCAGTCGGACCTCAGCGGCATTCAAATCCTCACGCTGGGCATTTACACCGAGGTGCTGCAGCATTGGCTCGGGCACATCGTCGAAGTGGAGGCGCGCGGCAACGTGGTGATCCCCGAACGTGCGGGTGTGGAGGTGGATATTCCTGATTTCGTCAACGTGATGGCCAAATTCCGCAGCGGCATTGAGGCAACGATGCTCCTCAGCGGTGTGGCTGCGCATGCGCCAACGGACAAGCTGTGGATCTTCGGCTCCGAAGGCACACTGAGCTATGACTTCAACACCGACGACCTCCAGCTCGGCAAACGCGGCGGCAAACTGGAGTCACTGCCAGTTCCCACCGAGCTGCAACGCAGATGGACGGTGGAGAGCGATTTCATCGCCGCTGTGCGTGATGCCCAAGCGCCGCGACCAAGGCCAAGTTTCGGCGAAGGTATGAACTACATGCGCGTGGTGCATGCCGTGTGGCAGGCTATGGACGCCCAGGCGGCGGTGCGCGTGGGGTAATCTCACACCATGCGGCGGCGCCCGACAGCGAGCGCGCCGTTCACGACGTGCAGCAATCCTTCGACCTGGTAGGGCTTTGGCAGCGCAGCGGCAAAGCCGTACGCGGCGCAGTCCTTCATCACGGCATCATCCCGATAGCCTGAGGACACGATGGCGAGGATTTGCGGATCGAGCCGGCGGAGATACATCATCGTTTCCCGGCCGCACATGCCGTCGGGAATGGTGAGATCGAGAATGGCGAGATCGTAGGGGTGGCCCTGCTGCATCGCCTCCTGATACAGCCGCAACGTTTCCTTGCCGTCACCGGTTTCGACGACTTCGTAGGAGGCTTTTTCCAGGGCACGTCGCATCAGATCGCGCACCATGAGATCATCCTCGAGCAGCAGGATGCGCCCGGCAGAAGGTTTGGCGACCGGCAGCAGCGGCCTGCTGGGAGTGTGAGCCACCGGCACCAGGGCCGCCTCAATCACACGGCGCATGTCACCCATGGACTGGTAGCGGTGCTCACGATCCGTCATCAGCGCACGAATGATGACCGCGTCTAGGCGGGTATCCAGGCCATGCAGTAAAGACGAAGGCGGCTGCCAGGAGCCGCGCGGCAGCGCCCCGGTGAGCATCTGATACATCAGCACGCCGAAGGCATAGATGTCCGCACGATGATCCACGTCCCGATGCGCGTTGAACTGCTCCGGTGCGGCGTATTCCGGCGTGCCCATGACCATGTGCGTTTCGGTGACCATCGAAGGCGCGCGCATCACGTCCTTGGCGAGTCCAAAGTCGGTGATCTTCACCTCCCCCTGACGGGTGAGCATGATGTTCGCGGGCTTGATGTCACGATGGACGATGCCTTTGGAGTGCGCGTACTCGAGTCCGGCGCAAATTTGCGGCAGCAGCTGCAGCGCGAGTTCGCGCGTCATGCGGCCAGTGCGCATGATTTCACCGAGGTCGGTGCCATCGACGAACTCCATGACGAAAAACAGAAACTCGGTGCCGATGTGGCCATAGTCATAGATGGCGACGATGTTCGGGTGGTTGAGAGTGGCCATGGCCCGCGCTTCACGGCGAAAGCGGTCTTCAAAGGCGAAATCATACCCGTCGCTCACGCGCAGCACCTTGACGGCCACCGGCCGCCCCAGACTGAGCTGCGTGCCACGATACACCGTGCCCATGCCGCCGATGCCCACCTGCGCCTGCACCGAATAGCGCCCAAAGGGCATCATGGCAGAAAGCTCCTGCGGCGAAGGCGGCGCGGAACGAGTCACTAAGGGAGCGGCGGAACTGCTGGTAAGTCGCATCAGTCGGGTACTGTGGCACACTCATCAACGGGAGCAACAACCATAAACCTTAGAGTATATTTAGGTATTCCGTTTCAAGCCGTGACAGGCTTGCTCGCAGCAGCCAGTTTGCGCGTATAGATGAACCCACCGATGGCCAGCGCCAGCATCGCGATCCCCAGCAGAGGGGGGGACAAAGATCCAGGCGATGCCGATCTCCCCTTGTGTCACACGAAAATACCGGAACCAGTGACAAGGCGGCAAGAATCGGCCGCCATTTCGTTTGTTAGTCTTGCCACCATGAAATCGCGCCTCCTCCTTCTTGTGCTCGGCAGCTCTGCGCTCGCCGCCGACCCCAACGTCAAACCCGACGCGGTCGCCGGCAACGAGGCTGTGAAAAAGATCATGGAAACCCGCGCCGGACGCGGCGTGATGCGTGACGACACGCCGCCCACGCCACCCGAGGAAGCACTGAAAAAATTCAAAATGCGCAGCGATGTGGCCATCGACCTCATGGCTGCCGAGCCTGACGTGGAGCAGCCGCTGTATGTGAGCTGGGACTCCAAAGGCCGCATGTGGGTCACGCAGTATCGCCAGTACCAGTTCCCCGCCGGACTGAAGATCATCAGCTACGACCAGCATCTACGCGCCAAGTTTGACAAGGTGCCGCTGCCGCCGCCAAGGGGTGAAAAGGGGGCGGACAAGATCACCGTTTTTGAAGACACCGACGGCGACGGCTTTTTCGACAAGCACGAGGACGTGATCACCGGCCTGAACATCGCCAGCGCAGCGCTACACGGCATGGGGCGCATCTGGGTGCTCAATCCCCCTTACCTGCTCAGCTATGCCGACGCTGACTTCGACGCGAAACCCGACAGCGACACCCCGGAAGTGGAGCTTAGCGGCTTCGGCCTGGAAGACACGCACAGCGTCGCCACCAGTCTGCAATGGGGCATGGAAGGCTGGCTCTACGGTGCCAACGGCAGCACCACCACAGGCAATGTCAGCAGCGCCAACTCCAAGAACGTGAAGTGGGAGGGCCAGTGCATCTGGCGCTACCATCCGAAGAAGAAGACCTTCGAAATCTACGCCGAAGGCGGCGGCAACACCTTCAGCCTGGACATCGACAGCAAGGGCCGCGTCTTTTCCGGTACGAACAACGGCCAGACCCGCGGCATGCACTACGAGCAGGGCAGCTACGGGATCAAAGGCTGGGGCAAGCACGGCCCACTGACCAATCCGTATGCCTTTGGCTGGTTCGAGCACATGCAGCATGAGGGGGACGACAAGCGCTTTCCGCAGGCCTTCACCATTTACGAAGGCGGCCTGCTTGGCAGCGCCTACGAGGGCAAGATCCTCGCCGCCAATGCGCTGCAAAATCTCGCCTATGTCAGCGAGCGCATCCCTGACGGCTCCACCTTCCGCACCAAGGACGAGGAGAACCTCCTCAGCACTCCGGACCGTTGGTTCCGCCCCGTGTGGTCTGGCGTCGGCCCCGATGGCGGCTACTACATGGCCGACTGGTACGACACCCGCCTCAGCCACGTCAGCCCCATCGACGACTGGCACAAGACCAGCGGCCGCATCTACCGTGTGCGGCCTGCGGCAGGTGCGCCGAAGCTGAAGCCGTTTGATTTGAGCAAGGCGAGTGGTGAGGAACTGCTCGGCTACCTGAGTCATCCGAACGAATGGTTCCGCAAGCAGGCCATTCATGAAATCGAATGGCGGCATCTCACCGAACTCGGCCCCAAGCTCAAAGCCATGCCACAATCGCTCGAAACTCTTTGGGCGCTGGATGCGCTGGGCCTGGCCGACGATCTGCCCTTCACCAGTACTGATCCCTACATCAGGCGCTGGTGCGTGAAGATGGTCGGGGAGGAAAACCGCAACGCGGATGCCCTTCTGAAAATGGCCAAAACAGAGCTGCATCCTGAAGTTCGCGCCCAGATACTGGCAACAGCGAAAAAACTGCCTGCCCAGTCCGCACTCCCGTTGCTTTGGGCCGGCGATGCAGAAGACATCAGCGGCCACCTGCCACTCCTCGGATGGTGGGCGCTCGAATCGAAGGCTGAGAAGGAACGAGTTGCCGTCTTCGCCTTCCTCAAGAGCGACACCGCCTTTCTCAAGACCAGCCTCTTCCGCGACCACCTCGCTGAAAAGCTCGCGAAACGCTATGCGCTGGCCGGGGGTGAGGAGAACTTCCAGTCCTGCGCCGATCTGCTAGCACTCACGAATGACGAAGCCATGCGCGGCAAGTTCATTGCCGGCATCGCCTCCGCCTTTGAAGGGGCGGAAATGCCCAAGCTGCCGGAGTCGCTCACGAAGGCGCTCAACGATTACATGGCGAAGCAAGGGGGAGGCGACCTCACGCTGGCACTGCGCAGTGGCAATGCCGACGCGCTCAAGAAGGCGCTGGCGCTGCTGTCCGACAAAACAGCCAGTAGCACCGCCCGCATCGCCATCGCCAAGACTCTGGCCGAGCTCGGCAAACAGGAGGCGGTGATGCCGATGGTGAACATTTTGAAAACCACCAACCCGCCGGGCCTCAAGCGCGGCATCCTCCAGGCTGCGGCCAAGTTGGATGACAAGCGCATCCCCGAGGCCCTGCTGCTTGGCTGGGAGCAGCAGATCGCCGGAGACAAGGCGCTGCGTGAAGACGCGCTGCGCGTCATGGCAGGCCGCAAGGAGTGGGCGCAGATTCTGGTGAACTTCGTGAACGACTGGAAGGTGCCCACCAAGCACTTCACCGTGGACATCGTACGGCAGCTCAGCCTACACAAAGATTCCGAGATTGATGCGGCCATCGACAAGCACTGGAAGGGCCTGCTGGCCACCGGCCCTACGCCGGAAAAGAAGAAGGAGTCAGAGCGCATCAAAGCCGTGCTCAAAACCGGCCTCGGCGATGCCGACAAAGGCAAGATCCAGTTCATGGGCCGCTGCTTCATCTGCCACAAGCTCTTTGGCGAAGGCGGCCAGATCGGCCCCGAACTCACCGGCTACGACCGCAGCAACGCCGACTTCTGGCTCGACAACCTCTTCATGCCCAGCATGGAAATCCGCGAAGGCTTCGGCGCCTACATCGTGAAAACCAAGGGCGGCCAGATCCTCAGCGGCCTCATGGATGCCCAGGACGCCAAGGGCATCGTCATCAAGGACATGGCCAACAACAAAACGGCGCTCAAACAAACCGACATCGAATCCATGACCGCCTCCCCCATTTCCCTCATGCCCGAAGGCCTCACCACCGGCATGAGCGATGCGGATCTGAAGGACTTCTTTGCGTATCTGATGAAGAAGTGATCTGGGAGTTCAGATTAGGGTTTTGTAATTTCGGGCGATTGCAAATTGCCTAGCAGGGGCTCCTCGGCTCTTGTCCAAAACCGTGGCGCAGCTTTTCATCTCTTACACGCAGGACAGCCCGCAGCGGAAGGATGCCTAGCGTGCCTTGGCGGACAGTCTGAAAAGCGCGGCATCGACGTGCTGCTGGACCAGTTTCAGCCGCCTGGCGGCCCTGATAAAGGCTGGCCTGCGTGGCTTGGGGAAGTGGCGGAGAAGGCTGAAAAAGTGCTCATCATAGCCAGCCAAAACTATCAGCACTGTTGGCATGGGCGGCAGATTCCCGGTATGCGCGATGGTGCCACGCATGAGGCGCTGATCCTGCAAAACCGCGTCTATCAAGGCGGGGCCGACACGGCGTTTCTGCGGGTGGCCTGCTTTGAGGGTGCAGAAAAAGACTTCATACCCTTGCGGCTCAACGGCCTTTCCCGACTCGATGCCGACAATCCAGCGGAGATCATCGCCTGGGCGGATGGCCGTGTCGTTTTGGATCCAGATCCTGTTCTCGCCTCGACTCTCATTCCAGCTACGATCCTGGCACCATCTCATCCGTTTGACATCCACCATGCAGCGTCTGCAATGTGCCCCGCCGCACACCCTTCGCGCTCAGACCACACCCGAGTTCCAAAACTCACGATCACCTCCGTCACCTGCTCCACGCACAGGCGGTTGTTCCCGATCGACAGCGAAGCCTGAAGGCTCCTCAACCGCTTGCCCCGTCGCAACGCAGGCACCAGCGCCGACTCCCTGCGCAGCCCCAGCCTGCCCACCTCCACACGGACTTCCGCCACGAAGGGCAGCATCTTCGAATTCAGCGTGAGGGGCGGTGCGTAAAGCGTCGCCATGGCAAGGCTCAGGCAGCGCGACCGCAGAGCCACCGAGAGAATCAAAGATGCCGGAACTTTCCGCGAGCACAATCATGGAGCCGGGAAAACACAGGATTCTCAGGCTCTTATCAAATCGAGCATGGCGAGGTAGCAAAGAGGTAATGCACTGGTCTGCAAAACCGGTATGCGCGGGTTCAAATTCCCACCCTTGCATTAACAACGTAAGCCCTTTTGTGTGAGGCTGTGCAAGTCGTATCCATCATCTCCAGACTCTCGATCCAACCCGCTGTAGGATGGACGGATCGGGTCTCGACGTTTTGTGAAATCCAAGTTATCCGCTTCGAGTGAATCTCTTTGATCAGGCCACCATCCTCCGCTTTCATCAGGACCGCAGCGCCAGAAGACGGCGGCAGGCCAGCGTGTGCGCTTCGAGGTGCTGGCGGAAATCGCAGATTTAAACGGCCGCTCCGTGCTCGACGCTGGCTGCGGCCATGGCGACCTGTGCGCGCTGCTGGGAGAGAAGTACCCGCAGGTTCACTACCTCGGCATCGACCACGTGCAGCCTTTTCTCGAGGTCGCCACCGCAAACTACGGCGACTGGCCAAACACCACGTTTTGTCTCGGCGACTTCACCACCGCAGCCCTGCCCACCATGGACTACGTGTTCGCCTCCGGAGCCCTGAGCTACCGCAGCCGCGATCCAGACTTCGTGTTTCAAATGATCACCAAGCTCTTCAGCACCGCACGCCTCGGCTTCGCCTTCAATCTCCTGCGCCACGTAGAAAATCCAGACAGCATCCTCGCCGCCTATGAACCCACCGCCATCCTCGATCATTGCCGCCGCCTGACACCCAACGTCGTATTACGTGAGGACTATCTGGAGGATGATTTTACCGTCTTGATGTATCGGGAGGGTGAGCCCACTCGCGGATAAAGGGGAGGGACAATTTCGCCCAACCACACGCCGAATGCTAGTCGCGCATGACAGAGTCATTTGTTGTAAATCAGTAAATCGGATTTTGCTTACACACCAAACGCCCGGCAACTTTTGACTTTTCCCGGGCTGACGCCACATTCAGCAGGGTGTCTTATTTTGGAGACGGGGGAGTGTGCTGAAAGTGGTTCTCATTGACGTGATAGATCGTCAAAACGGGGAGGCTGGCGTCGCCGTGGAAATCTTCGGCAGGTGTCATACCTTGATAGACGACACGGATCGGGTTTCTGATGCCCAGCACCTGCCTGATACGGTTGATGACCTCCCCCGAGGCGACCATCATTTCGCCATAATCACGGAAGTACTCTCGAATGCGCATGAGCTGCCCTAGCGTGGGCAAGGATCGATGATTAGCCAGGGCAATCGCATTGATCAGGCAATTGTTGACGCCCAGCAATAGGTTGGCATCAATCTGGATTTGCTCATTGGTTTGTGTCACGAGTGCCCGCCCCCCCTTTTTGGCGGGCTGGTAGATGGGGTCAGGGCCGGCAAAAAGCTTCTCAAATGGAACTGCCTGGCCTGTTTGCTTCAGCTTCTCGAGCGCTTGCTTCATGAAAGATCGCCCTCCCCCGCTGCCCTTCATCAGGTCACAAGCCATGGCAGCCAGGGCCTCAGCTGTCTCCTCGTCCATCTTTCCGACACCCTCTTTGGTCAAAAAGAACCCCATCATCTGCTTTTGATGATTGAAAGCCTCCTCGGGCCTTCGCTTGCGAAGGTTCGTGGCGAGGTTTATCCAATTGAAATCACTGCTTGTCCCGGCCCGCTGATATCTTGAGTTAGGTTTGTCAGTGGTTGGCGCGAGCAAATTCAACGGCGTCGCATAGATGTCCTTCGTACCCGGGTGGTTTAGCTCAAACTTGAATCCGCCAATGGCAGTGATCATGGGCAGCC
>NCCR01000351.1:819-5300 GCA_002279765.1 Verrucomicrobia bacterium 12-59-8 | reverse complement strand
GAATGAACCCGGCAGGCACATCCTGGAACAGCTTGCCTGCGAGGCCGATCAATGCGGCATATCCAATGAGCACCAGCACTGTGAGGCGAATGAGTTTGCCGACCAGCCCGGCATACAAATCGGAACCGAACTGGAACACGCGGTTGAAGCCGCGGAAGAACCAGCCAAACAGGAAATTCAGCACACGGCTGAACCAGTCGGGCTTCGCGCCGTGGGGCTGCAGCAGGATGGCGCACAGCGCAGGACTGAGCGTCAGCGAATTGAACGCCGAGATCACGGTGGACACCGCGATGGTGAGGGCAAACTGCCGGTAGAACTGGCCGGTGATGCCGCTGATGAAACCTGTAGGCACAAACACCGCGCACAGCACCAGCGCCACAGCGATGACCGCCCCGCTCACCTCGTTCATCGCGCGCACCGCCGCCTCGCGCGGATGCAGGCCTTTGGCTATGTTGCGTTCGACGTTCTCGACCACCACAATGGCGTCATCGACGACAATACCGATGGCGAGCACCAGGCCGAACAAGGAGAGATTGTTGAGCGAGAAGCCCAGCCACACGGCAAGCAGCGGGATCAAGGAGGCGCGCCAGCTTTGCAGGAAGATGATGACGACCAGCACGACGAGCAGCACCGCCTCCATCAGCGTGTGCAGCACCGAGGCGATCGACGCACGGACGAACTTGGTGGTGTCGTAGTTGATTTTGTAATCGACGCCCGGCGGAAAGCGTTCCTTGAGCTGGGCGAGACGTTTGTAAACGGCGTCGGCGGTTTCAATGGCGTTGCTGCCGGGAAGCTGGAAGACACGCAGCGAAACCGCATTGTAGCCGTCCATGTAGGTGCGGCTGGAGTACTCGCGCGAGCCCAGTTCGATGCGGGCCACGTTGGCCAGTCGCACCACATCGCCCAAGTTGCCGGTTTTGAGCACGATGTCACCAAATTCCGCCGCCTTCTTCAGGCGTCCCGGCGCCGTGAGCGTGTATTGAAAATCCGACCCTTCGGCAGCCGGCGGCTGGCCGAGTGATCCGGCGGCCACCTGCACGTTTTGCTCACGGATTGCACGCACAATGTCGCCCGCCGTAAGTCCCAAAGCGGCGATCTTTTCAGGATCGAGCCAGATGCGCATGGAGTAATCGAGTCCGCCGAGCGATGAGGCTTCCGCCACACCGGGAAGACGGGCGATTTCGTTTTGAATCTGCAAGGTGCAGTAGTTGCTGAGATAGGAAACTTCGCGCGAACCGTCGGGGCTGAAGAACTGCACCGCGAGCGTGAGGTCGGGCGAACGTTTGTTCACCATGACGCCCAGCCGGCGCACCTCCTCCGGCAGACGTGAAATGGTGGCGTTCACGCGGTTTTGCACCAGCACCTGCGCCTGATCGATGTCCGTCTTGAGACGAAAGGTGACGGTGATCTGCACACGGCCATCACTCGTGGACGACGAGGAAAGGTACAGCATGTTCTCCACGCCGTTGATTTCCTGTTCCAGCGGCGTGGAAACCGTTTCCGCCAGCGTCCGCGCGTCCGCGCCAGGATACGTCGCAGAAACCACCACGGTGGGCGGAATGACCTCGGGGTACTGCGCGATGGGCAGCGACAGGTAGGCGAGAGCCCCCAGCATCGTGATGACGATGCTCAGCACGGCCGCGAAGATGGGCCGGTCCACAAAAAAGCGGGCGAAATTCATGGGCGGTTACTTGGTGGCCGCCGCTGGCAGCATGTCCGTCAGGGTTGCCTTCACTTTGACGCCATTGCGCACGCTCATCAGCCCGAGCACGACCACCCGCTCATCAGCCTTCAAGCCGCTGCGCACCACGCGCATTTCCTCCAGCAACGGCCCGAGAACAATGGGGCGATAGACGGCCTTGTCCTCCGCATCGATCACCCAGACGAAGCTGCTGCCTTGATCATCGCCCACGGCAGAATCACGAATTAGCAGGCCGTCGTATTCGCCACTGCCGGGGATGCGCACCTTGGCAAAGAAACCGGGAGCCATCAGCCGGTCGGCATTGGGAAACACCGCACGGGCACGGATGGTGCCTGTGGCGGGGTTGATCTGATTGTCCACGAAATCCACTTCGCCATGATTGGGCCAGCCTTCCTGATTAATGAGCGCCATCTCGGCGGGAATGCGTGCAAACATCGCGCTCACACGCTCACCATTCTTGTGCATCTCGCGGTACTTGAGCACCGAACGTTCATCGGCCTCGATCTCGCAGTAAATCGGATCCAGCGCCACAATCGTGGTGAGCAAGGTCGCGTTCTGGTTGCCACCACTCACAAGGTTGCCCTCGGTCACGCGTGCATCACTGATGCGACCGCTGATCGGCGCGCGAATCTGCGTGAACTCAAGATCGAGCTTCGCCGCGCGCACCGCAGCCTCCGCTCCCCTCACGCCCGCAAGTTCTCCCGTGGCACTTTTCAGGCGGCGTTCCGACTCCTCGACCGAGATCGCCTGCCCCTGGCGGAGGGCGGTGGCGTTCTTGGCTTCGACACCGGCGAGTTCTGCCGCCGTTTTCGCCTGGGCAAGCATCGCCTCGGCACGCTCGACAATGGCTTCATAAGGACGCGGATCGATGGTGAACAGCAGATCTCCCGCCTTAACCTCGGTGCCTTCCTTGAAGCTGACCTGGGTAAGATAGCCGGAGACCCGTGCGTGGATATCGACGCGATCACGCGCTGTCAGCCGCCCGGTAAATTCGTCCCAGTCCTTAAGCCGTCGGGCGATGGGCTTGGCGACCGTGACCTCCGGCGTCGCTGCTTGGGGCGTACCGCCAGGACCTGCCGCATTGCGTTTGCAAGCGGTGAGAGAACTCAGAATGAGCAGGCCTGCCACGGCATGTCGCCACGTTGGCATGGAAAAAATTGGGAAAAGCGGGGCGCATTGCATGGACAGAGTTAACGAACGCGCTGGCATCTAAAATAGGACATATTCAACATATGTGTTATACCATAAGTGAATGACCAATCTAAACGACCTCCAGCAAGTCCGTGAATTTGTCCAGATCGCCGCCTCCGGCAGCATTTCACGTGCCGCCAAGGTGCTTGGCATGGCCCAGCCCACGCTGAGCCGGCATCTGGCGGCTTTGGAAGCTCAAATCGGGGCACCCCTCATCCGCCGTGACACCCATACGATGAGCCTGACCGATGCTGGCATCATCGTGCTGGCGGATGCTCGCGAACTGCTCACACTGGCAGACCGCATGGGGAGCCGCCTCCGGGCCGAGCGGCATGTCCTGCGCGGCCATCTCCGCATGGTCTCCGTGGTCGATGTCGGCCAGTGGATCGTGTCCCGCGTGCTGTCACGTTTTCAAAAGGAGCATCCTGACGTCACCACCGAGCTCCATCTGATCAATCGCCCGACAAAGTTCATCAAAGAGGGCTTTGATTGCGGCATCATGGTCGGCGCACCCACAGATCGTCGGGTCACGATTCGCAAGGTCGCCCAGCTTAGCCGGAGACTTGTTGCTGCGCCGTCGATGTTGAAAAACCACGCTTTGCCTGCACGCCCGGAAGACCTGAAGGACCTCCCATGGCTGGGGATTTTGCAGCCTCACTTCTACTCGCGTGACCGGGTCGATCTTGAACGGGCGAAGCAGATCAAAAAGCTCAAGCTCGCGCCTGTCATGTTGCTGGACACCGTCACGGCCTTGCGTGAGGCGGCCATCGAAGGGGCTGGATTCACCATCCTGCCGGAGTGGATGGCGGCGCGGGACATCACCGCAGGGAGGCTGGTTCAACTTCTGCCAGACTGGCATCTGGCCCCCCTGGATCTGCAAATCGCCCATGCCGCGCACGAGCACCTGCCCCAGCGGGTGAAGAGCCTGATTGAGTATCTTGAGCAGGAACTCCCCCTCGAAATCCACCGGCTGGATCTGAATGAGCGCTGAACTCCCGCCCTTTTTTTGAAAAAGCCCTCCGGCTTCCCGAAAAATTCCATGCGCAACGAGCACGCTCTGTGCTAGGAATCCGGCCCCCCGCCGCCTTGCGGCTCCGTTTACCCCATCAAAAAAACACCATGCCCAAGCAGACCATTCGTGACCTCGACCTCGCCGGAAAACGCGTCTTTGTGCGCGTCGATTTCAACGTGCCTCTCGATGAGAAGGACGGGCAGATGGTCATCACCGACGCCACCCGCATTCAGGAGACCTTGCCCACCATCAAGTTCCTGATCGAAAAAGGCGCCAAAATCATCCTCGCCAGCCATCTGGGCCGCCCGAAAGGCCAGCGTGATCCCAAGCAGAGCCTCGCCCCCGTCGCACCGGCTTTGAGCGAACTGATCGGCAAGCCGGTCGCTTTCGCCAGCGACTGCGTCGGCGAAGAAGCGAAGGCCAAGGCCCTCGCGCTTGGCAACGGCGACGTCCTCCTGCTCGAAAACACCCGCTTCCACGCCGGTGAAGAAAAGAATGACGCCACCCTGGCCAAAGGCATGGCGGATCTCGCGGAAGTCTTCGTCAACGACGCCTTCGGCTCCGCCCACCGCGAAG
>NCCR01000351.1:0-802 GCA_002279765.1 Verrucomicrobia bacterium 12-59-8 | reverse complement strand
GTCGTGATCCTTGGCGGCGCAAAAGTGAACGACAAAATCGGCGTCATCAATCGCCTGCTCGAAAAGGCCGACACCATCATCATCGGCGGCGGCATGGCCTACACCTTCCGCAAGCTCGTCCAGGGCATCTCCATCGGCAAAAGCCTCTACAAGCCCGAGTGGGAGCCGATTGCACAGGCCGCCCTCGACAAGGCCAAGGAACGCGGCGTGAAAATCCTCATCCCCGTGGATGCCATGATCACCGACGCCTTCGACTTCGACACGAAGAAGCTCGGCAACATCAAATTCACGGCTGCAGGCGAAAGCATCCCTGACGGCTGGGAAGGCGTCGATATCGGGCCTGAGTCCGTGAAGCTCTTCTCCGACGAAATCGCCAAGGCCAAAACCGTCATCTGGAACGGCCCCATGGGCGTGTTTGAGATCAAGGAAAGCTCCAAAGGCACCTTCGATGTTGCCGAAGCCGTCGCGGCCAATTCCAGCGCCAAGACCATCATCGGCGGTGGCGACAGCGTGAAGGCCGTCAAGAAAGCCAAGCTCGGCGACAAAATGACCTTCATCTCCACCGGCGGCGGTGCCTCCCTCGAACTCCTCGAAGGCAAAGTCCTTCCCGGCGTCGCCTGCTTGAAAGACAAATAATCGCCCACCCTCAGCTACCAACCCCTTCATTAAACACCCCATGGCTTTCGTTCCCTTCCGCAAACCCATCATCGCCGCCAACTGGAAAATGCACATGACTCCTCAGGAGTCTGATGATTTTCTCCGTGCCTTCGCCCGTCTCGTGCCGGACAAGGTCTCCGTTCAG
>NCCR01000350.1:4010-6964 GCA_002279765.1 Verrucomicrobia bacterium 12-59-8 | reverse complement strand
GTTTCTGGCAACACCATCGTCGTGCTTTCGAACTACACCGCCACGACCAGCACCACGATTTCCGGCAATGCCACCGTGGCGACAGGAGTGGACACCACCCTGGCTGCCAGTGCGGCGGCTGACAGCCTGCGCTTCAATCTGGCTGAAGCGCGCACGCTCAATCTGGGCGGCAACACGCTCAATGTCGGGGGTATTCTGGTGACGTCAGCGGTGGGCGGCAACATCTCAACGATCTCCGGCGGCTCCCTCACTACGGCCGCAGGAGCCGCAGCCAACGCCGACCTGGTGATTTATCATGACAATGCGAGCGCCGCTCTCAACATCATCTCCAGCATCATCGACAACGGTGCCAATGCCGTGGCGCTGACCAAGAGCGGAGCAGGGGAGCTGGTGCTCTCCGGAGCCAGCAGTTTCTCCGGCAGTATTTTCCTGAACGAGGGCAGGGTGACTTTCGACGCGGTGAACCGTCTGGGTTCCGGAGCTGGCGCGCTCAATCTGAACGGCGCGGCCCTGCGTTACACGGGGGCGTCCGATGCTGCCAATGCAGGCACCCTCACCAATCCCAGTGTCAACGTGGCCCGGGCGACCACCCTCGAAGTGGACAGCGGTGCGAAGCTCACATTGACGGGCACGGTTACCAGCACGCTGATGAGTCCGAGCTATCAGCTGCTTACCAAAACCGGTGCGGGTACCCTTTCGCTGGATGGCAGTTCCAACAACGTCCTGTATCTTAAGGTGCAGGAGGGGACCTTGATCCTCAACAAGTCCGGCGGGAACGTGAACGCCGTCGGCATCTTTGCCATCAATGTCCTGTCCAATGTCGGGCTCACGATTGAAAACGGCGCACTTGTGGAACTCGGCGGCGACACGGCGAACGGCGATCAAATTCTCAACACCTCAAGCGTGCAGCTCAATGGCACCGGCATGCTGGACCTCGCCGGTCACAGCGAAGTGATCGACGGTCTGGGCGGTGAGAGCAGCGGTGTGATCACCAACTCGAGCGCCTCGGGCGCTGTTTTGACGGTGGGGAATTCATCGATGATTCTTGGCTCCCCCACGCAGTTTGACGGAACGCTTCAAGATGGCGTGGGTGCTCTGGGCCTTTCCATGATCGGTGGCAACATCTTCACCCTCACAGGCACCAACACCTACACCGGCAAGACGATCATCACCGGCCAGCAGTACCTCACGACAGGAGTTTATTTCGGCGGCATCAGCATTTCCTCAGAGGCAAATCTGGGCGGCAATCCCGCCAACTTCACCGCAGACCAGTGGACGCTGAATGGCGGCCGCCTCGTGATGACTGGTGACGTCACTTTGGATGCCGCACGCAGCAATGTGGGCGTCACTTTGGGCGCAGGCGGTGGCATTTTTGAAGTCGCCGCCACCAAAACTTTCACCATTGCTGCCGCCAACATCCTCACTGGAAATGGCGGGTTTACCAAGGAAGGCCTGGGTGCCGTGGTGATGCTGGGCGGTGCGAATAGCTACACTGGCAAGACCGTCCTGAATCAAGGGTCCCTCTCGATCTCTGCCCAAGGCGCATTGGGCGCAAATCCGGCAGCCGCCACGGCAGATCAGCTCACCTTCAATGGGGGTCAGCTCGTGACGACGGCCACCCTTTCCCTGGACGACACCAACCGTGGAGTCACCATCGCGGGTTATGGCGGCACATTGACACCGAATACCGGCACCACATTGACCCTGGCGAATGTCATTTCTGGCACTGGCGATCTGACGCTCAACGGTGCCGGCACCGTGGTTCTGGGCGGCATCAACACCCCGTGGAGCGGCAGGACCATTCTGACGGGGGGTGAACTTCAAATCAGCTCGAATTTGAATCTCGGGGCCTTCCCCGCCACCGCCGTGGCCAACCAGTTGCAGATCAGCAACAACGCCCTTTTGCACCTCACGGCAGACATGAGTTTCAATGCCAATCGTGGAGTCACCATTGGCAGCGGCGGAGCCACCATCACCATGGACCCGGACAAACTGGCGACCATTGCCGGAGTGGTGACGCTTAATAGTGGAACCCTGACCAAAGCAGGTGCTGGCACGCTGGTTTTGTCGGGAACTAATCTGGCAGTCAGCGGCACGCAGGTGGCCGTGATGGCTGGAGTGTTGCGACTGGGCAGCGCGGGCGCTCTGTCTTCGAACAGCAATCTCAACATCAGCGGCGGTGTCGTCGAACTGGCCAGCACGGATTTCACCCAGGTCTTGGGAACCGGTGACAACCAGGTGCAGTTCACCGCCAGCGGTGGTTTCAGCGCCTTGGGTGCGGCGCGCAATGTGAACCTGGGCGGGGCTGGCGGCACCGTGATCTGGAACACCGGCAGCTTTGTTCCCACCGGCAGCGCTTTGGTGCTCTCCAGCACGACTTCAGACAACACCGTCACCTTCCAGAATGGCATTGACACAAACGGTGCCGTTCGCACGGTCCAGGTGGACAATGGTTCGGCATCCACCGATGCCGTGCTTGCAGGTGATTTGAGTGACAGCGGCAGCGGTGGCGGCATTCTCAAAACGGGTGACGGCACGCTCTCTCTGACCGGCTCCAGCACCTATGCAGGCACCACCCAGGTCAGCGGCGGCACACTGCGTGCCGGAGGAGCCAATGTGTTCTCAAGCACGTCCGCTTTTACTCTCGACAACACCAGTGGCGTTTCTCTCGACCTCAACGGCAGCAACCAAGTCATCGGTTCGCTGTCGGGCGGTGGGACCACAGGTGGCAATGTGGCCCTTGGGGCAGGTGTGCTTACCACCGGCGGCAACAATGCCACCACGGTGTACAATGGCGTCATTTCCGGTGTGTCCGGCGGGCTGATCAAAGGGGGCACGGGAAGCATGTCCCTCACCAGTGCGCACACCTATACGGGGGCCACGACCGTCAGTAACGGCAGGCTGTTTGTGAACAGCTCCCTGGCTTCTTCGAGTGTCCTGGTCGCCGGGACGGG
>NCCR01000350.1:0-3929 GCA_002279765.1 Verrucomicrobia bacterium 12-59-8 | reverse complement strand
CCATCAATGTCGGTCAGATCGCCGAAGGTTCGCCGAACATCCTCAATGTGGGCGCGCTGACGACCGGTTCGTCTGTCAGTTCGATCACCATCAACGTCACCACCAGTTCACCCTCGGGCTACACCAATGGCACGCCCTACACGCTGCTGACCTACACCGGCGGCTCCATCCTGGGGACGGCTGGTTTTAGCGCCTTCACAATAGGCTCCATTGCCGGCACCAATACACGCACCGCAGGCTTCCTCACGGACACGGGCAGTTCCATCACCCTGACCCTCAATGCAGACAATCCGGTATGGACCGGCTTTGACACTACCACAGGATTGGCCAGCTCACGCTGGGCTCCTAGTGACACTTTCCTCCTCGACTGGAAGCTGATCAATGCAGGTTCACCCACCGCCTATCTTGAGGGTGACGTGGTCCTCTTTGACGACTCCGCCGTTGGCTCCAAGACGGTGGACATTTCCGAGGGCGATGTGCAACCCTCCTCGGTCACTTTCAACAACAGCTCGGTCGTCCCCTACTTCATTACCGGCAGCAATGGCATTGCGGGCAGTGCAAACTTCATCAAGTCGAACACCGGCACGGTGACCATCAGCAACGCCAATTCCTTCACCGGCGGCATCATTCTCAACGGCGGTGTCATCCAGCTTGGCAACGCGCTTGCGCTTGGCACCACGAACGGCCTGCTCTTCGGGGCCAATGTCGCCGCTGGCACAAAACTCCAGCTCAACTCCAACAGCATCACTCTGACCGGCCTGAACACCAATGCGACTCCCGGCTCCGCAGTCGTGGAAAACGGCGGTGCTTCAGACGTCACCCTCACGCTGGATCTTCAGACAATCGGCGGCCCGCTTAGCGGTGAACCTGTCAGTGTCTTTGCCGGCGTCCTGCAGAATGGATCCACCGGAAAGCTCGCACTCACCATGACGGGAGACGGCAGCCTGACTCTCACAGGTGCCAGCACCTACACCGGACTCACCACGATCAGCGGCGGCACGCTGCGGATCGGCAGCGGCGGCACGACCGGTTCCATTGTGGGCATGGGAGGCATCATGAACAATGGCGCGCTGATCTTCAACCGCAGTGACGCTTACAACTACACCGGCAGCATCACCGGTACTGGCACCACGCAGATCAGCGGCGGCGGCACGCTCACCCTGACCGGTTCGCTGGGCAGCACCGGCGGCACCACGATTGACGCCGCCAGCACACTCACCGTGGGGGATGGCGGAGCGGATGGTTCCATCTCCGGAAACATCCTCGATAACGGCGCGCTTAAGTTCAATACGAACAGCACCGGCCTTCTCGTGTCCGGCAGCATCACTGGCAGCGGCACTCTGGAAAACATCGCGGGTGTCACCATCCTCACCGGCACCAACAGCTTCGGCAGCGGTTCGTCCACGACCATCACCGGCGGCACTCTTCAGATCGGCAACGGCGGCACCACGGGTTCCATCACTGGCAACATTTTAGACAACGGTGTCCTTGCTTTCAGCCGCTCTGACAACTCGACCTTTGCCGGCGACATCAGCGGTTCGGGATCCGTGTTGATCAACATGGCATCCTCCTCCGCCATCAAAACTCTCTCCGGAAACAACAGCTATGGCGGCGGTGTCACCATAGCGCAGGGCGTCATGGCCCTTGGCAGCGCCACGGCCGTGCCCGCAGGTTCTTCTGTCATTATCGGTGGCGCCATCACCAGCGGCACTTTGGATTTGAATGGATTCAACCTGAGTGTCAGCGCGCTCGCCACCGCCGGCACCGCAGCAAGCCAGACGATCACCAACAACAGCGCCACCAGCAACTCGGTCCTCACCTACGACAGCGCGGCACCGAGCACTTTCGGGGGTCTGATCAGCAACGGTGCTTCGCGCAACATCTCCCTGGTCATCACGGGTGGCGGCACGCTGACCCTGGCCAGCACCAACGCTTTCACCGGGGGCGTCAGCGTTCTCAATGGCACGAGTCGTCTCGGTGCCGATGGGGCGCTGGGCACGGGCGCCATCACACTGGGAACGACCGGCTTCGACGGTGTGCTCGATCTCAATGGCTTCAGCCAGACCGTCAGCTCTCTCTCCGTGGGAGCAGGCGCTGTGGCGGCCAGTCAGATCATTGGCAACAGCAGCACCACCGCAGATGGTTTCCTGACCATCAACGGCACCTCCACCTTTGGCGGCCTCATTCAGGACGTGCTGGGTTCAGGTACGTTCAAGACAGGGCTCATCATCGCCTCCGGCACCACCACCCTGACCAATGCGAACACCTACACCGGCACCACGCAGATCAACTCCGGTGCAACCCTCCAGCTTGGTAATGGCGGCACCACCGGCAGCCTCAGCAATGGCACCGTCATCACGGACAATGGCTCGCTCTCCTTCAATCGCAGCGACCTCGTCACCTTCGGCGCGACCGTCTCCGGCAGCGGCGGCCTGCAGCAGGTGGGCTCCGGCACTCTGAACCTCACCGGCGCCAACAGCTACAATGGTCTGACGGTCATGAATAATGCCGCAGGGACGCTCAGAACCTCCGGCACCAACAGCAGCACCAGCGGCGGCACCACGCTGACGGCAGGCACCCTTCTCCTGGACAACACCAGTGCGAATAATGGCGGCCTTGCCGGTGGCACGATCACCATCAGCGGCGGCACCATCGACAACGTCACAGGCTCCGCACTGACCCTCGTTCAGGACAACAATATGTCTCTCGGCGGCAGCTTCGCTTTCACGGGCAGCAATGACCTGAACTTTGGCGCAGGCTCCGTCAATGTCGGAGTCGCAGCTTTGACCATCACCATGGGCGGGACCAACAGGACCCTGTCTCTCGGTGCCCTGACCAACACGGCCAACGCCGTCAATACGATAACGGTGAATGCCGGCGCTGGCAGCACCCTGGTGCTCGGCAGCTATGCCCTGAGCAACAATTCGGCAAGCCGTGTCGATGTTCTCACTGGCAACATCTCCAACATCATCATCAACGGTCCCGTGATCAATGGCGGTACTTCCACGGCCAGCGGCCTCAACTACACCGGCACTGGCATCCTGACGTTGAACGGGACCAACAACTACGGCGGCCTGACCAGCCAGACGACGGCGGGTGGCACCATTATTTTCAACGGTACCAACAGCGGTGCCGGCGGCACGACCTTGACTGCTGGCACCATCCAGCTTGGCGGCGCGACCAACGGCGGCATTGCCAGCGGCGTTCTGACTCTCACTGCGGGTACCTTGCAGGCCATCAATGCGGCGCGCAGCCTCACCAATGCGGTGACTTTCACAGCGGCGACAGTCTCCGGATCCCAAAGTCTATCGATCAACGGAAACTTCACCGTGGTCAGTGCTGCGGCGCGCACCCTGACCAGCAGCATTACCGGCGGGAATCTGCTGACGCTTGGCGGCAATGTATTCCTTTCTGATTCCGCCACTGTGGCGGGACTTTTCACCCTTGCAGGCTCGGGGAACACCACCCTGAGCGGCACCATCGCCAACTTCAATGGTGCGGGCGTTGCAGGCACTCTCACCATCACCAATACCGCCACCACGACGCTGGGCGGAGCCAACACCTATTCTGGCACCACAACGATGAATGCGGCGGCAGGTACGCTGGTGTTGTCCGGCAGCAACAACAGCGCCGGCGCCACCACGCTGACCACCGGCACGCTGCAGTTTAACAACAGCGCAAACGGTGGTCTGGCCAGCGGTCTGCTGACACTCACTGCGGGTACGATTCAGGCGCTCAACGCCACGCGCACCCTCTCAAACGCCATCACGCTGACGGCGGTGACGGTCTCCGGCAGCCAAAGCCTGATCTTCAACGGTAAACTCACCGGCCTGACCGGTGGGGCCAGAACACTCACCAACAACCTCGACACAGGGAAAACGCTCACGTTTACCAGCGTTGACATCAACACGGAAACCGCCAATGCACGG
>NCCR01000073.1 GCA_002279765.1 Verrucomicrobia bacterium 12-59-8 | reverse complement strand
ATTTCCATTGCACAAATGAGTCGCAAGGATCATATTCAAGAAGAGGGGTTCGATTAGAAGCCCATTCACTAAACTTTCCATACACACGATTCAGTTATGACAGACGGGCCACAACTTTTTGGATCCCTTGCCTTGGCCAGCCATCGCAATGGCTCGCCGATCAAGCTGCCGCGTGCCCAAGACGAAGTGGTCATGCTGGCCTTTGAGCAGCGGAACTGCCGTTTGGTGGAACTCCATATTTTCACTGGGAAAGCTGCTGCGGAGCCTGCCTCAGGGCAGCCCGCCTCTACGAGACAGTTGGTCCGGCCGGTGAACAGGCAGTCACAACGCAAGTGGAACGCCTCAAGGCTTGGCGGACGCAAGTCCAAGCCTGGAAAGCGCCGACAAGTCCGCAGCGCACGGGTTCGCGCCTGGTGCCGCCACAGGTTTTACGAGTCCAAAGCCACTTTGCCGCAGGCGGAGGTGAAACCCGAGTTCTCCGATGAAGGCGTGCAGCTTCGCACTTGTGAACTGCTGCGCGGGGCGGCAGGTGCGCGCGGCCATTCTTTCATGACGATTCTCGAAGTCGGCGTGGATGACGGTCTGGCCTATTACGTCACCAACCTCAACGAGGGTGAGTTCGTCCAGGACTATGTCCAGCGGCGCGGAGCCGTGCCCACGGTGACCTCCCTTGCTTTGATGCATCAGTTGCTCCAAGACCTGGGCAGAGCCGAGGAACAGGGGCAACTGCCTGCAAACGTGCGCCTGGACCGGGTGCTGGTCTCCTCCCAGGAAGAGGAGTATTTGCAGCTCCGGTTGTTTGACTACGGGCTGTCACAATCAAGTTCTGCCACCTCCGGCCCAAGCAGCTCCCGGCTCGTGACCGAAGCCTGCCGTTTGCTGTTTCTGCTGATGACCGGGCAGGCCTATCCGGGCGGGAATCCTGAAGATTTCGGCGTCATCGCAGAGCTGCCAGCAAGCCTGCGTTTCGTCCTCAAGTCGGTCCTGACCTGCACGGCAGATCATTCAGTCTCCAGCAAAACTCTGCGGGACGAGGTGCGGGAGGCGATGTGCTCACATGTGACCCTGGTGCAGGCGCGCAATCCCAAGCTGCTGCTTGTGGCAGAGCCTGCAACGCTGCCCATCTCCCACCTGCAGGCATTGCTGCTGGGCGATATTCCGCTGAAAACCCTGTTTGGCGTGAGCTTCAGCATCCAAAACCCCGAGCTTTCAGGCTGCCACCCCTTCGCCATTTCAGCGGTCAATGTTGCCGATGAACAGCAGGTCACTCTGCAGTTGCTGCCCCCGGAACGCGAGGTGCGCGAGCCGGGCATGAGCCTCAGCGCCCTGATGGCGAAACGCGGCACGCTCAATCCCGGAGAAGTCATCACGTTACTGCGGCAGATCCAGGCCGGTTTGGACCAGGCGGTGGAAACCGGCGTTCTAAGGGTGGACCTGGATCCCGCCAACATTCAGCTCTGTGTCGGTTATGACGGACCCGTTCTGCCCCGTGATCTGGAGCGTCTGCATCAAAAGCGGCTGGATGCCTGGCCGAAATTTGTGGTGAAACTTCGCCTGCACAAGACGATGCGCACTCTATGCAAACCTCGGCTGATCGACCTGAGCCCCTGGGAAAACCACCCCTCAGAGGAACTGACCGGGATCGCCGCCCGTGAAGCGCGTCATCGCTCCTTTATCTGTCTGGCGGCGTATCTTCTCACGGGAGAAGGACAGATGAGGGAGATTGCCGAGTTTCCCACCAGCATGCCTGAACAAGTGATCGGCTACGTGCAGGATTGCCTGCAGCGCGTGCTGAGCGGCAGCGCCTTGCCCACTCCGCCCGACTTCACCGAAAAGCTCTCCTACCTCCTGACCGCCGCCAGCGCCGAACTGGACTCGGTGGAGGACCCTCTGGCTGTGCAAGCCCCCATTGCTCTGCATGAAATGGCCAGCGCAGGCTTTATCTCTGATTTTGAGGAAGACTGGACCCCGGAGGAAGCGCCCGTGGACCACGCCAAGAAAACCCTTATCCTCGCGCCGGTCAGCAGCGACCTTCAGTCATTTGATTTCCATCGTCCATCACCGCCCCGCTTCAGCTTTCCTTGGCTGGCCCTGGCTGCGACGGTCCTGCTCCTTGGAACCGTGTCTTGGATGATTTTTGGCGACCTGCCATCAGCCGGTTCTGTGACATTCGCCTCATTCACTTCTTCACCGCCGCCAGAAGCAGCCCCCGTCCAGGAGGTCGTTGAGTCCACGCCCAAACACGCCGCCATTCCGCCCTCGCAGACGCTGCCGCAGCCCATCATCCACAAGATCCCCGTGGTGGCCGTCGAGCTCCCAACCCCCGCTCCAGCGCCCTCCCCTGCCCCAGTTGCAGAGGTTGCAGTGGTGCCTCCGCAGGCGGAGGCCCTCACAAGCCCAATGCCTGCGACTCCCACACCGCAAGCACCTGCTTCGTCCATGCTTGCAAGCGTCACGCCCCAAGAGAAGTTGCCTGCCAAAGAGATGGCGGTGACCAGCCAGCCGCCACTGCCCCTGGTGGCGTCCGAAAACACGGCGGCCAGCGTCACAGCACCCGCTGAAGAGCCCGTGATCCGCCGCGCCATCCTCACCCCAGCCCAAAACGATAAGCTTACCTCGGGAGACCTCGCTCCAAAAGAGATGACCACAAATCTCCCGACTCCGCCTGCTGCACCGGTCGTCGCAGCCGCCGAACCACCTTCCAGTCCTCCAAGCCCAGCCGCTGCACCGTCAGAAGTCGCGGCCTTGCAGGAGGTCACCATCCGCCACGCGATTGTTCTCACCCCCGAAGAAATCAATGAGACCCTCCGTGCCCAGACCCAAGCACGGAAGCGCACCTCCAGAAGACGGTGAAGGATGCGGATAGAACTCCGGACAAGGACGCGCAGCCTCAAGTAGAAGCCCCGTAGCGGACGCTTGAGCCGGCACATAAATCCTCGCGTACCCCAAACCCTGCGTGCTAGGTTCCCCCATGCCGCAAGCAGCCCCCACCCCGACCTCCACCCGCGAACGACTTGGCTTGGTGCGTGTCGCCGCTGTGTCCCCGGAACTGGTGCTGGGAGATGTCGCGAAAAATGTCGCGATCCTCGCCCGTGAAGCGCGCACGCTGGCGCAGCGCGGCTGCCGACTGGTGGTGTTCCCGGAGCTGAGCCTCACCGGCTACTCCTGCGCGGATTTATTTCACACCACCTCACTGCTGGATGCGAGCGTGAAAGGCCTGGCAGTACTGGTGCAAGAAACAAAAGATCTGCCCTGCGTGATCGTCGTGGGCCTGCCGCTGCGGGTACAGGACCGCCTCTACAACATGGCGGCGGTGCTGGCCAAAGGCCGACTGCTCGGTCTGGTGCCGAAGACCTTCCTCCCCAACTCGGCCGAGTTCTACGAACGGCGCTGGTTCTCGCCCGCGCACACACTGAACGTTTCCACGCTACGCTTGAACGACCAGGATGTCGCCATCGGTGCGGAGCTGCTGTTTGAGGTGCTGGATGTGCCGGGCTTCGTGCTTGGCGTCGAAATCTGCGAGGACTTGTGGACGGTGATCCCACCCTCCTGCCAGCTCTCGCTCGCCGGAGCCACGCTGCTGGCCAATCCATCAGCCAGCACGGAAGTTCTCGGCAAGGCTCCCTACCGCCGTCATCTCGTGGCGCAGCAGTCGGCACGCTGCCTTGCGGCGTATGTCTATGCCGGAGCAGGTGCGGGTGAATCGACCACGGACGTGGTTTATTCGGGGCACGGCATCGTGGCTGAAAATGGCATCCTTCTCGGTGAAACGGAACGCTTCTCCTTCGAGACACGCGCCGTGATCACCGATGTCGATCTGCAACATCTGGCGCATGACCGGCTGAAGAGTTCCGCGTTCCGCGATGAAGCAGGCAGCATCGGCTTCCGCCGCGTCGCTTTCAGTCTCGGCGCGGCCCTCGGTGGCGCTGACACACTTCTGCGTAGCATTTCAGCGCATCCTTTTGTGCCCTCTGCCAAAGTGGATCGTGCGGCGGTGTGCGAGGAAATTTTCGCCATTCAGTCCACGGGGCTCGCCCGTAGATTGAAACAAGCACGCGCCAAAACTGCGGTGCTCGGTCTCTCCGGCGGGCTCGACTCCACCCTCGCGCTGCTGGTCATGCTGGAGGCCTTGAAACGTGCGGGCATGCCGATGACCGCCGCGCTGACGGTCACGATGCCGGGATTCGGCACCACCTCGCGCACGAAGGGCAATGCCGAACAGCTCGCCGAGGCGCTGAACATTGAGCTGCGCACGATTTCCATCAACGACGCCGTGCATCAGCACTTTGCCGACATCGGTCATTCAGAGACTCAGCACGATGCGACTTACGAGAACTCACAGGCTCGCGAGCGCACGCAGATCCTCATGGACCTCGCCAACAAGACCGGCGGCATCGTCGTCGGCACCGGCGATCTCTCCGAAGCCGCGCTGGGCTGGTGTACTTTCAATGGCGACCACATGTCGATGTATCACGTGAACTCCGGCGTGCCGAAGACGCTGGTGCGCTACCTCATCGAGTGGTGCGCCGCCGGCCCCTTCGCCGACAAAGCAGGTGCCATCCTGCTGGACATCGCCGACACGCCGATCACGCCCGAACTGCTGCCGCTCGCAGCGGATGAATCGCTGCAGCAGAAGACCGAGGACACCATCGGGCCGTATGAGTTGCATGACTTCTTCCTGTTTCACTTCGTGCGGCATGGCAACAATGCCGAAAAAATCCGCTGGCTGGCCGCGCAGGCCTTTGCGGGCAAATACGATGATGAAACCATCGCCAAATGGCTCGCGCTCTTCTTCAAACGTTTCGCCCAAAACCAGTTCAAGCGCTCCAGCGTACCCGACGGCCCCAAGGTCGGCTCCGTCGCTCTCTCTCCGCGTGGCGACTGGCGCATGCCTAGTGACTACGCCAGTGATTTGAACTCCTGATTGATCCTATGCTTCGATACCTCGCCCTCACCCTGCTTCTCACGCTCTGCGCCTGCTCACGCAGCAACAAGCTCATCATCGGCACCGACGCCACCTACCCGCCCTTTGAGTTCGTCGATGCCACAGGCCAGATCACCGGTGTGGACATCGAGGTGGGACGTGAGATCGGCAAGGCGCTTGGACGCGAGGTGGAATTCCGCAACATCAACTTCGACGGCCTCATCACCGCGCTACGCACCGGCTCCATCGACCTCGTGCTTTCGGCGATGACCGCCACGCCGGAGCGGCGCAAATCCATCGACTTTTCCGAACCTTATGTGAAGACGGGCCTCGCGGTTCTAGCCGCCAAAGACTCCACCGTTCAGAGCGCCGCCGATCTGAAAACACCGGGCCGCAAAATCGTCGTACGCCTTGGCACCACGGGAGAAAGCTGGGTGCGTGAGAATTGGAAGTGGTCAACGCCAGCGTCGATGCGTGGATTTACGACCAGCTCTCGATCATGAACTACCAGGCCAAGTACGCCGAGAAGACGCGCGCCCTGCTCGCCCCGCTGCGCGAAGAAGTCTGGGCCATCGGCTTGAAGCAAGGCAATGACAAATTGAAGACCCAGGTCAACGAAGTCCTCGCCCGCATGCACAGCGACGGCAGTTTCACCCAACTGGCCGAACGCTTCATGGCCAAGGAGAAAGCCATGATGAACGCGCAGGGTCTGCCGTTTGTGTTTGAGCTGAAGTGACATAGCGCACGCAGCCCTTTTGGACTGCGGTTGCGCAGTGAGGCACGAACGCAGCCACCGCTTTCGCAGGCCGGTCGGCTAAAGAAGGCCACGAGACACTCGAAAGCAGCAGCCGGTGATTTTTCGCAGACTGGTCATCTCACGTATGCCACGAGACGCTCGAAAGCGGCAGCTCCCGCAGCCGCACTCCAAAAAACGCTGGGCCTTACTTCACCAGCTCAAACCCATCCGGCTTCAATCCCTTTTGGAATTCGCCGAAGCCGTACATCGTGGGCTTGTATTCACCGACGATGCTCACATCTGCTTTCTCGGGCACATCGAGTCCGAGGCCCCAGAAGACGCCATTCACGACGAGGCGGCGCAGGCCTTCGTTGGTGAGGTCGGTGGCGGCACCCATGGTGGTGGCGAGGATTTTGTTTTCGGTGCCGGCATCATTCTTCACCACGCGGAGCCAGGCGATGGGCATCATGGGCGTGTTCACCTCCTGCTCGACCTTGGCGGCGGTGGCCTTCGTGTAGCTGGCCGGAGGTGTGTCGGGAGTCATGCCTTGCAGGATCTGACCACGAACCAGAATGATAGAGTCGGCGGGCGGAGCGGCTTCATAGACGTCGGTGTTGGCAAAGAGATCGCTCACGCTGCGCAGCACGGGGTGATTTGCGTTTGCGGCTTCGATGACGCCCTTGGTGGCTTCAAACTTGTGCTTGCCCCAGTGGCTGACCCAGGTCTCGCCGAGGAATTTTTTGCCCCAGCCGCCCGTTGCATTGTTCCAGTTCCACGCCGCGAACGGGCTGTCCTTGGCGTAGCCGCCAAACGCATGCGTGCTGGTGCGCAGGGCGATGATCGGCACGCCGCGATTCACGGCAGCCGCGAATTTCTGGGTGGTGGCCTCGTCCCAGTGGCGGAAGCGCAACAGCATGACGATGGCATCGGCGGAATCCAGCGCCTCAGGATGGCTCAGGCTGGCACCGTTGGTGGGTACGATCGTGCCATCGGCACCGAGGCTGAAGAGCACCGTGCATTTGAAGCCGTGATGCTGGCTGAGGATATTGCCAAGCATGGGCATGGACTCCTCGCTGCGGTACTCCTCGTCGCCGGACAGGAGCACGATGTGCTTTCCTTTGGCCGTGCCGGAGGGTTCATAAACGACGTGATCGGCGGCCATCAGGCTGGACGCAGCAAGCAAAGAGAGGAGAAACTGTTTCATGAGGGTTGGTGGGAACTGGCGGAGGATGAGACATACGCCAAAATAACGCCAGCCATTTCCTTTGCCCTGCGACAGACGTAAAAAGACGCGAACCCCACTCCCATGATCCCCAAATTCCCTCTTTTTCTCACCCTGCTGTTTGGCGGATTGCTGGCCTGGCTCTGGGCCACAGATCACGTCTTTCGCTCAGGCGCTCTCATGATTCTCATCCCGCTGTGGCTGATCCTCTTTGGACTCTGGTGGGCGCTGCACCGGCGCGGGGTACGGCTCAAGAGACTGGGCCTGTTTATCCTGGGTGTCATGGCCGTCATGGCCGCGTTTAAGTATCTGATCCGCTACGACGGCTCCGCTGACGGCTCGGCCTTTCCGAGTCTGACCTGGCGCTGGCTGCAGCCGGAGGCGCTGCCGACACTCCGCAGCGGTACAGACGCCGCCGCAGTTCCATCCCCCACTCCACCTGGAGTGGCAGACATGCCGCGCTTCCTCGGTGCCATAGGAGATGGCGTACTGCCGGAACCTGACTGGCAGACCGACTGGAAGGCACACCCGCCACGCGAAGTCTGGCGCATCCAGGTGGGCGATGGCTGGGCGGGCTTTGCCGTAGCAGGCGGCCGGGCGCTCACGCAGGAGCAGCGGGGCGCGGAAGAGTACGTGACCTGCTATGACATCGCCACCGGCAAGCTGCTGTGGTCGCATGCCGACGAAGTTCGTTTTGATGAGGCGATGGGCGGCATTGGCCCGCGCTCCACCCCGACGGTGGATGTGGCGCGGAACATGGTTTTCACCATGGGCTCCAAAGGACTGCTCAACTGCCTGGACCTGGCCTCCGGGAAAGTCCTCTGGAGCAAAGAGGTGCTGAAGGACGGCGGCGCGACCAAAAGTCCGCAGTGGGGCAAGAGTTCCGCGCCCTTGATCGTGGTGGAAAACGTCGTCTGCAGCGGTGGTGAGGACGGCGCATCCCTCATCGCCTACCGGCGCAGTGATGGACAATTCCTTTGGAAAGCGGGAGATGATGGCGGCAGCTACAGCTCCCCCGTGCTGATGACGCTGGCCGGGCGAGAGCAGATCCTGAGCGTGAACAACAACTCCGTGACCGGGCATGATCCCGCCATCGGCACCGTGCTGTGGAAGTTTGACTGGCCGGGCATGTTTCCCAAAGTGTGCCAGCCGGTCCAGGTGACACCGGACCGCATTTTGATCACCACCAGCTACGGTTTGAAGAGCAACCTGCTGGAAATCAAAGCAGCCAACGACGGCATGATGACCGTGTCATCCGTCTGGGCCGCCAGTGCTCCGCGCACGAAGTTCAGCAGCGCCAGCGTCTTCGGCACCCATGCCTACGCCTTGGATGAAGGCACGCTCTGCTGCGTGGACCTAGCCACCGGTGAGCGCGGCTGGCGCGAAGGGCGCTACGGTTTCGGCCAGCAGATACGCCTGGGGGAGAACCTGATGCTGGTGCAGGCGGAGAAGGGCTTCGTTGCGCTGGTCAAAGCCAACCCTGAAAAGCTGGAGGAAGTGTCACGGCTGGAAGCATTGACGAGCAAGACGTGGAACCCGCCGACGCTGGCCGGGCGCTGGCTGCTGGTGCGCAATGACCGCGAAGCAGTCTGTTTTGAGCTACCAGCAAAGTGATGCGGCGTGGTTTCACGTCCACCCGACCTTACCACACGTGGTGGAAGAAGCGTCCCAGAATGCTGCGCGCAGCATCTGGCTTGATGTAGCGCAGACCTTCGCTGGAAGACATTGAGGGCACTTGCATGGGCCCCTTCTGAGTGATGACTTTGATGGACTTGATTTCGATGCGCGCCACCGGGCAGTCGTTGGCATCCACCGGCATGATGGAGATGCGCTTGATGGTCTCCAGGCCGGACACCACTTGGCCAAAGACGCTGTACTTGCCTTCAAGAGCGCCGTAATGGCCCAAGGTCACGTAAAACTGCGAGCCATTCGAGCGGCGCTCAGGATTGACCTTGTCCGAACGACGCGCCATGGCCACGGCACCAACGCGGTGCGGCAGTTTGATCTCGGCAGGGATCGTCTTGTCCTCGCCACCTGTGCCCCACTTGATGCGGGCGGACTCATCGGAGGTCAGCGGATCACCCGTCTGCACCAGAAAGCCTTCAATGGCACGGTGGAAGGCCAGACCGTTGTAGAAGCCACTGTCACAGTGGTCAATGAAGTTGTTCACCGTCTGCGGGGCATCATTCGGAAACAGCTCAATCATGACCGTTTCACGGGAGCCGCCAAAAGCCACCTCCATGACCGCAATCTTGCGCACCGAGTCTTAGCGAAGGGTCTTCCATGCGCTGTGCTGGCAGACGCACCGGGCTGGATGATGGGTAGGGGTTGGACGAAGCGCGCTCAGTGGCCCCATTGGAGCCGGCAGCGCCGCCGCCAGCCTTGTCCACGGATTGAAACAGCGACTTCTGCGCTTCATCAGCCAGTTTGTCGATCTCTTCCGTGGATTGAGTTTTGACTGTGGGAGCCACCACCGGGGCCATACCGGGCCGGAGTGAGTCCGGAGCCTTCAACTGCTGGGCGGTCAATGCAGCATGGCAGCCAAAGGCCAGCAGACAGGTCAAAAGCGGGGTCTTCACGTGGCGTGCGGTTAAAGAAAACATGCTGCGGCTAGCGCAAAGTGGCTGGGATGGGGGCGGGGCTGCTCGGGGCGCTGCTGGCCGCAGGCGCGGGTGCCAGGACCGGAGCGGGGGCAGGTGCTGAAGGCTCCAGACTCATCGGCGCAGCCTGCTCGGCACGGGAATTGTATTGATAGCGCATCTTCGGATTTCCGCGCGCTTTGCGCGGTGCCAATCCCCAGCTCAAATCATACGCATCCTGCTGGGAAACGGTGGGATACTTTGAATCAACGTGTTCTAAAGATTTGCATGAGATCAATAGAGTCGAAGCAAGCAGAGCGGCAAAAAGCAGGCGCAGAGATGTCATTGTTTGGCAGAATTGAATTCCTTACGGGCCACGATACTAGGCGGGGTGGCTCTAGCTGGCAAGATCGAAGTCTTGGACTCCGCTACCTCCTTTCCGTTCATTTCCCGCGTTCCAGGCGCACGGCCACATGGTCGGTGCCGGGCAGAATGTGTTTGCGCAGCTCAATGCTGACCCCCACGGCCTGGAATTCCTCCATCATACAGGCCGCCATTTCGGCGACGAGGGTTTCGATCAACCGGCGCGGTCGTGCGGCGGCAAGTTCCTGGAGCCGTGCGGCGACTGTGGCGTAGTCGATCGTGGCGGCGATGTCATCGTTCATCGCCTCGAACCTTTGAGCGATCCTCAAATTGATGTCGGCCTCCAGCACCTGGCTGGCGGCACGTTCCTCCTCGGGAACACCGATGTACGTGGTCAGGCGCAGCGCGGAGATGCGTATTTCGTCGGGCGGATTCATCGGCAGATCATGACACAAGTCCCCGCCGCATGCATTCGTCCAGCAGGATTCGGGTGGGAATGTTCAGATCCATGCGCAGGGCCTCGGCCAGCGGCAGCCATTGAAAGGCCTGCGCCTCCTCGTTCAGCACCACCTGCGGGGTCTCCTCCGCACAGCGGGCGATGTAGTTCAGCAGCAGAAAGTGCGCTGAACGCAGAAACTCGGGCGGCTCGATGCAGTCCTGTACCATGACGAATTCGATGTCCTGCAGCGTGAGCGCCGTTTCCTCCATGATCTCACGCACGAGCGCCGCTTCACACGTCTCGCCACGTTTGATCTTCCCTCCCGGGATGCCCCAGCGGTGGCTCCATTTGTGCGTGCGGATGAGGAGCATCTCCCCCCGCTGGTTTAAAATGAGCGCGCCCACCGTGGACACTGGGTACGCGCCATCTGCCCCGCTCAAGGGTCCCAGCAGGGCTGGCAGCCGTGAAAGATCGGGCACCAGCATGTCTGGCGCGGCGGTCATGAGCGTCTCGGCGCTTTCGTAACCCGTGCAGGTGGCGATGGTGACGACCCCGGCGGCATGGCCCGCATCAATGTCATGCCGCATGTCTCCGATGAAGGCGGTCTCTGCGGCCGCCATGTCCAGCTCCGCCAGCAGCCCGTGAATCTCCGTGCGTTTGTCGATGACGCCGCAGCGCATGATTTCAAACGCATCCCGCACCCCCAGCGCCTCCGCCTGGGCCGCCACATGCGGCAGCGGCGCACTGCTCAGTACCACCAGGCGCCGCCCCGTGGCGGCAGCGAACTGGATGAACTCCCGTGCATGGGGCAGAAGAGCGATGTCTGCATGATCATGCGTGAAGTGCTCCAGATAGAGCTGCTGCAGCCGCTCCAGCGGCAGGCCGGGCAGCACCTCCGCGAAAAACTCGGTATACGGCAGGCGAAAGCGCGCCTTGAATTCCTCCCGCGTCATTTCCGCAGCGCCAGCGGCGCGCAGCATGCCGTTCACAGCACTCACCACACCGGGCAGGTCATCCACCAGCGTGCCGGACCAGTCGAACAAGAGATTCCGAATCATGTGCGGCCCGCCTTAGCTGCGGCCGCCACGCTTTGCAAACCATTCACCGCCGCCGACGGCGCAACAGCCACAGGCCGGCCACCCCCAGCATCAGAGCACCGCCGGGCTCTGGCACCGGCACGAGGGATGTCACAAAGTCGATGCCGTAATTGACCTGGTCAGATCCCTCCTGGATCCAGAAAGTGTAGTTTCCCGAAGGCAGCGGCCCATCGAACCCCATGCCCCCAAAGGTCGGCCCGGCATCCAGCAGCGCCAGCAGGTTGTTGTAGGTGTTGCCAAAGCCGTCCTGTCCGTAGCCCCACAGCGTGTTGCTGAGGTGGAGCGATGTATCCCCCAGGTTGATCGAGCCGCCGTTGGCGATCGCCATGAAGGAGTCATTGGCGAGGCTGCCGCTGGTGGTCGAATAGCTCACCAGATCAATGCCCGTCAGATAGTACCCTGCGGCCACCGTGAAATTCCAAACGTCCGCATCCAGCGGGCCGGTGCCATTCAGCGACCCCATGGTGCCATAAATCAAATTGTGCCCTTCCGACAAGCTGCCGAGGAGCGATGGAAAATCCCCATCGCCAGACAGATCGCCATCGAGCGTCTCGTCCCACGTCAGCGCCTGCACCGAGCCGAGAGGCAGGGCGAGAGCAGCAAGAAGAGCGAGAATGCGAGAAACTGGCATGTTATTGTAATTATATTAAATATTGCTGATATTGTCAATCCAAGTGATTGTTTTCCTGAGGTGAAGTTTCAGCCCTCCCATTTCGGGCTCGCTTCCCACCTCCCGCCCCTGCATTTTGGCCCCATGCGTCCCCTGCTCTCCTTGCTTGCCCTCGTCTGGCTGCCCTCCTGCGTCCATGTCTTCACCACGCATTACGACTACCAGGCCAGCGCACCGGCACCCACGGCAGGCGGCAGCGCTTTCAGAGTGGAGTTCATCCCCAAGGGTACAGAGTCCGGCGTCGCGCTCAGCGCCATGGTCGTCGGCGGTGCCCTGGTTTCCGAAGTCGGCCCCTACCAGATGCGCCTGCACGCCTTTGGCCAGCCCGGGGATCAGCAGTGGTTTGAAATCAAAAGCCTGCGCCTCAGCGGTGCCAACCGCTTCAATGCCACCATGGAGGCCCGTGGCTTCACGGGCCGGGCCGAGTTCAAGCCCACCCAAACCGCTGGCACCACCCGCGCCAGCCTGCTGCTCGGCCCCTATGTCAGTCTCGATGCCAAAAAGCAGCACGACATCGTCCTGGACGCCGAGGTCGTCGTCATGCGCCGCAGCGGCCTCTCACGCGGCACCCTCCGCATCCCGCTGGTTTTGACCAAAACCAAACGCCGCGACAGCACCAACGTCATCGCCGAAATCGCGCATGACATCCGGGATCGCAATAAGCCCATCATTCCCGCAGGACTCCCACCGCCGCCGGAAAAGCCGTAAGCCGTCGCCGCACTTTGGCGCTGGACAGTTCGCGCTCGTTCGTCTCCAATGCCGCTCCACCGGCCGCAATGGCCGTCGTGATTTCCATCAACGCAATCCCACCACCACACTCACACCATGGGCAAAATCCAATTCGGTTCCGAAGTTTACACCTGGTTCATGCAGGGCACCGGCAAAGGCTACGACAACAAGCTCGACCACATGATCAAGGTCGCAGGAGAAGCAGGCTTCACCGGCATCGAACCCATGGTGCTGGAAATCTCCCAGAGCGCCCTTGGCTGCTCCAAGTACTGGCTGGGTGATTTCATCGACCCCATCAAGCTCAAAGACGTGCTCCAGCAGCACAACGTGCAGCTCGCCGGCCTCGCCCTCGTCTGCGCCTGGGACGGTGAAACCGAAGCGCCGAACGAAAAGGAAGCCGCTGACTTCACCCTCAACTTCCTCAAGCACTTCCCCGGCTCCATGCTCGGCACGGTGACGCTGCCAAGCGGCCGCAAGGACAACCTCCAGAGCCGCCGCCTCAACATCGCCAAGAACGTCAACGCCGTCTCCAAGCGCGCCGCCGATCTCGGCCTCAAGTGCTCCTACCACCCGAACTCCCCGCCCGCCTCGCTCGTCCGCACGCAGGAAGACTATGACGTCGTCCTCAGCAGCCTCGACCCCAAAGTCACCGGCTGGACTCCGGACGTGGGCCACATCATCCGTGGCGGCATGGACGTCATCGCCACCCTCAACAAGTGGCAGCACTTGGTGAACCACATCCATTACAAGGACTTCTCCGGCAACGGCGCCGAGCCCTGGGCCCAGATGGGCACCGGCAAGCTCGACTTCCACAAGATCACCGAATGGCTCGTCTCCCGCGACTACTCCGGCTGGATCATCTGCGAAGACGAAGCCCACGTCGCCGTCGATGACCCCGATGGTGTGACCAAGCAGAACGGCGAGTGGTGCAAGACGAACTTGCTGCCGATTGTGGCGTAAGCTGAGGCACGAAAGAGCGCCTCAAGCCTCAGGATTCAACGAACGTCTTCTCCTGAAAGGGGGAAGGCGTTTTTTGTGTCAAGCCAGAGTGAGCATCGCCCAGGAATTGGCTTTTCGAGTTCGTTTTTTGGAAACCGTTGTGATGGAGCTTATAAAATCGTTTTTGTGATTCTTCTGCTAGCCGACTAATACTTGCTTACCCACATGGCTAAAATCAGAACACCGATTCCAGGCGCTACTGCTGCCAACATATTATTCCGGTCTGACCGGACTTGTTGCATCTGTCGCGAGCGCGGAATACCAACTCAAATTCATCACATTGATGAAGATCCCAGCAACAATGATCCCAACAATCTTGCGTTGCTCTGCCTCCACTGCCACGAGGAAACGCAAATCAGTGGCGGATTTGGTCGCAAGCTTGATGCCTTGCAGGTGGTACAGTTTCGCAACGACTGGTTTGAACGAGTTCAGAAACGTCGCGATACGGCAGACGAAATTGCGGCAGCCAAAGGAGCCGTCCCTGCCAATAAGCCTTCCACCAAATCCGTGAGGAGGGCGGAACTGCCAAATCCCCAGAAGCTAAAAAACTATATCCTGACACTACCTGCAATTCGCCTGGATGCTTACGGTCGCGCTCAATCTCTGTGGGACAAGGGCGGGACTTCAACACAGAGACAGGGCTGCTACGATGTAGTCGATATTCTTGAGCAGATACTCATCACTCTCGCATCATGGTATCCGCTTCACCACTTTGATGGACTCGCACCTGAAGAATATTTTAATGCAATGACAGCCTCACGCTTCGCTTGGCATCATGCCCGCATGGAGCCGAATGGCTATGGATCTGCGGGCACCATGGCCAGGCTTTTTGTTGCAGATGCCGTCATGAATGACCTTGAGAAAATGGTTGAAAAGATGGTCGAGCCGTTATCAATGCACTTGGAGGATTTCGATGACTTCCAATGGATGAAAGCATGGAAAGTGAACAGTGACTCCTCAGCGAATGAAGTCGTCGAATTCAAAGACTACCCCAAGCGCATTTTGGGACGATGGCTTGGTCCTCGAAAGTATGTGATCTTTTTTGCCGACGGAAGGTGGGGAGTCCAACGCAATGAAGACGATTCCATCGAAATCGGCGAGCGGCGATGGCGAATTGAAGGCGACAAACTATTCTTAACATTCCCACGTGGGACAGGCTTATCGACATCCGAAAGCACGATCACTTCTTTTACGGCCAAGCAGTTCGTTACCGAGGACCACAGCACAAAATATGAATGGGCGCCTTAGATAATGCGCCCATCCTGAATGTCTCTCGGTCAACGCGGGATTTCGTCCGCATCCCATCCCACCCCAGCACCAACGGTGCGACCTATCGCAGCCCAGGGCAACGCCCTGGGTTTGCCAGCCTCGCTTGCCCGGTTCTATTTCGGGAGCCCTGAAGGAGCGGCCTAACGCCTGCCATTTCCGCCCCACCTCAACGCGCATCGCCATCCGCCCATGCCGCAATCGCTTGCCAACCTCTACGTGCACCTGATTTTCTCCACGAAGGAACGGGCGCCCTGTCGCTCCCCATCGGTGCGTCCGGATCTGCATTCTTACCTGGCCACGGTGTTGGCGAATCTGAACTCCCCGGCGGTGCTCATCAACTCGGTGGCCGACCATGTGCATCTCCTTTTCAACATGGGCCGCACGGTCACCCTGGCCCAGGTGGTGGAGGACGTGAAGAAATCGTCCTCCAAATGGATCAAGACGCAGGGGCCGGCGCTGGCGGGCTTTGCGTGGCAGGCGGGCTACGGGGCGTTCTCGGTGAGCGAATCCAATGTGCCGAAGGTGGCAACGACATTCGCGATCAGGAAGATCACCATCGCGTGAAAACGTTTCAGGAGGAGTACCGGGACTTTCTCGCCAAACATAAGATCCAGTTCGATGAACGGTATGTGTGGGATTGAGGCGAGTCATTGTGGTGATGAAGATGTCATGTGAGTTAAGCCGCCCTTTCAGGGCTTCTGGCTTTTCGCTCCGCATTCCCAGGGCACCTGCCCTGGGCTGCGATAGGCCGCGCCGTTGGCGCTTCGATCTCCATACCCACTCCCTTTGGTGCCGGAACTCTTTCACATTGACATTCCGAAAAGACGACCCAAAACGTACTTTCATCCTCGGGTGTTTCGTCGTGCAGAACGCGTCCTGCCTGAGAGGGACAGCGGAGCTAGGCAGTGAAGAACTCTGACCCTCGCAACCAGCAAGGCAGCCGGCCAGCCACTCATGGCGGGCCATCAACCAACCCGCCACCACGGTCTGCCGTCACGCCTTGCGCCCGCATCCGGCCCGCCGCCGCCGCGCACTCCTGCGCCTCTGCGCACCCGCATGCCTTCAAACTCAAGCACAATACCACTACTTACCACATTCTATTATGAACCACACTGACACGATGTTCGGCGACGAAAACGACTTCTTCCGCAAGCCTGAACCCAGGAACCACAAAGACTGCAATCCCGGCGTCCCGCCACCTCCGCGTCTTGGCGAAGGGAGTTCGGCAAATTCCACGAATTCAACGCCTGGGTATTCGCAGGAGGACTGCCTTGACGAGGACAGCTCAACCATTTCCACCATTTCAACGCCTGGAGATAACTGGGGCACCAGCTCCGATGCGGAGATTGGGGACACTTCCACCATTTCAACGCCTGGGTATTCGCAGAGGGAGCACCCCATCCCGCAGGATTCCATCCTGGCGGATTATCGCGACTTTGTGCGCGGCGTCTCCGAGCTGCCGGATGCGCTCATCGTCGCCCCCATCCTGGCCCTATGTGGCAAGCTCCTCACGCCGCAGGTGACGCTGGACTTTGGCAGCCAGAAGCCGCTGACGCTGTACAACTTCATCGCCACACCCGCCGGCTTGCGCAAGAGCACCACCTTTGCCCCGGCGGAAAAGATCGCCCGGAAGATCCTCATGCCGGACGATCTCATCGCCGGGAATGCCAGCGACTCCGCGCTGTTTGACACCTTTGAAAACCAGCCGCACCGGCTGCAGTTTGAGGATGAAGGAAACACCATCCTGCGGAGCTGGGAAACCAGCGCCTACGGGCGCGAGGTCTCCGCCCGCTACCTGCGCCTCTACGATGGCGCGCCATGGAGCCAGAACTTCCGGCGTGAATGCAAAAACAGCGAGGACGGCAAGGCCGAGCGCTCCATCCCACAGGCCACGCTGAGCCTCTGCATCGGCTCCACCTTTGGGGTGGCCAGACTCACGCAGCTGGAGTCCGGCTGCGGACTGCGCCGCCGCTTTGGCTTTTACGTGGCCACCGAGCAGGCACGGGACATCTGGTGGCCGGAGACCCTGGAGGGGGCCGAGCTGGAACGCCTGGCGGACCTCTTTCAAAACCTGACCCACCTCAAGGGCAGCGTGGGAAAGGCCAGCCTGACCCGCGACGCCATGAGCTACTGGATCATGCTGCAACAGCGCAACCGCCAGCGCTGCAAAGACATACCAGGATATACCAATGGTGATGAAAGCCTGCTCTCCAGCCTCAATGAATCCCCCGCCCGCTGCCTGAAGCTGGCCGTCATCTTCCAGGCCTGCCGGTGGGCCAAGGGCAGCATCAAAGATCCCTTTGTCATCAATGATGACATGCTGGCCATGGCAGAAGCCCACCAGGATGCCTGCCTGGATGCCATGATGTACGTGGAAGGCGTCAGCCGCCGCTCTCAGGTGAGCGACACCGCCGAATGGCTGATGGCGCAGATCTCCGGGGACCACCACACCACCCCCGGCCAGCGCCGCGCCGCCTACACCAAGACGGAACTCACCCGCCGCTTTGCCTCCAACCCTGGCCGCCCCGGAGCCCTCACCGCCTCCCGCCTGTATGGCGAGATCATCCCCCACCTCATCGAGCAAGGCCGCTGCAAGCAGCTCTCCAAAAAGGGCAACCTCGTGACCTACGAGTTCCAGTGGGACTGAGCGTGCGCGTGCGTGCTCGCGCGAATACCCAGGCGTTGAAATGGTGGAATTGGTTGTATTGCTCCACGGCACCTGGGTGGAATGCAGAATGCGGGGCGCGGGCTGAGGGCAGCCCGCGCGACCTCGTGCCGGGCATGCGAGTGCCCAGCGCGTGGTGGGGCGGCTTGTCCTCAAGCCGCCGCCGGGCGGCTCCACGCGTGCTTCCCGGAAATCCGTTTCGCCAAACGCTAGCACCGCCTCTCCTCGCGCGAATACCCAGGCGTTGAATTGGTGGAAATGGTTGCGCTGCTCCAGCAATCGGGAATAAATCTTGAGCCAAGGTGCCCCCACCTCCACCGGCCCTGCCTCTCCCATTCACCATGATCCACCTCGGCAGCACCGTCAGATTCGCCCGGATGCCGGTGCGGGTGCCAGAGCTTACCGAAGAGAGCCGCCGCGTCTTTGCCTTCTGCCTCGGGCACACGTATCGCATCGAGGAAATCGACAGCCCTGGTTTGTTCGTGCTCGACGTGAGCACTGACATTGACACGCGCTTCGGAGGCTATATGAACGACATCCGGCTTGAAGCGGAGATTCTTGAGGAGGTGGTATGAGCATTCAACTGTATCTTCATGCGATGCTGCGAACGGCTCCACAGATGCCTGGATCGAGACGTGCGCTCAATCCACAGAAAGTGATGCGACACCTCTTGCTTCCCTTCCTCTCGGTTCTCCTGCTGGTGCTCGGTTGCAACCGGAAGCCGCCCAAGGCCGTCATTCCTCCACTGCCTTCAGTCAAAATTGAAGATGTCGCCGCCCCGGCCAATCCGATGGTCACGATTGCACGCGGATCGAACCTGCGTGAGGTGGCGACCACCGCCTACGGGCACGAGGATTTCAGCGGCTTCGTCGCAGTGCTCAATGGAATGGCCGACCCGGAGCGCGTTGAAGCGGGTGCCGTGCTCAAGACACCCTCACTGCCCGCAGGAATGCGTGATGCCGGACTCGACCCCGCGTACCAGCCTGCCTTCAATGTCCTCGCACACGCCTGGGCGGAACTGCGAACCGCGTTGCCAGACTATGAGCGCGAGCGTTATGCCGCCCGTGCGGGTGATGAATCCACCTTTGCGATTACCGCGCCGCTCAGCCGAAGGCTCCGCCAATGCGCGGATGACATGGATGCCGCACTCGATGTGCTGGCCCATCCCAAAGAAGGCCACAAGATGCCCCGCAGCACCCTCGGCAAGTTTGCCGGGGCATCGGGCCTGCTCCGACAGTTTGCCACCGGCAAGGTCTATAGCAGCGACTACGACGTTTTCCTGGCAGAGAAAGGCTTTGGCCTGGGTTTCACGTATGCTCTGATCTGGGCACAGTCTCACCATCAATGAACTCGAAAAACGAATAAGCACTCTCTCCGCACACATGCACAGCAGACTCTTGCTCCTTTCGCTCATTCTACCGCTCTTCATCGCATCATGCGCCACACGCCTCGCGTGTGACTTCTCCGCGCCAAGACTGCCTTGGAAGCACCCCAAGACTCCAAAGGACGGCCGTGAGGAGGCTCGTGTGGGAAGTTACATCGTTGGCTGCACTGAGGACGGCTTCACCCTGTCCGAAGTGAACCGTATCAATCATCTGCCACAGTGCGGCATGGATCTCTTTGCCACCTTTCTGACACTGGGTTTGATCCCACACTCCGCCCCCAACCCGATCCGCGCCACTGTCACAGGATATGTCGATGGCCGCCAGAAAACGGAAACGTTTGCACTCTCGCTCGATCGCCACACCTCCCTCTGGCATAATCTGCTGCCCGAGCGCCATGACGACCGCGCCATCGCACGCGCTGTGCTTCAGGCTGTCCGCCACCGGAAGGAGCTCGATCCAAAGATGCACCAGTTGCTGAATCAATACGGAAAATTGGAACTTGAGGAGCTCAAAGCAAACAAGCGATGAAAGGCAGAGCCCCTACACCACCGGCCCCGCCACATCCTTCCACTTCGCGTGCCATTCCTTGAACACGATAGGTGAGATCTCGCTGGGCTTGATCTCACTGCGGCCGCCCCAGAACACGTTGGTGTATTCGACCGGGATGCCGGACTCGACGAGGTGCTTGTCGATGGCGGCTTTGTGGGACAGCACCGTGTCTTTGTCGGTGCCGTGGATGACGCCCATGATGTTCACATTGGCAAAGCGGTCGCCGCCTTCACGCCAGTAGGCGTGGGTCATGATGGGATGACGGCCCACTTCGCCGCCGGCGCGTGCTTCCATGCCCTTCGGCACCTTCCAGTGGAAGAGGGCATTGAAGCGCGTGACGCGGACGCCCGTGGCGCTGGGCTTGACGTGCTCCAGGAAGGTGGAGAAGCGGCCGATGACGCCCTTCTCATCGAGACGCTTGGCGACCTCACAGAATTTCTCAAACGAGACACCCGCTGCCTTGGCGCGGCCTTCCCAGGGATTTGGGCCGACTTCCTCGATGGAGAGGTCTCCCTTGAGATGCAGCAGGACATTCCATTCTTCGGCATCCAGCTCCGCGATGTTGGTGGTCATCATCACGGCAGGCTCATCGGCCTTTTCGCCGGGTTCCATCGTCTTGCGGCGCACATGGCCGACGCCGAGGGCGAAGATGCCGTGCGCCTGCATGGTGTAGTAGCTCTCGGCACCGATGAGCTTCGCCAGCACATCGCAATGCTGGTTGATGTCATAGCCCTGCGGCACTTTCAGCGTGGTCCACAGGCGGTAGTCGCTGCCGCTGACCTCACGGTCCGTGGAGCGCAGCACCACATGCCCACTGAAGGGGTCCTGCTTGAAGAGGAATTCAAAGGCGGCTTCAAGTTTTTCTGATGGCACCTTCCAGGCCACCAGAGCGCCTTCAGCCAGCTTGTTGGCCAGCAGGGTCTGGCGCACGCGGCGGATCACCCCGGCCTTCAGCATCGCCTGGATGCGCTCCACCACGGTCTCCAGCGGCAGGCCGCTCAGCTGCGCGATGTCCTGAAACGGCGTGGGGGTGAAGCCTTTGATGCGGTCTTCGCTCACGGCGAGGATTTGCGCGTTGATCGGGTCGGTATGGTCGGTGGGAAGGTCGGCGGCGGACATGATGGCGGGGTCGGGAAAAAAGAACCCTTAGCGGGCGCTGCAAGGAATGCGAGATTTGAAATTTGCGATTTAGCACCCATCAATTGCCGTCTAGGATAAGCCCATGGACAAACGCAAGCCCACCGCCGCCATGCGCAGGCGCCACAACCTGATCGCGGCATGGCGCGGCGTGGAGGACGGGCCGCTGATGGACCTGCCCACGCTCAGGGTGGGCGACCTCGCCACGCAGATCATGGCCAAGGCCGGCATGGCCAACCGCGTGAAACTGGAGGACATCCTCGCCGCATGGCAGGAGATCGTCGGCGCGTTTCTTTTCAAGCTGACGCGGCCAGACACCTTTGAGCGCGGCATCCTGACCGTGCGCCTCATGCAGCCCACCGCGCACCACGCGCTGATGCAGGAGAAAGTGAAAATTCTCAAGCGCCTGCAGGAGAAGCTGCCGGATGCGAAGATCAAGGACGTGCGCTTCCGCCATGGATGAGTGGAAAAATTGACGAATTCTTTCCACCCCTAGATTCCCTGACGTAATCAACGGTCATTCGTCATTCCAGCTTCCATCTCGCCCTTGAACTCCCACAAACAAGCAGCCCTCATCATCGTCGGTCACGGTTCCACCACAAACCCGGACTCCAGCGCCCCGACGCATCTGCACGCCGACTCCATCCGCCGCCGTGGCCTCTTCCGCGAGGTCGTCTGCTGCTTCTGGAAAGAAGAGCCCAACATGCGCGAGGTGTACGAAATGGTGGACAGCGAGGTCATCTACATCGTGCCCAATTTCATCAGCGAGGGCTACTTCTGCCAGCAGGTGCTCCCGCGCGAACTGCAGCTCAGCGGCCCCACCACACACCGCGATGGCAAAACGATCCACTACTGCGATCCTGTGGGCATCCACCCGAACATGACACGCCTGCTGCTTCAGCGTGCCGATGAAGTCGCGCCGCATGTGCCACGTGAGCAGTCCAGCCTCGTCATCGTCGGCCACGGCACCAGCCTCAACGAAAACTCCACCAAGGCCATTCAGGATCAGGTAGCCCTCATTCGCGGCGGCCACTACGGCTTCGCCGAAGTCATTGACGCTTACATGGAGGAAGCCCCCTTCGTCGCCGAATGGGCCAAGCTCACCACCGCGCCGAACGTCGTCGTCGTCCCCTTCTTCATCGCTGACGGCCTGCACAGCTTTCAAGACATCCCCGTGCTCCTCGGCATGCGCGAGGAAGTCGGCGCTGCACTCAGCGAGAGCGGCGTCTTCCATCAAAACCCGCACGCCCTCCAGGGCCGCAGCATCTACTACAGCGGCGCCATCGGCACCGAGCCCCTCATGGCGGACGTCATTCTCGATCAGGTACACGACTTCGATGCCAAGCATCAGGTGGCTGACAAAAAAGGCATGCCCAACGACGAGGTGAAGTCCTCACTCGCCTACTGGCTCAACTCAGACATCGATGAGATCGGCGAGATCGTCATCACCACCAATCCCGATGGCTCTTATTCTCTCTGCCACATCGCAGATCGCGGCAAAGCGGATCTCCAAGTCCACCACGAAGCGCACGATGCCCTCTTCATCGCCCGGAACGATGCCAGCGGCACCTTCCGCCCGCTGCACTCCGCCCCCACCTTGAATCGCGGCTGGCGTCTCGATCTCACCGACCTCGACGAACTGCGCCTCGCGCTTGATTTCTTCTACCCCGCCGCCATCGGCATGGCGCGTGCATTGGAGCAGGAAAAACTCACCGCCGTCCCCCTGCGCGACCTCCTCGGCCGCCAGACCGGCATGTATCGCTACGTCAACACCATCACCGATGATCAGGCCCACGCACTGATCGGCAAGACCTGCGCCAACACCAAATGCCTCCGCCGCATCCTCTGGCCCCTCACCGCCACTCAGCCCATGGCCGGTGCCGCCGCTGTCAAAACGCAGCCCAATCACGCCCTCAACGCCGTCCCCCTTCTCTGCATCGAAGCCTGCACGCATGTGGTTTCAGCCGCCCGCAAAGTGGCGCGGGAGAATCATGAGGCGAATGCTGCGAAGAGTGCGGAGTGAAAGTTGTCCAGTTGAGTCCCTCAGCGGCTCACACCGTTTCTCCGGCCAATTTGCAATTCTAAGTTTTCAGTTCTCAGTTTACAATCTCCTGCCGGCCTGCCCTTGCCCAGCTTTGCCGAACTTCCATGCAAGACAGGATTCCGCCCCTCCTCCGCGTTTGACAAGCGCCCCCCGTCGCACTATCCCGCCCCATGCGCATCCGCTCATTCAAAGGTCTCGTCCCCACCCAGAAAAACGCCCCCGAAGTCGCCGCCGTTCCATACGACGTGGTGAACCGCGAGGAAGCCGCCGCCCTGGCCAAGGGCAAGCCTTTCAGCCTGCTGCACGTGGACCGCGCCGAGATCGACCTCGATCCTGAAATCGACCCCTATTCCTCCCCCGTCTATGCCAAAGCACGCGAGAACTTCGACCGCCTGCAAAAGGACGGCATCTTGGTGCGTGAGGGCAAGCCCTGCATGTACCTCTACCGCCAGGTCATCGCCGGCCACAGCCAGACCGGCCTGGTCACCGTCTGCCACACCGAGGACTACGAGAAGGACATCATCAAGAAGCATGAGAAAACCCGTCAGGACAAGGAAGACGACCGCACCAACCTCGTCGATTCGCTCAATGCCAACACCGGCCCGATCTTCCTCACCTACCGCCAGCGTCCCGGCATCAGCGCTCTCATTGAGAGCTTCATGAAGGACGAGACGCCCATCAACGACTTCACCGCCCCCGATGGCGTGCGCCACCAGCTCTGGCGCCTTTCGCTGGGCCTCTGCGTGTCCCTGACCGGCCTGTTTGAGAGCCAGGTCCCCTGCGCCTACGTGGCAGACGGCCACCACCGCGCCGCCAGCGCCTTCCGCGTCAGCAAGTTGCGCCGCGAGGCCAACCCGAACCACACCGGCGAAGAAAACTACAACTGGTTCCTCAGCGTGCTCTTCCCCGGCGACGAACTCAAAATCCTGCCCTACAACCGTGCGGTGAAGGATCTGAACTGCAACGACCGCGAGGAGTTTCTCAAGAAGGTCGGCGAGATTTTCACGATCAAGCCCACCACGCTCAAATCCCCCACCAAGGGCGGCCAGTGCTGCATGTATCTCAAGGACCAGTGGTATGAACTCACCTGGGAAGCTGCCAAAGACGCCAGCCCCATCGACCAGCTTGACGTCAGCATCCTGCAGGACCGCCTGCTCAAGCCCATCCTCGGCATCGACGACCCACGCACCAGCAAGCGCATCGACTTCATCGGTGGCATCCGTGGCACCGCCGAACTGGAAAAACTCGTGAACAGCCGCGATTTCAGCGTCGCCTTCTCCATGTTCCCCACCACAGTGGATCAGCTCATGGCCATCTCCGACGTCGGCCAGATCATGCCGCCAAAGAGCACGTGGTTCGAGCCCAAGCTCCGCAGCGGCCTCTTCGTCCACACGCTGGAGGGCTGAGGCTCATCAACAAGGCACGGGCAGGCTTGGGAGGAGTTTCAAAATCATTCCTCAACGCCGGTGGAATGCGCGCGCAGTTGAGATTGATTGCTCCGCCATCCTTCGTGGCGAGAGATCCCGCTTCGAACGAGCCAAACCTCACGCACGCGACTACTCCACCCACATCCGCTTCGCCTTGCGTCGCAGATGCCTGTCCCCCGGCAGGTTGATCTTGGCAGCGCCATCGGGCGCGAGCATGCTCATGGCAGCTTCAATGACATCATGCTCGATGCCCGGCAGCTCCCACGCCTCCCGCAGCCAGACTGCAAAGACGCGTGACGACACCGCCGGATGCAGGGCCAAAAGTTCCGGCGTGACCAGCAGCGAGCGATCCTCCTTCACGCTGCCATCCGCCGTCAGAAACGCCAGCGCCTGCCGTTGCAGCGCGTCATCGTCCTGCTCCGCCAGAGACCCCAGCCGCAGCACCTGTGGCACCACGTCTCGGTCATAAATATCGTTCAGCAGCGGCAGCGCCTCATGCCGCAGGCGGTTGCGGCGGTGCTTCGGCGAGGTGTTGCTCGAATCCTCCCGGAACTTGAAGCGCTTCGATTTGAGAAAGGCATCGATCTCGATGCGCCGCACTTGCAGCATTGGGCGCACTAGGTGCAGGCCCGAATCCAGCCGCTGCACGGCATGGATGCCCGCCAGTCCGGCCAGCCCCGTGCCCCGGCAGAGGTTCGCGAAAATCGTCTCGGCCTGATCCTCCGCATGATGCGCGAGCATGACGACCCAGACATCGTACTTCTCCGCCATGCGCAGCAGAAACGCATGCCGTGCCTCACGGGCCGCCGTCTCGGTGGAAACACGGCTTTTTTCCGCCAGCGCCGCCACATCCTCCGCCTCGATCTCGCATTTCAGGCCCAGCTTCTTCGCCAAACGCCGCACAAAGGCCGCATCGTCGATGGATTCCTTGCCGCGCAATCCATGGTTCAAATGGCAGAGAATGAGCTGGGTGAACCCCGCCTCCCGCAGCAGGTGCAGCAGCGCCACCGAGTCCCGCCCGCCTGAGATGGCCAGCAGCACCGGTTCGGCAGGATCACAGGCGGCAGGCAGATTTAAAAGGATGGCAGGCACAGCAGGCATCCTTAACGATTTAACCTCGCCCATCGATCAGTAAAAGCGAAACCGTCATCCATCCTTGCGGTACGCCGTGGTTTCGACACCTTGTACGCCCCCTTTCCCATCATGGCCACCAAGAAAACCACCCCTGGCATCTGTTACCTCGTCGGCGCCGGTCCCGGCGACCCCGGACTTCTCACGCTCAAGGGCAAGGAATGCATCGAGGCCGCTGACGTGCTCGTTTACGACTACCTCTGCAACCCTGAGCACCTGCGCTACGCCAAGGACGGCGCGGCCAGCATCTACGTCGGCAAAAAAGCGGGCGACCACACGCTGTCGCAGGATGAAATCAACAAGCTCATCGTCAAGCTCACCACCGAGGGCAAGATCGTCACGCGCCTGAAGGGCGGAGATCCCGTGCTCTTTGGCCGTGGTGCCGAGGAAGCCGCCGAGCTCTACGAAGCCGGCGTGAAGTTTGAAATCGTCCCCGGCATCACCTCCGCCATCGCCGGCCCGGCTTACGCAGGCATTCCGGTCACGCATCGTTCGCATGCGTCGCAACTCACCATCTTCACCGGCCACGAAGACCCCACTAAGCCCGATACCTCGCTCAACTACGCCAAACTCGCGCAGGCAGACGGCACCAAGGTTTTCCTCATGGGCGTGGAGCGCATTGAGGAAATCACCCGCGAATTCTTGAAGCACGGCGCCAAGCCTGAAACACCCGTCGCCCTCGTGCGCTGGGCCACGCACAGCCACCAGCAGACGCTCGTCGGCACGCTCAGCGACATCGCCGCCAAGGTGAAGGCAGCAGGCTTCAAAGCTCCCGCCGTTGCCATCGTCGGAGACGTCGTCACCGAGCGCCCGCAGTTGAACTGGTTTGAAGACCGCCCGCTGTTTGGCAAGAGGATCGTCGTTACCCGCACCCGCGCACAGGCCAGCGTGCTGAGCAAGCAGCTCGGCGTGCTCGGTGCCAACGTCATCGAAATGCCCACCATCCGCATCGCCCCCGTGGAAGACCAGCTTTCCTTCGGCGAACTCGTGCAGGACTGCCACACCTACGACTGGATCATCTTCACCAGCCCGAACGGCGTGGACGCCTTCTTCACCATGTTCGACAAGCTCTACAACGACGCCCGCAGCATCGGCGGCGTGCGCATTGCCTGCATCGGACCCGGTACCGCCGAAAAGGTCAAGGCCCGCCACCTCGCCGTGGATCTGATGCCCGACAAAAAGCACTACGTCGCCGAAGGCCTCGTCAAAGCCTTCAAGGACCACCAGGACATGGACAACGTGAAGGTGCTCTGGGTCCGCGCCCAGGAAGCGCGCGAAGTCATCGCCAACGAACTCAGCGGCATGGGAGCCATCGTCGATGAGTGCGAGGCCTATCGCACCATCGCCGAGCTATCGCACCATCGCCGAGACCGAGGACAACCTCGAAGCCCTCGCCCGCCTCAAAGAAGAAGGTGCCGACATGATCACCTTCACCAGCGCCTCCACCGTTGAGCACTTCCTCAATCTCAAAGTCGCCCTTCCCGAAGGCATCAAGATCGCCAGCATCGGCCCCGTCACCAGCGCCGCCATCAAAGCCCGCGGCCTCAAAGTCGATGTCGAAGCCAAAGAAAACAGCATCCCCGGCCTCGTCGCGGCGGTGGAGAAGTTTTGGAAGTAGCGGGCTGCGACCGGTTCACAAGTGCCCTGGCGGCGGATGTCTCCGCAGTCTCTTTTCGAATGTGCGAATGATCTGATGTTCGGAGCTATTCAAATTTAGCGCCTCGACAGTAGCCCTGCCGATGGCGGTGATGCCGTTCAAGCGGTATGCCACCCATCGAAAGTGATGATTCCAGGAATCCTCACGGGGATGAAACAGTCGTGTCGTGCGTCCACTTTGGGGATCTCGGGCATTCTGCCGTGCTCCTTTGCGCAATGAACAGTGGATGCAGGCCAGCGCGAGGTTGTCCATGCTGGACTCGCCCCCCGCCACTTGCGGCACCACATGATCAATATGAAACGTGGCAGCCTGACCGATCTGCGACAGCCCGCAGTATTCACAGCGGTGCTTTGCCCTGCGGGCCACACGCTTGCGCAGGCTGGCAGGGACGGCCATTCGCTCAATCCTTCAGCGTTTTGACCTGTGCTCCGAGTTTCAGGATCGACAAGGTCGTGGCCATCTGCACCAGCCCCTCAGCCTCCTTCTTTTCACCAGCGGAGAGCCGGCCATTGCGGCCTTGTTCATCGAGCAAGAACTGCAGCCGTGCATCCAGCGCCTTCGGGAAACGAAGCTTGGCCAGCTTGGTCGGCATCGGCACCGTAAGTTGTACTGTTCGGCTCATGATGCTGAGATGATAAGCCATGCGCCAATTGTCGCAACGCTTTCGTTTCTCCAGGATCTCTACAGGACAACTCCACTGCACAGAGCCGCAGCGTCATTCCTTCCGCTGCGTCATCACCGTCACCACCAAGATAAAGAAGCACATGACGACGGAAAACAGCGGGAATTGCAGCGCAGCCGGCAAGCTGTAAACAAGCGCCAGCGCAGGAATCCACACCAACCAGTTCGTGATGAGCACCGTGGGGCAGGTGCGCGTCCAAAATTCACGATTCAAGGTCGGGCGCGTGCGTTTCCATGAGCCGCCCATATCCACCCAGCGCAGGGCGATGACGTAGGTGGGCACGAACCAGACGGGGCTCATGATGACCTGATCCACCAGCACCTTTTTCACCAGCGTGCCAGCATCATGCCCATCCCCAAACAACCAGGTCTGGAAGCGATAGAACAGATCAATCTCCATGCCGCGATAGCCCCAGAAGAGCATGAGCAGCAGCAGACGTTTCCCACCGCCCTCCTTCGGCAGCGTGCCCATGATCCGCTGAATGCCGGTGGGCATGAGCGCCGCAGCGAACATGGTGGAAACACAGGAGAAGGCGAAGGACCAGTGCGTCTTGAACGCACCCAGCGACTCCCAAAAACCCGCCAGTGCCGGCACCTGGTAGTAGCTGACCACCAGGGCCACGGCGAACGCATTCAGCACGAGGCATGGCACACGGTTCTGCCGAAACACCGCCACAATGGTGGCAAGGATGCCGGGAGATGAAATGGGTGCGAAGGGCATGACCAGAGCTGAATGCCGAGCGCTTATTGATCTTCGCCGAAGTACTTCTTCCGCAGTTCATTGCCCACGCCCTGCTCGGTCAGTTTCAGCAGGCCCAGGTTCAGGCTCTCGCGCAGCGTGCTGTCCTGCTGAAGGGCGAAGGCGTAGTTCTGCCGCTCAAAGACCGGACCCACCATCTGCAGCTTTTCGTCATTCAGTTTTCCAGCCTCATATTGCAGCACGGGGGCATCGTACACCACGGCGTTCACATCGCTGCTCTTGAGAGCGAGGACGCATTCGGTGACGGTGGCAAACGGCACCACCCTGGCACCTTTGGCATTGAGCCAGGTTTCCGCAGTACTGCCTTTGACGGTGGCCACTTTGCGGCCGGGTAGATCGCCGGGACCGTTGATGTCGCCCCTGAGGGTGTTGATGGTGAGGGTGGTCGTGAAGGAAGCCGTGAGCAGCGATACCAGCACGATGCTCAGCAGCATCCAGACGATGGCGATGATGCGCCCACCCACGCCCACCGGACCTTTGTTGTCCGCACCGCCGACGAGCAGCGTGCTGATCGTCCACCAGAAGGACTCCCACATGCCTTTCTTGTAGTCTTCCGGCCACATGTCGCCGTTGACCGGATGCTCAAAACGCCAGACGAGATGCGAGATGATGAACATCGTCACCATGAGCAGGGCAAAAGCTCCAATCAGTTCGATGTTGAAGAGATTTCTGACGAGCGAGAGAATGTTGTCGGCAAAACTGCCGCTGGAGCCGGACACGAGCACCTGCAGACCGGATTCATAAAAGGGCTGTGTGAAATCGATGACCTCCTCGCGCTTGGCCGTGACGCTGATGGCCCCCACGCCCACATCCGCCGTTTTGTTCTTCAGCGCGTCGATGACTTCCTGCGCACTGCTGACCACCTGGACTTCGTAATCCAGCTTCGTCTCACGTGCCAGCTGGTCCCACAGCTCAGCCGCATAACCGAGTCGCCGACCATCTTTCTCAAAGGAGAACGGTTCCAGGTTGCGGGTGACGATGCGGACCTTTCCGCTCGCTGGTACCGCCGCCGGAGCCTGTGCCGCCGCCTCAGAAGCAAGACTGATCAATGAAACAGTAGCAAGGAGCAGGAGAAGAGTACGCATGAGAAGTGCGCCGACACTGCCGTCTCCCGGAGTCCAGTCAATGCAATCCCTCGGCTTTGCCAGCTTGCGGCGCCGCGCCGTCTGTCCATTCATGAGGCATGACCGCCGAGTTGTTCCAACAAATCACCGCCCACGGAGCCGCCGTGAATCTTTCGTCACGCGCCAAGTTCCGGCTCACCGGCGCCGACCGCGTGCGCTACCTGAACGGCCAGGTCACCAACGACGTGCGCCGGGTCAAAGCCGATGAAACGCTCTACGCCTGTGTGACAGATGTGAAAGGCCGCATCGCCGCAGATGTGCGGGTCCATGCACGGGACGATGCCCTGCTGCTGGATGCCGAACCCGACCTCCGCGAGCCGCTGGGCATGCGCCTGGAGCGCTACATTGTGGCCGATGACGTGGAGCTGACCGACGTCACCGAGGACTGGCAGCTCTGGCATTTCTGGGGTGGTGCAGGCACGCCTGCCGGCATGGAGAGCCCGCATCACCTCCTGCGTTCCGCACGCTATGGCGTAGAGGGCCTCGATCTCTGGCTGCCCGCATCGGCCAATGCTCCCACCTTCGATTCACTTCCCCTGCTGAGTGACGCCGATCTCGATACCTGGCGCATCCTGCAGAAAATCCCACGCTGGCCGCACGAACTGAACGCCGAGACCTTTCCACCCGAAGCTGGCCTCGAAAACAAGGCCATGGATTTCTCCAAAGGCTGCTACATCGGCCAGGAGGTGCTCTCCCGAATTAAAACGACCAGCAAGATGCCGCGTGAGATGATCGCCTTCGAATCCGACGTGGTGGTAAATGCCGGAGACGAACTCTGGCATGAGAAGGCCCTCGGTAAAGTCACCAGCGTCACGCAGCATCCCGCCACAGGCCTGACCATCGGCTTGGCCATGGTCCGCCAGGGCACCGCCCAGCAAGGCCTGCGGATCGGCGGCAACGCCGGTCTGCCGCTGCGCCTGCGCTAAGCCATCTCACTTCACCGGCCGCAGGTCAAAGCACACCAGCTTGTCCTTCTGCCTCACGATCAGCCTGCCATTGGCAATCGCGGGGGAAGAGCAGCCCATGGCGTCCGTCTTGGCACGGCCCAGCTGCTCGTAGGCGGCGTTGGTCGCCTTCACCATGCGCACATGCGTACCGTTGTTTTCATACACCAGCAGCTTGCCATCCGCGAGCAGCGGGGAGGTGATGGTGCTGTTCACCTCGTTCACCACCCATTTCACCACACCCGTTTCAAGGTCGATGCACTGGTGCTTCTCGCCGCAGCAGTGATACACGCTGCCTTCGTAAATGATCGGGCTGCCCGTGTAACGCCGGGTCACCCAGAAATGGGACCACGCCGTTTTCGGCGTGCCGTCCGCCTGCATTTTGTAGGCCCGCAGGCCCACGCCTTCGGTGCCGCTGTAGAGCACCAGCCAGTCGCCGCTGGTCACTGGCGTGCTTTGGCTGCCGCCTTCGACCTTCCACTTCACGCTGCCAGTTTCAGGATCGAGACCATACAGCGCGTTGTTGCCATTGATGACGAGCACGGGCTTACCGCTCGTCGGTGCCCACCACGTGGGACTGGCGATCAATCCTTTGGCTTCCTTCTGCTCCCACAGCAGCTTGCCATCGGCCTTCGAAAAGGCGCAGGTCACGCCGGTGGCCATGTACACGCAATCCCCCATGACGAGCGGAGATGCCGCAGGCCCCTTGGCGGAAAGCGGTGCCGACCAGACGAGTTTGCCATCCGCCTCGTTCACGCAGAGCAGTTCCGAACTGCAAGCGGCATAGACTTTGCCATCCACCACGGCGCAGGTACTGGAGGACTGGCGGCCGCTCGGCTTGCCGGGCTGTGAGTATTTCCAGATCTGCTTCCCCGTGGCGAGATCCAGGCAGAGGATCACGTCTTGCGCGGTCTTCACCGTGTTCGGCACCAGGGCGATCATCTTCTCCTTCACCTCCGGCGGGAAACCTTCGTCATCCAGCCACTGGCTGAACACCGCCGCACTGGCAAACGGCTTGCCCTGACGGCCGTTCATCTTGTCGAGCCACTCCAGAGCGATGGCATTTTTGCCAGCCTTGAACCGGCTGGCCACCCAGGAGCCGATGTTGATCTCCTCTTTCTCGTTGAGGTTGTCCTTGCGCCATTGCGTGGCCCATTCATCAAACTTCGCGCCACGCAGCGCGGGCAGATTGAGGCGGGTTTCCTCCAGCTTCTTCGCGAGTTCCGGCGAGGTGCCGCGATAGTTCAGCGACTGCATCACCTCGGTGTCGATCTCGCGTGTTTCAGACGGCACACGCTCATGCCACACCACGCTGATAAACACTTTTTCCCCGCTGACCACCGGGCTGCCATGACCGCCATACTCGTTGCTCGGGATGAACTCGCTCTCCCAGACTTTTTTCAGCCCCTCCGTTGGAAAAGCATCCGCGATCGGACTCGTATCCTGCGAAACCCCGTTGCGATCCGGCCCACGCCATTGATTCCAGTCACCGGCCCAAGCGGTGGAGACGAACAACAAGACGTGCGCAGCGGCGATAGCGTATTTCATGCGCAGCCGTTAACGGCCTCATCGGGCCTGAAGTTTCACCGTTCACCTCGTTGTGGTGAATGGTACGCAGGGAGGGGATCGAACCCTCGACCAATTGGTTAAAAGCCAACTGCTCTACCGCTGAGCTACCTGCGCATTTCCCGAAAATTGGGGGGCGGGTATGTATTCATAAGTCCGCTCAGTGCAAGCCGGAATATGCCCCGGCGCGGACTTTCTGCACCAGCACGCCGAGGCCGCTCTCCGGTCGTTTCACGTGAAAAGCATGGATTTCGCAGCTTTGTGCCCCGGCCAGATCACATTTTGCGTCATCGCCAATGTGCAGCGCCTCCTGCGGCAGGCAGCCTGCGGCGGCCAGCGCGGCCTGAAACATGCGCGGGTTCGGTTTGGCCGCCCCCACCTCGCTGGAGATGATGACCTGCGCAAAAAAGCGCAGCAGATCATGCCCGGCCAGGATGCTGTGCAGCCGACGGTCGAAATTCGACAGCACCAGCAGCCGGTGATCACGTGAGAGGTCCTCCAGCGCGGGCACCACGTCATCAAACACGTTCCAGGCCTGCGGCTGGGCGTAGTGCAGGTAGAGCCCGCTGAACAGCGCCTCCAGCGTGCGTTCCGCCAGCGGTGCTCCCAGGACCCGGCCAAACACATCTCCCACAAGCGCCCGCCACCAGCCACGGTCATCATCTGCGGGTGTCTGGCCCGCCGGGTACAGCGGTGGCGGCGTCTCCTGCCAGGCCACGCGAAAGGCCTGCATGATGGCCTCCGGCTCCGCCACAAGGCCCTGCCGCAGGGCATGCAGTGCATACGTCTTACCCACCGCTTCTGCTGGCCGGATCAGGGTGCCGGCCGCATCAAAAAGCAACGTTTGCAATGGCATGGGGCCGAAAAACAAAAACGGGAGCGACCTTGCAGTCGCTCCCGTGGGAAAATCAGATGAAGTTACTTGGAAGCCGTGACCGGATTCTTCGGATTTTTGTCCGCAGTCATTTCCTGTTCTGGCTCCACCGGCAGCTGTGGCAGACGGCAATGGTAGCCAGAGCCAGGCAGGAGGTATCCGCCGTTAAGATCATTCAGACTGCCCACCATGTAGGACTTAGGCTCCGGCGGAGTGAAGATGTCAACGGTTCCAAAGAAGCCGCGGCTGACGGTCTCGCCGTAGGTGTAGAGCGTGCTCTGGTACACTTTCTTGGTCGCGACCATGCCACGCTGCATGACTCCCGTTGCAACCCCGGGCCAGCGGCGGATCGCCCGGGCACCGAATCCAGCGGTGTCATCCACCGTGTCCATGGCGTAGTCGGTGTAGCGGTTGGTTTCACGGAAAGCGATGTCATCAGAGCGATACACGGCATCCATGCCGATGTTGGTGTAATCCCGTGCCTGGCGATCTGCCACCTTGCCGCCGAAATTGGAGCTGTCATCGACGATGTCCATCGTGCTGGTGCCCGCCTGGCCGACGCCCTGGCTCACATAGCCGAGCCCTTGGTTCGCGTATCCCGCAGCCCGGCAAGGCAGCACGGAGGAAGGACGCGGATTGTTCACCAGATTCTTCGTGCTTGTGCAGGAGGCGAGTGTTGAGAGCAAAACAAGGGGCAGGAGCAATTTCATAGATAATATGTGATTCTGTCGGAAAGGAGCATGGATTGTCAAAGCTAAAATCCGCGAATCTCCGTTAAAAGCTAGCTTAGAATGACACAGATGCTGAAAGACCCCGGCGAGCAGGGCGTTATGCGCGCCACCCCACACTGTATTTCCATGAAGCTGAATCCCCTCTGCGTCTTGCTCGCATCGTTCGCCACGTCGGCACTGATGGCCCACGCCGCCCCCGATCTCAAGGCCACCGCCGCCAAAATCGACAATCTCGTCAATGCCAAGCTCGCCAAGGAGAAAATCCAGCCCAACAAACCCGCCAGCGACGAAGTTTTCGTCCGCCGCGTGTATCTCGACATCTCGGGCCGCATCCCCACGCTGCAGGAAACCACCGAGTTCCTCAAAAGCAGCGAGGCCGACAAACGGTCAAAATTGATCGACAAGCTGCTCGCTGGCGACGGCTACGTGCAGAACTTCTACAACTACTGGGCTGACATCCTGCGCATGAAGAGCCAGATGGTCGGCGGCGGTCAGAGCCTGCCCGCCTTCTACGGCTACTCCAAATGGCTGAAGGACAGCCTGCGCGGCGACAAGCCCTACGACCAGATGGTGCGCGAAGTCGTCACCGCCGACGGCAAGAGCTACGAAAACGGCGCCATCGGCTTCTACATCCGCGACTACAACATGCCGCTGGATAACATGGCCGTCACCACCCAGATCTTTCTCGGCACGAGCATGGTCTGCGCGCAGTGCCACAACCACCCGTTCGATAAATGGACGCAGATGGACTACTACCAGATGGCGGCCCACACCTACGGCATGACCGGCAGCAACGGCCTCACCAGCCCGCTCCTCGCGCAGGCGATCTATGGCGGCGGCCCAGCCAAGAACAAAGCCAACCGCTATGGCGGTGCCGTGTCCAAATTTGCCCTGCCCGAAGGCGTCGAGCGCAAGGACATCGGCCGCGCCATGACCGAAATCCTCCGCCCGCTGCGCTACAACACCGTGCTGGATCAGACGGATAAAAAGGCGCTCCTTCTGCCGCACGATTACCAATACACCGACGCCAAGCCGAAGCAGAAAATCGAGCCCGTCATTCCTGCCTCATTCAGCAAGGATGGCAATATCGTGAAGGACGGTGCCAAACCCATCACTGCCTACGCCGGCTGGATGACCAGCAAGGACAATCCGCGCTTCACCACCGTCATCGCCAACCGCCTGTGGAAAAAGCTCATGGGCCAGGGGATCATCGAACCCGTCGATGAGATCACCGACAGCACTGTGCCGAGCAATCCCCAGCTCATGACCTTCCTCGAAGACACGCTGAAGGCTGCCAACTACGACATGAAGGTCCTCCTGCGCGCCATCCTCAATTCGCAGTCCTACCAGCGCGAGGCCTACTCCAAGGACGTCGAGCTGGGTGAGATCTACCACTTCCCCGGTCCCCTCCTCCGCCGCATGAGCGCCGAGCAGATCTGGGACAGCATGGTTGCCCTTTACAAACCCGGTGCCGACAATCCCAGCATCTCCACCAAGGTGGATGCCGAGATCGCCCTGCGACGCATCGAGTGGCTCGACCGAGCGCTCAACAGCCTTTCACCCCAGCAGCTTCAAGCCTGCACCATCCAGGTGGCGCAGAAGCAGAAGGAACTCGCCGCCGAAGTCCGCACCGCCCAGGAAACCATGGAGGCCGCCTCCAAGGCCAAGGACGAAGCCGCCATCCGTGCCGCCCGCAAAGCCATCCAGAGCCAGCGCAAACGCATCGACGAAGCCGTGGACGCCGTGGTCTATGATGCCGGATTCAAGCGCTTTGCCGAACTCGCCCGCGAAGGCAGGCTGGATGAATTCACCCAGGATGAAGAGTTTACCAAAGAAGTCGCCGCAGCCATCAAGCTCAAAAAAGGCGGCGAAGACCTCAGCATGGATGAAGCACTCGACATTCTGGCCAGACAACGCCGCGCCAAGCTCAACGAGCAGGCCAAAGCCCGCTTCGCCGCCGACGTCGGCCGCTTTGCGGTCAATGACAAAAATGAAAAAGCCTCCCTCACCGCCTGGGAAAACCTCCGCGACACCTACATGCTGCGTGCTGCAGACCTGCGCAGCCCGGCACCCAACGGCCACTTCCTGCGTGAGTTCGTCCAGAGCGACCGTGAACTCGTCGAAAACTCCAACGACGAAGCCAGTGTGAGCCAGGCGCTCATGCTGCTCAACGGCAAGGTCTTCAGCAATCTCATGAACCGCTACACCGTCATCGCCCGCGCGATGGACAGAGCCCGGAAAGACGGCCCGGACGCGGTCATCGACACCGTGTATCTCAGCCTGCTGAGCCGTCCGGCCACTCCTGAGGAAAAAGCCCTGCTTCAGCCCATCGCCGACAACGCTGACTCCACCGACCGTGGCGACGTCCTCTGGACCGTGCTGAACACCCGTCAATTTTTCTTCATCCAGTAAGCTCGACAGACGCTCTTGTCTATTGACGCCCCGCGCGACCTCAGCGCCCAGAACCAACCATGTCCATCGCTCTGAAACTTCAGCGCACTCGCATCGTTTCAGCCACACCATGCGCCTGATCCTTCCCTTCCTCCTCGCCATCGCTCTGCCGCTCCATGCCCAGAAGGCGGGCCAGACCAAGCCCACGATCAAGCTGACCAACGCCGAAGTCGCCACGAGGGAGATTGTCTATAAAACCACGCCCCAGGGCGAGCTGAAGCTGCATGTCTTCTCGCCGAAGGGCGAAGTACAAGCCGCTGTGCTCCGCCCCTGCGTGGTGTTTTTCTTCGGCGGCGGCTGGAAGAGCGGCTCCTACCTCCAGTTCGTCCCACAGGCCGAATACCTCGCCAGTCGCGGCATCGTCGCCATCAGCGCGGATTACCGCATCCTCAACGTCCACAAGACGACCCCCGACAAAGCCGTGGAAGATGCCAAGAGCGCCATCCGCTGGGTGCGCGGCCACGTCACCGAACTCGGCATAGATCCCACCAAAGTCATCGCTGGTGCTTGCGGCCTGCACTGCGTTGGTGTCTGCCTATGACGCTGAATCGGATGACAAAACAATCTCCGCCAAACCGAACGCGCTGGTGCTGTTCAATCCCGCCATGAACATCGCCACCCTCTTCAGGCAGCGCAAGACTGGCGATGGCCCCATGACGCTGGAGTTGGCGGAGGCCATCACCCCCAACAACTTTGTCAGCAAAGACACCCCGCCCGCCATCCTCTTCTTTGGCACCGCCGACAAACTCAAAGCCGGTGGCGACGAGTATGTGAAGAAAGCCACCGAACTCGGCCTCCGCACCGAGATGTGGTCCGCAGCGGACATGCCGCACGGCTTCTTCAACAAGGAGCCGTGGATTCAGGTCACCGCCAAGAAGATGGACGAATTCCTCGCCTCGCTCGGCTACCTCGGCGGCGAACCCACGATCAAGCTGCCCGAGAACGCTCCATCATTGAAGCACGAGAACTGAGGGTGAAAAAAGTGGCCTGAGCGGCGTTTCTTCCCCGCATGCTCACCGACACCTCACGCGCCGCCGATTTCCCCAGCCTCCACGGCATTCATTACCTCAACACCGCCGCCGAGAGCATCCCGCCTCTCTGTGTGAATGAGGCCGTGGCAGAATACATGCAGCACAAGTCGCTCGGCATGCGTGGCCGGGACTTCCACTTTCCGCGCGTCGAAGCGTGTCGCGAGATCACTGCCAGACACCTCGGCCTCAGCACCGATGAAGTCTCCTTCTGCTCCTGCAGCTCTGAGGCCTACAACCTTCTCGCCAACGCACTGCAGCTCAAGCCACAGGACGAAGTCGTCGTCACGGATCTCGATTTCCCAGCCGGAGCCACACCCTGGCTCACCGCACCGAAAGCCTCACGCCCCGTCACGCGGCTATGGAAGAATCGAGACGGGGCCTTGGACCTCGCCGATCTGGCCGCGCTGCTCAATGAACGCACCGCTCTCGTGCAGGTCAGCCTCGTGAGTTTCTACAACGGCCACCGCATCCCCTTCGCCTCGCTGCGCGACATGATCCGCCAGCACGCACCGCAGGCCGTCATCGCCGTGGATGTCACACAGGCACTGGGCCGTGTGGCGCTTGATTGCCAGGATGCCGACATCCTGATTTCCAGCACGCACAAATGGACCCTCGGCATCCACGGCGGCGGCGTCATCGGCATTCCGAAAAAATCCGCCGCACGTCTCACCACCAGTGCGGGTGGGTGGTATCACATCGCGAATGCTTTCGATGCAGATCGCTTTGAAAGCGCCCGCATCAAACCCGGTGCGCTCAGCTTCTCCGTCGGGATGCCCAGCTTCGCAGCACTGTATGCGCTGAATGCATCCCTGCGTTATCTTGAAGCCGTGGGCATGGACAAGATCATCGCGCATGCCGATCCGCTCGTCGCCCGCGTGCATGCAGGCTTGCAGGAACTGGGCATCACCACGCTCAGCACCGCCCAGCCGAACTGCTCCAGCGGCATCGTCGCTTTCAAGCACGAAAACACCGCCGCCATCAACGACGCCCTGCTTGCGCAAAACATCCACGTCATGCATCAGGTCGGGCGCATCCGCATTGCCGTGCATGGCTACACCACCGCCGAGGACATTGAGAAGCTGCTGGCAACGCTGCGCAGCGCGCTCTAAGTAGCGCCTGCCACCGAACCAAACGCACCTCTTGGACTGGGAATCGCCAAAACTCCTTCTGCTCATCCTGCCCGCAGTCTCACTGCTGCTGTGGATCGAGTCGCGTTCATCGCATCCCATGTCCGGATTGCGTAAGCGCCTGCTGCTGGTCACGCGCGCGATCGGTGTGATGCTTGCCATCGCCGCGCTCGCGGGACCGGCGCGAGTGACGCAGACGGGGCGCAAGGCGCTCGGCATCATCGTCGATGCCAGCCAGAGCATGGGCGCGGAAGGCTTGAACAAATCGCTCGCTGAAGCCGCCCGCGTTCGTGCGGCCCTCGGCAGTGGGATTGATTCGTTTGTCGTGCAGCTCGGCTCGGAGCCCGAACTCCTGCCCGTAGGCAGCACACCGGCCATGCAGGCCGCCTGGCAGAAGGCCAACGGTGGAGACAGTCACTATGCCGCCGCAGTCGAATACGCGGAGGCTTTGTTTCCACCGGGGGCCAGCCGCAACATCCTCATCATTGGCGACGGCCACGAAACACGCGGCAGCCTGCTTGATGCCGCACGTGAAGCCGCTGTGTCCGGCATCAAACTGCACGCGCTGCCCGTCGCGGGACCGCGCCGTCCGGACGCACGCATGCTCTCTCTCACGCCCAATCGCACCCGCTTGTTTGAAGGTGCCAGCCTCAGTTTGAAAGCGGTCTTTGAGAGCACCATCGAAGGAGCCGGCACCCTGAAGCTCTATGAAAACGGCATCGAGGTCGAGAAGCGCCCCGTCACGCTCAAACCCGGCACCACGCAGGAGGTGGTCTTCAATCGCACCCCTTCCACGCGCAACACGTTTCAATACCGCGCGGTGCTCGAAGGCATCCAAGGCGACACACTGCCGGGCAACGACAGCGCGCTCGCCATTGTCGATGTAAACGGGCGGCTGCGGCTGCTCTACATTGAATCCGACGCCGCCGAAGGCCGCTACCTCATGCAGGCGATGGAGAAGGAGGGCATCGAACTCGACATGCGCCAGCCGGGCAATCTCGCGATCACGTTTGAGCAGCTCGGCGGCTACGATGGCGTGATCCTCTCCGATGTTCCCGCGCATCAGCTTGGCGAACCGCTCATGAATGCGCTGCGCGATTACGTCGATAAACTCGGCGGCGGTCTCATCATGCTCGGTGGTCCGGGTTCCTTCGGTGTCGGTGGCTACTACCGCACGCCTATTGAAGAGGTGCTGCCTGTGCGGCTCAAAGCTCCTGACGAGGAAGAAAAACAAAGCGCCGCCGTCGCCATCGTGATGGACCGCTCCGGCTCCATGGCCGGTGAAAAACTCGAGATGGCCAAGAGCGCCGCCATTGCCACGGCCGAAGTGCTAGGGCACAATGACTCGCTCGGCGTATGGGCATTTGACTCGGAGGCACACGTCGTCGCGCCCATGACGCGGCTGACATCGACGAATGCGGTTTCAGGTCAGATCGCCGCCATCGCCTCGGGCGGCGGCACCAATTTGCAGCCTGCGTTCCAGCTCGCGCGTGACGCGCTACTGCGCACGAAGGCGCGCGTGAAGCACATGATCATCCTCACCGATGGCCAGACCGCAGGCTCCGGCTACGAACAGCTCGCCACGCAGTGCCGTGGCGAAGGCCTGACGATTTCCACCGTCGCCATTGGTGAAGGCTCGCATGTGGCGCTGCTCCAGGCAATCGCCTCCAGCGGCGGCGGGCAGTCGTACTCAACGATGGATGCCAGCAGCATCACCCGTATCTTCACGCAGGACACTCTCATGCACACCGGACGCATGATCCGCGAGGAACCCTTCACGCCTGAGCTGAAGGAGAAAGACCCCATCCTCGCTGGCTTTGAAAAATGGGACTCGCCCGCGCTGCTCGGCTACGTGAAAACCACCCGCCGAACCTCCGCCCAGGTGCCGCTCGTCACTGAAACGGGCGATCCCCTCCTCGCGCATTGGCGCTTTGGTCTCGGCAAGGCCACAGCCTTCACCTCGGATGCGAAAAGCCGCTGGGCCTCGCTGTGGATCGCACGCTGGCCCGACTTTGGCCGCTTCTGGTCCCAGGTGCTGCGCGAAACCGCCCGCGCCCCGCAGGGACGGCTCATGGACCTGTCTGCACGCATGCAGGGAGATGACGCCCGCATCAGCGTCGATCTCCTCTCAGACGCCGGCACTCGCGCCAACAACGCCACCGTCTCCGCCGAGGTGTTTCACGTGGCAGCAGATGCGCTGGGCGCACCGATGAAAGCCGTGCAAAAAATCACCCTGCGGCAGGATGCCCCCGGCACCTATGTGGCAGACTTCAAACCGACACAGGCGGGCGTGTATCTCATCCGCGCACAATTCGGTGCCGAGATGGTCACCACCGGCCTCATTCACAATCCATCCACCGAAGCCAGCCTGGGCACCATCAATGAAGCGCTGCTCAAAGAAGCCGTGCGCATCACCGGCGGCGACTACCTCTCCGACTCCAAACGCCAGCCCAATCTCGAAACCACCAAGGCCGTCCAATACGAAGAACTCTGGCCATCGCTTCTGCTCGCCCTTCTGCTCATCTTCCTCATCGATACCGGCATCCGCCGCTGGGAGCACGTGGTGGGTTTGTGGCAACTGGTGCCGCAACGCAAAGCGGCTTAACCCAGCAGCGGCTCCACCCGCTCCCGTATCATCTCCACCAGCTCCGGATTCATGAATTCGTAATCGTCCGGGATGTCGAGCACCTCGATGCGCAACTCGCGCACGACTTCAGGAAACTGCTCCGTTAGCCTCTGCTTGTGGGCATGCTCCATCACCACCACTCGGTCCGCCCACCGCAGCAGCTTTTCAGACACACGGCACCGCGCCGATGCACTCACACCCGCACTGCGAACCTCAACACGCGGATCATTTTGATACACCTTCTCCGCCGTCGGACTGCGCCATTGGTTGCGGGAGCAGAGGAAGAGAAGGCGCATCACTTGGCTCACTTCTTCACCAGCAAGCTCTTCCCCGTCATCTCAGCCGACGGCTTCACGCCGAGCATGTCGAGCAGGGTCGGCGCGATGTCAGCGAGCTTGCCGTCGGCGACGGTGTAGCTGTTCGCATCCGCAGCAACGTAGATGCCATGTACAAGATTGGTCGTGTGCGCGGTGTTGGGGCTGCCATCCGGATTGCGCATGAGCTCACAGTTGCCGTGGTCGGCGGTGATGAAGAGCTTGCCGCCGAGTTCGAGCACTTTTTGAACGATGAGGCGCACGCCGAGATCGATGGTCTCACAGGCGTGGATGCCCGCTTCGACGACGCCCGAGTGGCCGACCATGTCCGGGTTGGCGTAGTTCATGATGACGAGGTCGTAGCTTTCCAGACGGTGCATCACTTCAAACGTGAGATCAGGCGCGCTCATCTGCGGCTTCTTGTCGTAGGTGGGCACTTCCTTCGGGCTGATCGCGAGGTAGCGGTCTTCGCCGGGATTCGGCTCTTCAACACCGCTGTTGAAGAAGAAGGTTACATGCGGGTACTTCTCCGTCTCCGCAGCACGCAGCTGGGTCAGGCCAGCGGCGGCCACGACCTGCCCGAGGTTGTTGCTCAGGCTCTCGGGAGCAAAGATCACGCGGGCACCAAGGGCGGTGTAGTTGGCGTCGTATTCGGTGAACGTGTAGTAGCCGACCTTCGGGGTGACTTCACGGTCAAAACCGTCAAAGCCGGGTTTCAGGAAAGCATCGCTAAGCTGGCGGGCGCGGTCAGCACGGAAGTTGAACCACAGGATGACATCGCCATCGCGGATGCGCTGCTCGTTGGCGTTGGAGAAGATCATGGGCTGCATGAACTCATCCCCACGCGGGTCTTTCGGATACGCGGCCTGCACGGCGGCGCTGGGCAGATCCGTGCGGACTTCGCCACGGCCAAGGACGATGGCGTCCCAGGCGAGCTTGTTGCGCTCCCAGCGCTTGTCACGGTCCATGGCGTAGTAGCGGCCAATGACGGTGGCGATTTTGGCTCCGCTCGGAGCCAGGTCTTTTTCCAGCTTGGCCATGTAGGCGGCACCGCCGGTCGGGGAGGTGTCGCGACCATCGGTGATCGCATGGACCATGAGGTCGCTCACGCCTGCGGCCTTCGCGGCATTGCAAAGTGCGGCCAGGTGATCTTGATGGGAATGCACGCCGCCGTCGCTGATCAGACCGAGGAAGTGAAGACGCTTGCCCTTGGCTTTTTCAAAGGCTTCCACGAGCACGGGCATGGAGGCCAGTTCGCCATCGCGGATGCATTTGTTGATGCGGGTCAGGTCCTGATAGACCACACGGCCGGCACCGAGATTCAGGTGCCCCACTTCGCTGTTGGCCATCTGGCCGTCCGGCAGACCCACATCTTCGCCGCTGGCGCTGACAGTGCCGCGCGGGTAGGTGGCGTAAAGGTGGTCGTGGAAGGGGGTGCGGGCCA
>NCCR01000349.1:6275-11149 GCA_002279765.1 Verrucomicrobia bacterium 12-59-8 | reverse complement strand
TCTCAGCATGGCATTCCGCATCCGTCGTCCACCTGCAGGCTCAATGACAATCCACGCACACTCTCCGCCATTTACTTGGCGGATTAGCCAAATAGTTTGTTCGCAGCCACCCGGGGTTATCCCCCTCCATGGCGGCGCAACACCGAGGCAGTGACCTTCCTCCACACACCTACACCCAACCCACCCATGAAAAGCATTCAAGTCTATGACCCGCCCATGTGCTGCTCGACGGGCATCTGCGGCACTGACATTGACCCTGACCTCGTGAACTTCGCGGCCATGCTCGCGCAGTTCCAAACGGGGGGTATCAAGATCGAGCGCTACAATCTGGGCCAGCAGCCGGCGGCATTCGCGCAGAATGACGCCGTGAAGGCCCTCATGATCGCCGAGGGCACCGAGGTGCTGCCCGTCATCTTCTGGGATGGCGACCTCCATCTGAAGGGCCGCTACCCCACCAAGGACGAGCGCCCCGAGTGGTTTCGCGCAGCCTTCAACCACGAGGAAGCCGTCGCATCATGAACCTCCCGCTCTACCAGCCCGACTCCGCCAGCACCACGCGCTTTCTCTTTTTCACCGGCAAAGGCGGCGTGGGGAAGACCTCGCTCTCATGCGCCTGCGCACTCCGCCTGGCCGAGGCTGGGAAACGCGTGCTGCTGGTGAGCACCGACCCCGCATCCAATCTGGATGAAGTGCTGGAGACCACCCTCACGGGCGAGCCGACGCCCATCCCCGGAGCAGCGGGCCTGCACGCGATGAACATCAATCCCGTGGCGGCAGCAGCCGCGTACCGGGAGCGCCTCATCGGCCCCATGCGCGGCCTGCTGCCGGAGACTGCGCTACGCAGCATGGAGGAGCAGCTCTCCGGCTCGTGCACGGTGGAGATCGCGGCATTTGACGAATTTTCAGGGCTCATCGGCAATGCGGCCATAGGCGCCTACCGGCCACACGCTGCGGCTGATGAGCCTGGCGAAGGCGTGGGATCAGTTCCTCGATCAAAACAGCAGCGGCACCTCGTGTCTGGGGCCGCTGGCCGGCCTGGAAAAGCAGCGCGTCATCTATGAGGCGACAGTGGGGACTCTTGCCGATGCCACGCTCACCACTCTCGTATTGGTCAGCCGACCGCAGGCCGCCGCGCTGCGTGAGGCCGAACGCACCTCCAAGGAACTGCGCGCCATCGGCGTGGGCAATCAATGCCTTGTCATCAACGGCACCTTTGAAACCGACTGTGCGTACGATGTGACCGCCTATGCCATGCAGCAGCGCGGCGGCTCCGCACTGAAGGCGGCGGAGGGATTCATCCGCAGCATGCCCAGTTACATCGTCCCGCTGCGCGCCATCAACATCCTCGGCATCGGCGGATTGCGCGTGCTGCTCGGTGATGCGGAGACAGAGCAAGGAGAGAGCGGGAAGCCGGAGCCGCAAAGCTGGACCCCGCCCGAAATGGAAAGCCTGGAAAGCCTCGTCTCCGCACTGGAGGTGCAGGGGCACGGCGTCATCATGACCATGGGGAAAGGCGGCGTGGGGAAGACCACGGTCGCAGCCGCCATCGCCGTGCTGCTCGCACGTCGGGGTCATGCGGTGCACCTCAGCACCACCGACCCTGCCGCGCATGTGGCTCAAACCTTGCACGGCCAGGTACCGGGCCTCACCCTGAGCAAGATCGACCCCGCCGCAGAAACCGCGCTGTATCAAGGCGAAGTGATGCAGGCGCAGGGTGGCGGCATGGATGCGGCAGGCCGTGCTTTATTGGAGGAAGACCTGCGCTCTCCCTGCACCGAAGAAATCGCCGTGTTTCGTGCTTTTGCACGTGAGGTGGGCCAGGGCACGGAGCGCTTCGTGGTGCTGGACACGGCACCCACCGGCCACACGCTGCTGCTGCTGGATGCCAGCGAGGCCTACCAGCGGGAGCTTGAGCGCCAGGCGCGCAGCACGCAGCCCGAGGAAGTGCTGCGCCTTCTCGAGCGCCTGCGTGATCCCGACTTCACGCACATCCTGCTCGTCACGCTGCCGGAGGCTACTCCCGTGCATGAGGCGGCTGCATTGCAGGCAGACCTGCGCCGCGCCCGCATCGAGCCTTTTGCGTGGGTCATCAATCAAAGCCTCCTTGATAGCGGCACCTGCGATCCTCTGCTGCAAAGCCGTGAAGCTTCCGAGCACCGATATTTGGAAGAGGTCGTCGAAAAGCATGCCCGCCGCGTGGCGTGGCTGCCCTGGCAGCCGGAGGAACCCATCGGCCCGGAGGCGCTGGCAAAGCTCGCTGCATCCGGAGTGAAGCACGATCTGGCATGAGGTGACATCCTGTTTGAGGCTGGACGGAGACGGAGCCCTCATGCGCGCGGGCCGCGTCGGGCTGGCGGAGGAACTCGAAGATGATGTCGCCGGGCGGCGGGATGTGGACGGACTTATCCGCACGAGTGAAGGGGATGGCATGGGCGGAGTGTGGAAAATGTTTTGTGCTGAACGTACCGCCGAACGGCATGCGGGGCTCGAATCGTTGTGAGGCACGAATGCCAGTGTGCGCGTGTGAATGGCGTATTGATTTTAACCCGACCTCTGATGAAAACCGCGACTCCTACTTTTCTCTCCTCATGGCTGCGCTGCGGTCTGACTAGTTTGTTGCTGTGCGCTGCGACCGCGCCGCTGGGGGCGCAGACGAAGAAGGTGAAGGCTGCGCCGCCGCCGATCGAGAGGGTGAAGACGGACTATGAACTGGTGGACGCTTTTCCTGGGCTGAAGTTTGACCAGCCTTTGGGCATCGCGAGCCCGCCGGGAGATAAGAAGCGGCTCTTTGTGGTGGAGAAAACGGGGCGCATCCAGGTGATCACGGGGCTCGACACGGAGAAGCCGGAGAAGAAGCTCTTTCTCGATCTGACCCAGATGCCGAAGGCGACGCTGGTGACGGAGGGCGAGTGCGGCGTGCTGGGGCTGGCGTTTCCGCGGAACCATGCGGAGACGGGGCGCTGCTTTGTGTATTACAGCTTGAAGATCGATGGTGTGCTGCACCAGCGTTTGTCGCGTTTCAATGTGGCGAAGGATGATCCGAGCCGCGTGGACAACAGCACGGAGCAGCCGCTTTTCACGCAGCAGGATGCGGCGAGCAATCACAACGGGGGCGATTTGCAATTCGGCCCGGACGGATATTTGTATGTCAGCGTGGGCGATGGCGGCGCGGGTGATGACAAGTTTGATAATGCGCGCTATATCAACAAGGGATTTCATGCGGCGATCCTGCGCATTGATGTGGACAAGAAGGCGGACAGCGTGGCGCCGAATGCGCATCCGGCGATTTCACTCGATGAGAAGGGCGCGGCTTTTTACGCCGTGCCGGCGGACAACCCTTTTGTGGGGCGCAGCACTCATCACGGTGAAAGCATCGACCCTAAGACGGTGCGTACGGAGATCTGGGCGACGGGGCTGCGGAATCCGTGGCGCATGTCGTTTGACATGCCCACGGGCCGGCTCTTTTGCGGTGACGTGGGGCAGAATCTGTATGAGGAGATTGATCTGATCGTCAGCGATGGTGACTACGGCTGGAGCTATCGCGAGGGGTTGCATCCGTTTACGACGGGCCCTGGCGGGGACAAAGAGCCAACGGGCTTTCAGCCTGTCGCGCCGATTTTTGAGTATGCGCGTACGGTGGGTTTATCTGTGACGGGCGGCGTGGTGTATCGCGGGGAGGAACTCCCGCAGCATGAGGGGAAGTACGTTTTTGCCGACTATGTCACGGGACGTGTGATGGCGCTGAAGGATGAGGGCAAGGCGGTGTGGAGCGATGAAACACTGGCGCAGGATCCGGGAATCGCGGGCCTTGGTTTCGATCCGCGTGACGGGGAGGTGCTGTTTGCGAATCTTGCGGCGGGGCAGATCAAACGACTTCGGCTTAAAGCCGCTCCGGCTCCTTCCAACTGAGAACGGTGGTGTGGCCTTTAAGGCTTCCAGGCTTTGCTCCACACGACGTAGGTTTCGTGCATGGCACGCTGCTCGAGCGGGGTCCATTCGAGGGTGCGTTCGAGAAGGGTTTTGTAGCTGCCGAGGCGCGGGTCTTTGTCCACGGCGAGCTGGTAGTTTTCCAGAGCGCGCTGGGTGTCGCCGGTGCCCCAGCAGGCGAGGACGAAGGAGTAGTAGTCGTAATGGGCCTGAAAGCCGCTGAGCTTTGAAGAGATCTCGAATTCGCGAAGGGCCTCGGTGTAGTCGCCCATGTTGAAATAGGCCCAGCCGGCGCGGTTGTGCATGGGGGCCTTGTCGTTGAGAGACAAGGCTTTCTTTAGATCTGCGCGGGCCTCGTCTTTGCGACCGAGCAGCGCCAGGACGTAGCCGCGATTGGAGTAGGCCTGCGCGTTTTCGGCGTTTTCAGCGATCTGCTTGTTGAGGACCTCCAGCTTGGGCGTGCTCTTTACCGGAGTCGGTTGATCGGCGGCGGCAAGGGGCCAAAGGAGGGCGAGATAGAGACAGGCAATGCGGCGGGTGATCATGGAGGTGGCTGGTATTGAATGGGAATGACAGAGTCAAGAACGCAGCGAACTGCTGTGTGCATTCCAAAGAACGAATCATAAGAGCGGATGCGTTGGGGGTTGAGCAGATTTCACTGCGATCCACTGGCACGGCTGATGGATGTTCGATGGCGAATCGCTCACTTCGCTGGCGGCCACACGACTCTTGCTTCGGGAAGCAGGCTAAACTTTAGGAGGTGGCCGACCCTGCCGCGAATAATTATCATCCTGCGAGTTGCAACACTTGTGACACACAAGGGAATTCATCGAAAAGGTCACATCACACGACGAGCGGGAGGAGGAGGAAGCCTGCATGCATTGCGCTCCCATGAAATCGCCATTCAAGTTTCCGAAGACATACGCGGCCATTCTCGCCGCAGCCTG
>NCCR01000349.1:628-6184 GCA_002279765.1 Verrucomicrobia bacterium 12-59-8 | reverse complement strand
GGACACCTCGCACCTCATCCTCACGGAGGTCAACTCCAACGCGAGCGGAGGGGACTTCTGGGAGCTGACGAACGTGGGCACCACGGCGGTGAGCCTGGGCAACTTCAAATGGGATGATGAGAGCCAGGATCCGAACGATTCGGCGGCGGTGACGATTCCCGCAGGAACCAGCATCGCGGCGGGAGAGTCGATCATTTTCAGCGTTGGGAGCGCCTCCACATTCCGCACGCAGTGGGGAGCGCTGCCGGGAGTTCAGATCATCACGGGCGGCCCGGGCCTGGGCAGCAGTGACGGTGTGGCGCTGTTTAATGCCTCGGGCACAAAGCTCTTCTATTTTAGCTACGCGTCCGGCGGCTTCACGCGTTCCAACGGCAGCAGCTCGCAAGGCGGGCACGCGGGCACGTCCGCTGGCGGCGGCTCGGACGACAAGTCGGTGGTGATTGATCCGAACTTCGGTGTTGGGAGCGGCGTCCGTTACGCGGCGGCGACGGCAGGCACCTTCGGCGCCTATGCCAACGCCAGCGGAGGGCAGAACATTGGCTCGCCCGGGACCGCAAGCCTGAGCCCGCTGATTCTGACCGAGATCAACTCCAACGCCACGGGCGGGGACTTCTGGGAACTGACGAATGCGGGGACGTTTCCGGTGAGGATCGGCAACTGGAAATGGATCGACAACAACCGGAGCCCAACCCATGCCGATGTGATCACCCTTCCGGCGGGCACGACGATCGCGGCGGGGGAGTCGATTGTTCTCTCCATTGCCACGAATGTGACGACATTCCGCAACACCTGGGGCGGGCTTGCCGGGGTGCAGGTCTTCGGCAGCAGCTCAGGCGAGCCAGGTCTTGGCAAAAATGACGGCGTGGCCTTGTATGACACCTCCAACACCGAGGTGTTCTTTTTCAGCTATGCCAGCGGCGGTTTCACACGTTCGAACGGAAACAACTCGACCGGTGATCATGCAGGCCTTTCAGCGGGCGGCAGCTCAGAGGCACAGTCGGCGGTGCTTGATCCGACGTTCGGCACCGGCAGCGGAAAGCGTTATGCGGCGGCGACGGCGGGCACCTATGGGGCGTATGTCTCGACGGCGGGCGGCTCCAACATCGGCTCTCCTGGCAAGATCAATGCGACAGCGGCAAGCGCGACGGTGAGCCTTGCCAATGCGTCGGTGACGGAAGGCAACAGCGGCAGCGCCACGCTGGCGCTGACAGTGACGCGCTCCAGCACGACAACGGCCTTCACGGTGGGCTATGCGGTGACAGGCGGCACGGCAACCGGCGGCACGGACTATGCGACGCCGGTCTCCGGCACGCTGACCTTTGCCGACGGCGGAGCAGCGACGCAGACGATCAACATTTCTGTGACGGGTGACACGACAGGGGAACTGGATGAGACGGTGGTGGTGACGCTTTCGAATGTGGTGAACACGACGGGCACCACGACGATCGACACGGCGACGGGCACGGGGACGATCCTCAATGACGATGCCACGGCACCGACGATCACGACGCATCCGGCGAACATGAGCATCGCCTCCGGCAGCACGACAACGTTGAACGTGGCAGCCAGCGGCTCTCCGACACCGACCTATCAATGGTATGTGGGCAGCAGCGGTGACACGAGCAATCCGGTGAGCGGCGCGACCTCCAGCAGCCTCACCACACCGGCCCTCACGACGGCGACCAGCTACTGGGCGCGTGCGACGAACACGGGAGGCTCTGCTGACAGCAACACGGCGACGGTGACGATCTCGACGGGTGTGGTGTCAGTTAATCTGGCGAACTATGTGCGGGTGGGGCGATACGCACTGCCGGAGCCGACGCGCACGGCGCTGCCTGCTGGAACGCCATCGCACAACCTGTTGTGCCAGGAGGCCTCCGGTGTGACCTACAACTGGGACACGAACACGCTGTTCATCGCGTGCGACGGTGGCAGGTCGATCACGCAGGTGTCGAAGACTGGCGTGCTGATCGACACGATGACCCTGGCGCTTGGCGACAGCCCGCAGGGCACGGAATTCTATGACATCGAAGGCATCACGTATATCGGCGGCGGACAGTTTGTGATGAGCGAAGAGCGCGACCGGCAACTGGTGAAGTTCACGTATGTGGCCGGCACGACGCTGAGCCGGAGCGGAGCACAGACGGTGAAGATCGGCACGTTTGTGGACAACACAGGGACGGAAGGTCTTACGTATGACCCGCAGACAGGCGGCTATATCTGCCTGAGGGAAGTCTCACCCATGGGGATCTTCCAGACGGGCGTGAATTTCGCGGCTGGCACGGCCACCAATGGCTCCGCCTCCACCACGAACTCGACCAATCTTTTCAATCCTGCGCTGACGGGGATGACGGACTTCGCGGACGTGTTTGCTTTTTCGAACATTCCTTCGATGACGAGCCAGCCACAGGCGGGCAATCTGCTGCTGCTGGGCCAGGAGGACGCGCGGGTGGTGATGCGGGCAACCCGCTCACTGCGGCCGGACAGCAGCACGAAGGCATCACCATGGACCGCGCCGGGAACATTTACATTGTCAATGAGAACGGCGGCGGGGACATCGACCATCCGCAGATGTGGGTGTATGCGCCCTCCGTGCAGGCGAACGAGGCGCCGACGGCGGTGGTGGTGAGCAACACGATGACCTCCATCCAGGAGAACAGCAGCACGGCCGCGGCGGTGAAGGTGGGTGACATCGTGGTGACTGACGATGGTCTGGGTACGAATGTGCTGAGCCTGAGCGGAGCAGATGCGGGTGTGTTTGAACTGAACGGCAGCGCGCTTTACCTGAAGGCAGGCACGGTGCTCGACTATGAGACGAAGACGAGCTACGCGGTGACAATCAACGCGGATGACACGACGGTGGGCGCGACGCCGGACGCGACGCCGGACGCGACGGTGAACTTCACGCTGACGGTGACCGACCAGACGGTGGAGACCCCGCCGGCACCTGCGGTGATCATTTCCGAAGTGGCACCCTGGTCCAGCAGTGGCGGCGTGGGTGGCGACTGGTTTGAAGTGACGAATGTGAGCGCGAACGCGGTGACCATCACGGGCTGGAAGGTGGATGACAGCAGCCAGACCTTCGCGACGGCGGTCACCTTGAACGGGATCACGAGCATCGCACCGGGCGAATCGGTGATTTTCGTGGAAGGCGCAGCCGCGATCACAGACACTTTCAAGACGAATTGGTTTGGTGGCAGCCCTCCGGTCGGCCTCCAGGTTGGGACTTATTCGGGATCTGGCATCGGGCTGGGCACGAGCGGTGATGCGGTGAACCTGTACAATGCCACGGGTGTGCTGCAGGCGTCCGTGAGCTTTGGCACCGCAGACGCCACCGCGCCGCTTTCGACTTTTGACAACACGGCGGGCCTGAACGCCACGGCGATCTCCACGCTTAGCGCGGTGGGTGTGCATGGAGCGGTCGCCGCGGCCAGCAACGGGAACGAGGTTGGATCGCCGGGCTACTCGGCACCGGGTGATCTGCGAATCACGGAAGTGGCGGCGTGGGGCAGCGGGGACAGCCCGGCTGCGGCAGACTGGTTTGAGGTGACGAACATCGGTGGACGCGCGGTGGACATGACGGGGTGGAAGATGGACGACAGCTCGGAGTCCCCGGTCGCGGCGCTGGCGCTGACGGGCATCACGAGCATCGCGCCGGGTGAGTCGGTGATCTACCTTGAGACGAGCACGCTGGCAGCGACGCGGGCGACGTTCCTGAGCACATGGTTTGGTGCAAGTCCGCCGGCCGGACTTCAGGTGGGCGGCTACACTGGAAGTGGCGCGGGACTGAGCACGGGGAGTGACGCGGTGAACCTCTTCGACAGCACCAATGTGCGGCGTGTGAATGTGGCGTTCGGCAGCTCCCCGGCGACGGCACCGTTTGCGAGCTTTGACAATGCGGCGGGCGTGAATGTGGGGATGATCTCGCAATTGAGCGCCGCAGGCGTCAACGGGGCCTTTGCGGCGGTGAATGACACGACCGAAATTGGCTCTCCCGGCAGCAGCACGATCAGCGGTCCACTGACCTTCGCCGCCTGGCTGGCTGTCAACGGGTACTCTGGTGCCGTTGGCGGTGACACAGACAGTGATGGTCTGCCTGACACACTCGAATACTTTTTCAACACCAATCCGAACAACAGCACTAAAGATGGGAACCTTCCGCAGATTGTCAGGAACGGAGCGGATTTCGAATTCCGCTTCAGCTACCTGAACACCTCCGTTTTCTCGGGGTATCTCGAATGCTCGGATGACTTGGTGAACTGGACCAATGCCACCCCTGGAACCGACTACGAAGTCATAACCGAGACGGTCAACGGCTCAGTAACCACCGTGCGCTACGACATCACCACCGATCCTGTCAGCCGCAAGTTTTTCCGCATCGGTGTGGACACCACGCCGTGATCCGGGAGCAGCTTGAGCGCAAGCCCGCCCCAAACATCCGCCCCCTCATGCTCATCGAACGCACATCGCGCACCGACCAAGGCCGCCAGCTCGACCTTGCGTGTGATCTTCTGTACCGCCGCCATCAGGCTGCTTTGGTGAGCTTCGTCCGCAGGCGCGGCTGCGATGAACATGAGGCCTGGGATGTCGTGCAGGAGCTTTTCCTTCGCATGTTCCGCCGCGGCGTGATCGCCAGGCTCGCCGCATGGGGAGAAGAAAACCAACGCGCATGGCTGCTGCGGACGTTGCGCTGGATCATCAGCAACCAGCACCGAGACCGCATGCGGCTGAAGCGCGGAAACATCCGGGCGCACGAATCGCTCGATTGTCTCCTTGATGCCGGCTTCGACGTTGCAGGCGATGCCACACCCGCCACTGAGTACGACCGCCGATGGGCATTGTCCGTGTTGGAGCGCGGCATCGCACGGCTGCGCGCGGACATGAAGCCCGCCGTCTGGTCTCGTGTCGAATCCAATATGTGGGGAAGCGGTCACCTCAGCACGCCTGCCTTGCGTGTCGCAGGTCACCGCGCCCGCCTTCGCCTGCGCGAGATTATTCGTCGTGAATGCAGCGAAACCGCGCTTTATCAGGCCGCGAGCGGGCAAAGCTGACCAGGTTTTAACCGCGCACGGTCGAATCTAACGACTCATGTAGAAAACGGTTTCGATTGTTGGCAGTTGTTTCCGATCCGATGAGCCGGCTTTGCCGCTGATCTGAGAACAACTGTCACCAGCGTAAACGACCTTCAACTCCCCATCAGGGAGCCGTGGGCTTCACGGAGATCAATCGCGTAGTCACCTGCTGGTGGACGGGCATGGGCTTGCCTTCGACTTTGAGCTGGATGGCGGCGGAGAAGACGGCCATGGAGATGGTTTTGCGTTCGAGGTCGAAGAAGACGTGGCCGTTGACCTTGGAGTCGTCGCCGAAGGTGACGAGGCGCTCGGTGGTGAGATCGCGGCCGGTGCTGTCTTTGTCGGGTTTGGATTTCATGACGCCCTCGAAGGAGATCTGGGCCTTGCGGTGGCCTTCGCGGTCCACGATGCCGTCGAATTTGGAATTCAGCTTCACTTGAACGGTGCCGTCCTGCGGGAAGGGGACGAGCTCGTCGGTGATCCA
>NCCR01000349.1:0-604 GCA_002279765.1 Verrucomicrobia bacterium 12-59-8 | reverse complement strand
GTTCGACGCCGCCGGTGACCATGGAGCCGATGTCTTTGGCATCGAGGAATTCGCCTTTCTTATCATAGACGAGGGTGAAGCCTTTGCCTGCGGCACCGCCGAGGGTTTGCTTGAGCTGGGGGCTGGAGGAGGCGGGGTTCTTTGAATCGTAGGTGTAAGTTTGGCCTTCGAAGGTCATCTGGCCGACGAGGGACTCGATGAACACCCTGGCCTCGGTCTGGCCTGCGGTCGTCTGGGTGACGGCGATGGAGGTGGTCTGGTGCAGGCTGAGTTTCTGGTCGGTGGTTTTGCCGAGAGCGGTGAGAAAATTCGTCGTCTCCGTGTCGGACTCCTGAATGTAAGTCATGCCGGGCTCCCAGCGGAGCTTCAACTCCACCGGGGCATCCTGGGCGGAACAAGGGAGGGAAAGGCAGAGAAATGAAGTGGCCAGGAGAGCGGCGGAGCGAAGCATGGAGCGAGGTAAGCGCAGGGCCGGGGGTTTGCAATGCGGCACTCGGGCAGGGATTTTTTGGCCGGGATTAGAAAACGAACGGAGAGTTGGCACGCTTCCCGCTTTACCCTGTACTCGCAAAAGATTGGGCCAGGAAAAATCATCTTCCGACGG
>NCCR01000348.1 GCA_002279765.1 Verrucomicrobia bacterium 12-59-8 | reverse complement strand
TCTCTTTTTCCCAGCGGTCCACGTAGAGTCGTCCGGCGGGAATGCCGTCCTTGAGGATGACATGGAGCTGCGCGGTGGGGTAGTTGCCCCGGTAGTGGGCGTCCTGGCCTGTGAACTGCATGCGGCAGAACTGGTCTTTTTGCTCATCGGTCCAGCCTGAGAGGGCGAGCTCTTCTGCACGGGTGGAGGCATACACGGCGAGGAGAAATGCTTCGTCGGCAGGGGTGACGGGGCGCAATGCAATGGTGCCAGGCATGGGATGCGGTGCGGTTTGCTTAGACGGCGAGATTGAAGACTGCTTCGAGCAGGGCTGTGCGCCCTGGTTTGCCGACGGGGGAGAGGAAGAACTGCATCTGGCCCATGACGGTATGCTCCACCTGGCAGAGGCCGCCGTCGCGGAGGAATGTGGGCTGGGCCTCAAACAGGAGCGAGAAGGAGCTGTAGGTCTGCTTGCTGGAAGAAGTCCGCGACTCTGGCCCGACGCTGAGAAGACGGCAGGAGGCGGTGGCGTCCCCTTCATGGATGAGCGTGAACTCGGAGTCCACATGCGGGAGAAAGGCCTCGCGCTGAAACAGGGTGGGGGCAGGGGCGGCGGGCTCCGGGGGCGGGGTCTCTTCCATCGCCACTGGCTTTGTCTTGGGGGAAGGGGTGGCGGCTGGCTGCACCGGCTGCGGAACGCCGCTGGATCGTGTCCAGCCGAGATAGGTGGCGACACCGCCTGCAAGACCTAACGAGCTGATCCCAAGAAGTTTTCGCCGGGTGGTTGCACGGCTGCCAGAGGAGGCGAATGGTGAATTCATGGAGGGGGAGAAGAAGCGAACAGGGTGGGGTGATCATATCCCCATTTCCGCTACACGCCCACCGCTTTTCGTCACAATCTCTTTCCAGTGGATTGATTTACAGTCGCATGGGTGATTTAAATACATCTTTCACTTGAGTCGAAATTTTTGCTTGTATAATTTGATCAACCCATTAAAAATCCAACCATGGCTGAACCATTCCTGTCCGAAATCCGACTAATGTCATTCGTGTTCGCGCCGAAAGGCTGGGCCTTGTGCAATGGTCAACTTTTGCCTATCAATCAGAACCAGGCGCTGTTTTCCCTGCTGGGAACGACGTTTGGTGGCGATGGCCGGGTGAACTTCGCTCTTCCTGATTTGCGGGGCCGCGTGCCGATCCACGTGGGTTCGAGCCACACGCTCGGAGAGCGGGGCGGGGAGCAGGCGCACACCTTGAGCACCGGGGAGCTGCCGATGCATACGCATGTAATGGAGGGCACGAGCAACACGGGAACTTCGTCCAACCCGACCAACAATCTTCTGGCAACGTCGAACAACATGTATGCAGGTGCGGCGTCGTCGCTCACGTCTCTCATTCCCACGTCGGTGACACAGGTCGGGGGAAGTCAGGCGCATCTGAACATGCAGCCATTCCTCACTCTCAGCTTCTGCATCGCGCTGCAGGGCATCTTCCCATCAGCCACCTAATCTCTCAATTTTATGGCACAACCTTACGTTGGTGAAATTCGCATGTTCGCGGGCAACTTTGCTCCTGCGGGCTGGATGTTTTGTGAAGGGCAGCTTTTGCCCATCTCGGAGAACGAAACCTTGTTTAATCTGATCGGCACGACCTATGGCGGCGATGGGCAGAGCACCTTTGCGCTGCCTGATCTGCGGGGACGCATCCCACTCCATCAGGGCAATGGCTTCATCCTTGCCGAGACGGGCGGGGCGGAGGAAATCACCCTGACGGTGAATCAAATTCCGGCCCATACGCACGCCTTCCTGACTTCAACCGCGCCGGCGACGCAAAGCTCGCCGCAGGGGGCACTCCCGGGCAACTCGTCATCGATTGACTTGTACATTGAAGACACGCCGTCGGTCAATCTGAACGCCCAGGCGGTGATGGCTGTGGGTGGCAGCCAGCCGCACACGAATTTTCAGCCCTACCTCTGCGTGGATTTCATCATCTCCCTTTTCGGCATCTACCCCTCTCCAACCTAAACTCCTATGGCTGATCCATTCGTCGCGGAAATCCGCATTTTCCCCTTTAACTTCGCGCCCAAAGGGTGGGCGTGGTGCGATGGCCAGTTGCTGCCGCTTTCGCAAAACACCGCGTTGTTTTCGCTCCTCGGAACGACCTATGGCGGTAACGGCAAGAGCAACTTCGCGCTGCCTGACCTTCAGGGCCGGGCGCCGATGCATCCCGGCCAGGGTCCGGGCTTGTCGTTGCACGATCTGGGCGAGACGGGGGGCTCCGAGACGGTGTCGCTCCTGGAGAGTGAGATGCCATCACATGCCCACGTGCTGCGGGCAGCCAGTCCTCAGGATCCCGCGAATCTTCAAGTGGGAAATCCTTCCCGCGCCATTGGCGCATCAGCCAGTGGACTGGCCTATGCGTCACCGCCGCCGGTGGTGTCCCTTGCGCCTGAAGCCCTCGCCCCTCAAGGGGGAGATCAGCCGCACAACAACATGCAGCCTTACCTCACGTTCTATTTTTGCATCGCTTTGCAGGGCGTCTTCCCGCCCCGCACCTAGAAGCTTCGTTCTGCCGCCAGGTAGAACTCCCTCATTCCCTCCCTCCCCGATTTCCACGCCGTTGTCAGCGGCGTGGTTGTCGTATTGCGCGGGTATGGCCGCAGCATTGTTCGGTTGCAGGCGCCATCATTTGCTCCAATCGGAAAGCCAACCGGAACCTGATGTCAGTCACATGAGCGTCAAGGCATCGACAGCCCAGTGGTTTCGTCGAAAAAAGCGATAGACTTATATGTATCTCCTAATCAATGTGACGGAAGTTTTTCCCATCATCGTTCGGATACGTTTGCTTTGGGAGCGGATGCTGCTACACCATCCGCCTTCATCTGCTGGTTTTCCTGATGACCGCCTTTCTTTGGTGTTGACGCAAGAGTCAGCTCTCCCCTTTTCGTAATAGCCGTTCGTTTCGTTCACTTCCGTTTCTTATGCGTTCTCTTCTCCGCCTGCCTGCCGCCGTCCTCGCCGCGGCATTTTTTGTTTGCGCCGGTCAGCCCCCGGCGTTGCTGGCCCAGGCGGCTCCGGTCGTCACCGCCACCAAGACGGACAGTACGGCTGCCGCCACGAAGAAACTGCCCGGCAGCACGATCACCTACACGAACACGATCAAGGTCACCGGCAGCACCGCCACGGGCATGGCCTTCACCAACGCCGACGAGGCAAACGCCACGCAGGTGCCAGGGTCGCTCCATGCCTCGCCGCTTGCCTTCCCAGACGCCTATACCACCGTGGGGAACACCCAGCTCTTTGTGGGCGTTTCCGTTCCCGCAGGGGACGCAGGCATCCCCATTGCTGGTAATGTCCTGACAAACGACGTCGCCATCACCGACTCATTCCAGATCGTCGGCGCTTCCTTCCCCCTCACGATCGCCACGACCGGGAGCGGCAGCGTCTCCCTGAATGCAGATGGCACCTTCATCTACACGCCGGCCGTCGGCTTCACCGGCTCCGACTCCTTTACGTACTCATTGCGTAACAGCGCCGATGCCACGCTCACAGACACCGGCACCGTCACCCTCACCGTGACCGGCCGTGTGTGGTATGCGAAGAACGGTGCCTCCGGCGATGGTCGCAGCGCCACCCCTTCTGGCAGCCCCGGCGACATTTCCACTCTGGCGAATGCCGCCACGGACGTGATCTATGTCTATCGGGATGCCGGGGCGCTTGACGGCCAGTTCAATCTCGAGCCCGGCCAGTCCCTCATTGGCGAGGGCGTGGCACTGGTGGTCAATGCCACCACGCTCCCGTCGGGACGGACTTCGGCACGCTCAACGTCACGAGCGATGTCATTATCACTGGCGCCGGTAGCGCGCTTAATCTCAACGGCGGAACGCTCAATGCGACCTTCGCCTCCGTTTCCGCCACCAACCCCAACGGGGCGGGCATCGCCCTCATCAACGTGGCGGGTTCGCTCGTCATGAATGGAGGCTCCATCAGCGGATCCGTCAGCACCGGGATTTATGCCTCTGGCGGCACCGCCTCCATCAGCTACAGCGGCACCATTTCCGGCAATGGCTTCTACCCCGTGTCTATCGAGAATAAAACCGGCGGCACCGTCACCTTCAGCGGCGCCATCTCCAGCACGACCTTCGGCATCTCGCTCACGAACAACACTAATGCCACGATCAACTTCACCGGCGGACTGACTCTGACCACCAACAACAACGCCGCCTTCACCGCCACCGGCGGCGGCACGGTGAGTGTGACCGGGTCGGCCAACACGATCACCACCACGACGGCCACCGCGCTCAATGTGGCGAACACCACCATTGGCGCTGGCAACCTGACCTTTGCCAGCATCAGTTCCAACGGCGGCTCGGCCACAGGCATCATTCTGGACACCACCGGCTCCAGCGGCGGCCTGCGCGTGGTGGGTACCGGTTCGGCAGGCAGCGGCGGAACGATCGCGAACAAGACCGGCACCGATGGCGCACCGACAACCGGAACTGGCATCTACCTGAACAACACCGCAGGAGTCCAACTGGACCGGATGATCCTGCAAAACTTTGGGAATCACGCGATTCGCGGGTTGAGCGTCGCGGGCTTCACCTTGGCAAACTCCACCATCAACACCACCTCCGGAAAAAATGGCTCCAACGCCGCATTTGACGAGGGCAGTGTGATCTTTGGCGTGCGCGCAGGCACGACGGGGTTGACCGGCACCGCCACCATTACCAACACCACCATCACGAATGGCTTCGAAGACACGGTGGGCATCTACAATGCCAGCGGCACCTTGACGCTGACCATGGACAACACCCCCATCAATGGTGCCGGCAATGACGGCATTGCGGTGGAGTTGCACAGCACCGCGACGGCGACAGTGGAGGTCAGGAACTCTGCTATCTCCGCCAACGTTGGGGATCATTTCCAGGCCGTGGCCAATGGCTCGGCCGTCCTCAACGTCCTCTTCGGCACCAATGGAGCGAACACCCTTACTGGCGGTGCTCCTGGAGCGCTCGGGCAGAGCCTCGTCATCCAGACCGGCGGCCAGTGGAGCGGCTCCGGCACCTTCAACATTGCCAACAACTCGATCAACGGCGCGGTTGACACCCCCATCAACATCAATGCCGGCGGCACGGGCACCCTGGTTGGCACGATCACCCAAAACACCATTGGCACCAGTGGAGTGGACAACACCGGCACGATCAACAACGAGGATTGCATTCGCATCGTCGCCAATGGCGACAAGGGCGCGCTGGGGGCCAATGCCCATGGCGGCACCCTCACCGTCGCGATCACCAACAACACCCTGCAGCAGTTGGATGCCGGTGGCATTTTCGTGATGGGTCGTGATGGCGGCAGTGTCTCCGACCCCATCGAGCTTAACATCACCATCCAGGGCAACCTCCTGCGTCAGCCGACACCTGCCGACGCGCCCAACAGCTTCTCCAATGCCATCCGTCTCGAATCGGGCGCCTCAAGCTCGCCCACGCCGGATAACGTCAGACTCCACGCCAACATCGGCGGCGACGGTGTGCTGGCCAATGTCATCCAGGGCGACTTCGGTCCTGGCGGCGGTGATGAGATCCGCATTCGCCACCAGTTCTCCGCATCTTGTAATTTCTTCCTCAGCGGCCTGGGCGCCGACACCTCCAATACGACGACGGTCATCAACTACCTGACAGGTCGCAATACCATTGATTCGGGCCGCGTCATCAGCGCAACGATCGCTGGCGGCGGCACCTACAAGACTGCCGGAGCAGCACCGCTGCCGCTGCTCTTCGCCCCGGCCGAAGTGGAAAGCTTCGGCGTCGCTGAGCCGGACTCCGTTCACAGTGCCATCGCCTGGACCGAGACCGTGAGGAAGGCCATGAAACGTGACCGGTCCTCCGTGATCGGTGGCAAGAGTGACACTGGCAGCCTGCCTGTCGTTCAGGATGCTGCCCCAGCCACGTCCATCCCCCAGGCTGACACCGCGCTCACCCAATCTGCGCTGGACGCGCTCGTCGCCGCCGCACGAGCCCGCTGGATCGCCACCGGCCTGAGTGAGGCCCAGATTGCCGCACTGGACAACGTCACCTTCACCGTCGCCGACCTCCCCGGATGGCATCTCGGAGAGGCTGCAGGCAAGACCATCCGCGTTGACACCAACGCCGGCGGCAACGGCTGGTTCATTGACCCCACCCCCGCCGACGACTCCGAGTTCTCCGGCTCTGGAGTCTCCGCTCTCCGCTCTTTGCCCTCCGCTCAGGCCCCCGCTGGCGTCGATCTTCTCACCACCATCCTCCATGAGATGGGCCACTCCATCGGCCTGTGCGACACCTACTCGAAGCTCGCCCGCCGAAGCGTCATGTATGGCTTCCTCAACAAGGGTGAGCGCCGCCT
>NCCR01000347.1 GCA_002279765.1 Verrucomicrobia bacterium 12-59-8 | reverse complement strand
GGCTTTTCGACGAGCTTTTCCATGTACATGGAGCCGTCGCCAAAGCATTTCATGGCCTCCAGGGAAGCCGCTTGAAAGCTGGAACCCAAAGTCGCTTCGTTGAGCACGGGGCGCATGCCACGGCCACCACCACCGGCGCTGGCTTTCACCATGACGGGGTAGCCGAGCTTGCGTGCCCACTCCAGGGCCTCCTCTTCGGTGTGAATGAGACCGTCAGAACCCGGGGTGATCGGCATGCCTGCCTTCAGGGCCGTTTCACGTGCCACGTTCTTGTCACCCATCATGCTGATGACGCGGGCGGACGGGCCGATGAATTTGATTTTGCACTGGGCGCAGACTTCGGCAAATTCCGCTTTCTCGGAAAGGAAGCCGTAGCCGGGGTGGATGGCATCAACGTTGGCAATTTCTGCCGCGCTGATGATGCGGCTCATTTTCAGGTAGCTCTCGCTGCTGGGGCCGGGTCCGATGCAGATGGCTTCGTCGGCAAGGTGAACGTGCATTGAATCGACGTCGGCTTCGGAATAAACGGCGACCGTTTTGACATCGAGTTCTTTACAGGCGCGAATGACGCGGAGGGCGATTTCACCACGATTGGCGACGAGGACTTTTTTGAACATGAGGGAGCGGAAGGTAAAGGGAGGCGGGACTTGCCTGAACCCCGGCGGGCCTGACCTGGCAAGGGCAGGGCATCAAGGGAGCAGCAAGGTGGTGGGCAATCAGGCTTTCAACTCGAACAACGGCTGGCCATACTGGACGGGTTTGCCGTCTTCGACGAGCACGCGGACAATGGTGCCACGGGCATCTGCCTTGATTTCATTCATGACCTTCATGGCCTCAATGATGCAGACATTGCTGTTTTCATCCACGGTGTCGCCGATGTTGGCGATGGGCTTCTCTCCCGGAGACGCGCTGCGGTAGAAGGTGCCCACCATGGGGGAGTTGATGGTCGGTCCCATGGCGGCTTCGGCCGCTGGTGCAGCAGCGGCGCTGCCAGCAAGGGCTGGAGCCGCGACGGCGTGCGCCGGAGCCGGGGCATAGGAGACGGGCGCGCCAGCGGACATTGGCATGCTCTTGAGCAGCTCTTTGACAGCGTCAATATCCGAACCACGTCGGAGTTCGAGCTTGGCGCCTTTTTGCTCGCTATGGAAATAGGTCAGGTTGTTCTCGGCCATTAATCCAACGATCTCACGTATCTGTTTGAGATCGTAGGCAGAGGACGTGGAAGCAGGGGCGGGGGCGGCAGGTTTGGATGTGGTACGTTTGGCCATGTCGGGGAGAGTGTGTCAACGGATGGCTGCGATCATACGAACTCAGCCAGAGGTGGCAACCACAAAGGCATCCTTGACTTTCAAGTTACAATTTGTCCGGCACCTCTCATCATGGCAGCCGTGGAAACTTGGAAAAATCTGGCTTCCGCTTTTCCACATAGGCGTTTTTGCCCTCCTTGGCCTCTTCGCTCATGTAATAGAGCAGCGTGGCGTTGCCCGCGAGATCGAGCAGGCCCATCTGGCCGTCACAGTCTGCATTGAGGGCGGATTTCAGGCAGCGCAGGGCGATGGGGGAGTGCTGCAGCATCTCCCGGCACCATTTCAGCGTCTCCTCTTCAAGCTGGTCCAGCGGCACGACCGTATTCACCAGGCCCATATCCAGGGCCTGCTGCGCGTCATACTGCCGGCAGAGATACCAGATCTCACGCGCCTTTTTCTGGCCGACAATGCGGGCGAGGTAGCTGGAGCCGAGGCCCCCGTCAAAACTGCCGACCTTCGGGCCGGTCTGGCCAAAACGCGCGTTGTCAGCGGCGATGGTCAGATCGCACACCACATGCAGCACATGCCCGCCGCCGATGGCGTAGCCCGCCACCATGGCCACCACGGGTTTCGGCAGCGTGCGGATCTTCCGCTGCACATCCAGGATGTTCAGCCGAGGCACGCCGTCGTCACCGATGTAACCCGCGTCACCGCGCACCTTCTGGTCGCCGCCAGAGCAAAAGGCCAGGGGCCCTTCGCCACAGAGGATGATCACCCCGACACTCCGGTCCTCATGCACAATCTCAAACGCCTCCAGCATCTCCTTCACCGTCAGCGGCCGGAACGCATTGCGCACCTTCGGCCGGTTGATGGTGATCTTGGCGATGCCATCGCTGGTCTTTTCCAGCTTGATGTCTTTAAAGGTTTTAATCGAAGTCCACATGGGGGAAAGGGGAGGTTGGCGGTTGTTTGCAGTAGTTGGCTATGGTTTGCAGTGGTTGCCGAGCCATCAGAGAGTGAGGTTTGCGGCGGTCAGGTAACAATGGCAAACCATAGCCAACCACCGCAAACAATAGCAAACTCAGCCGAAGTTCGTAAACGCGCGCAGTTCCGCAATACGCGCCGCGATATCCGCCAGCGTCACCGTCTGCAGCTTGTGCGTGCTAAAGGCCTCACAAGTATAGCTGGCCGTCACGCTGCCGTGCACGACGGCGGTCTTCAAATCTTCGAAGGTGGGCTTGGTCTTGCCATTCGCAGCGAGCCAGCCGGACAGGCCGCCGAGGAAGGAGTCACCGGCACCCGTCGGATCAAACACGCTGTACAGCGGGTAGGCGGAGCAGGCGAAGAAGTCCTCGGGCTTTTCGCCAAACAGGAAGCTGCCGTGCTCGCCACGCTTCACGATCACAAAGCGCGGGCCCTTGGCCTGCAGTTTGCGGCCCGCATCCACCAGATTGGTCGTGCCGGCAAATTCCTTAGCCTCGCCGTCGTTGATGACGAGCAGGTCGATGCGCTTGAGCACTTCATGCAGGCGCTCGTTGGCGATGTTGATCCACAGATCCATCGTGTCGGCGGTGACGAAATCGGCCTTCACCTGATCGAGCATCTGCATCTGGTTGTCCGGGCTCATGTTTGCTGCCACGGCGATTTTGGCGCTCTTGGCGGCCTCCGGGAGCTTCGGCTGCCACGCTTCCAGCACGTTGAGGCCCACCTTATGCGTGGTGCGGCTGTTCATGTCCTCATGGTATTCACCGGTCCAGGTGAAGGATTCGCCCGTGCTGTGCTCCAGACCGTCCAGCGTGATGCCGCGTGCAGCCAGCAACGCGAGGTGCGCTTTCGGGAAATCATGCCCGATCACGCCCACCAGATGAATGGGCTGGCAGAAGATGCTGGCAGCCAGTGCCGCATAGCTGGCGGACCCTCCGAGCAGGTTTTCCTGCGAATCCTGCGGGGTTTTAACATTGTCGAGGGCGACAGATCCGGCGATGACGACTGACATGAGCGTGTATTTTGGTTAGGTAAGGTGTAACAGTTAATCCTTTACTCGCGGGCGGCGAACTTTTAACGGTACATCTGCCAGCGGGGCGGGGTGCGGATTATCGGTTCCACCTCCTCTGTGTCAATTGCCACTCCGCACACTCTTTCATGCGCCTCAGTCTCTGCCTTTTCATGCTGATCCTTCTCCCTGTGGCGACGGGCGTGCACGCGTGGCTGTTTTTCCGCAACAACATCCCTGCGCTCACGGAGGAGGCCATCACTCGTTTAAAAGTCGCCGGGGTGCGCAATCCCGTCGTGGACGTGCGGTTCTACGACATCGCTGTCACCGGCGAGGCGCCCACCCCGGCCGCACGCCAGCAGGCGCTCGCGGCGGTCCGCACGCTCGGCCCCCTGCGTTTGCAGCCGGGTGCGGAGCGCATTCATGTGCTGACCAGCATCAGTGCAAGACTGGACCAGAACACGCTTCACCTCAGCGGCTGGCTTCCTGAGGTAGATGAAGTTAAAAATGTGCAGCGCCTGTTCGCCGAACTGCGCCCCGATTTGAAGATTAGCACCGATGAGCTGCGCACTTCACCCGAAGTCCGCTGGCCGGAGGGCATGAAGCCGCCGCTCACCGTCAGCAGCCCGCTGCTCAAGCCGATCATCGACACGCTTCGCGTTCCTGCGGAACTCCACATCCGTGCCAAAGGCGTTGACATCGTGCTCTCCGGTCTGCTGCCGGACGTGGCGCTCAAAGAAGAACTGGTGGCCGCACTCGCCGAAGTGGCCGGTGCCCGGGTCGTGGATCCCTCCGNNGCCAGCCCCCACGTGCTGCCCGCCTCGTTTGCCAAACTAGAACATCTCGCTGCCTTCGTGCGCAGTTTCTTCAGCGTCCCGCCTCCACGCTCCTTCGACATTCAGAGCGATGGCATCCCCCACCTCGAAGGCGTGGCGACGAGGAAGATGGAAAGCATCTGGCTCAGCCTGCTGCGCCCTGTCACCGGTGCCGCGAAGGTGGATGCCCGCTTCACTTTGATGCCATCGGTGTACCATTTTCCTGCCTATCACATTCAATCCAAGCTGCCACCGGAGGTCATCGATTCACTGCGGGAAGCCCTGCGCGGCCTGGCGATCGTGTTTGACCCCGGCTCCTCCCAGATCTCATCTCAAGAGCAGACCAAGCTCGCCACTCTCGCGCCCACGCTGCTCGCTGCCGGACCAGCCCTGGCGCTGGTGATCGGCGGGCATCCCGATCCAGCCGGGCCTGAGAACGTCGAAAAAGCTCTTGGCAAGGCGCGTGCGGATGCCGTGCTGTCCTTTCTCGTGGAACAGGGCGTGCCCTCCACGGACATCAGCGCCGTGGTGTTTGATCCCGTCCCCGCCGGTTCTCCTGCCGCACCGGCCAGCCCGCGCAGCGTCGAACTTCTCATCAAATAGCCTCCCCATGAAATTCGACTACGAATCCCTGACCGCCGAGCCGCTGATTTACATGCTCATGCACAGCGGTGCTTTCGTCTGCCTGCTCGGCTCCATCTTCTTCTTTGTCGGCCTCCTGTTTGGCTATGCCACCTGGGGGCGCTACAAACGCCACACGCGCGAGCTGCGTGCCGAGGCCGAGGCCATGAAGGAGGAAATTGCCGGTCTGAAACGCAAGGTGGGCGATCAAGCCGTCAAACCGGGGCCTGCCCTTGCCATGGCCACCGAAACCATTCACATGCCCAAACAAGACGGCACGACGGCTGCCGCGGCTGTGCCCGCTGTCACTGCGGATACCATCACCACGCAGGATATCCGTCTGCAACCCTCTTCCCCAGCAGCCCCTGCTCCCGCCAGGGAGCACACGCCGAACCCACCTGGCAATGTCATCAAGACCAAAGCCGCGCCGCCCCCCGCTGAAACCACCGTCTCAGAGGCTGGCAAAACCCCGGAGCCGCCGCCCACCGAACCCGTTCAAGCCGCTGCCACGCCGCCACCCACCGAGCCCACCCCCGCCAGTGCCACGCCGCCGCCCTCCGACGCACCGCCGCCACCTGCACGCAACGGCTCGCCACTCGCCTCGATCATTGCCACAGCCCCGGCCACCGAAGGTGCCACGCCTGCGGCTTCCGCCGAATCCCTGCCTGAGCTGATCGAACTTCCCGTCACTCCCCTGCCTGCGGTGGAAATTCATCCCGAACTCGACCCCAAGCTCGGCCTCATCTACAAGACCCGGCCT
>NCCR01000072.1 GCA_002279765.1 Verrucomicrobia bacterium 12-59-8 | reverse complement strand
CGGCGCATGGTTTCGAGGAGCTTGGCCTGCTGGTCTTGGCTGAGATCGGCTCAGCTGAGGCAGGGGAAGGGGCAAAGATTTGACAAAAAAGTCGCTGGGACGTCGCGCAGAACGTGCCTCTGTGAGAGGCCGTCTCCGGCTGCTCAGAGGCTTGAAGGATCAGGCCAATGATGAAGCCATTTAAACTGTCAAGAATTTGCATACTGACCCGAATGGCACTTACTTAGCATCCTAAGCGGCGGATTTTCTGTGTTTGGGCGGAGCTGGCAAAAGACGCATTACATTGCGCGGCTGGGTCAGGACCTGGTAGCTGTCACGCCGTCGTTTGACCACGCGCGGTTCGTTGCGCTTGAGCCGTGTGGGCACCACGTCTTCGGCGATGAGTTGCAGGAGTTGCTCGTAGCGTCCTGTTGCCTGCCTGGCGCTGGTGCATCCCCACAGCGTGCCGTGCCATTGGTTGATTCGATCCAGCGTACCCTTGAAGGAGAGACGTCCGGCTTCTCCCGGCTCGCGGCGTTTGTCGGCCTGCACCATGAGCATGCGCACGAGGTTGTGCGCGATCATGTGCATGAGCAGTTCGCGTGCGAGCATGTCCGGGCTCTGACAGCGCAAGGTGTCCATGTTTTGCGAGGTTTTGATGTCATCGAAGAACAGCTCCACCTCCCAGCGTCGAAGGTATAGAGCGGCGATGATCGCGGCGCTGTGCGCCTTGGGATCGCTCAAGGTGGTCCAGATACATGGCCTCGGGCCGGTGTCCGCGCACCTCCACCTGCGTGGCGATGATGCGCACTGATTGTGTCTCTGGCAGCGCCGCATGGCGTGCTGCATGCATGCCTTTGGGGCATTGGAGGGGCTTGGTCCAGGTTTGCAGGCGGTCGGCTTTGCCCAGCCGTTTGCCACTGCGCATGTCTGCCTCGCGCCGTTGATGCAGGCGCATGACGACATGCACACCACGTGCGCGCAGTTCGGCAATGAAGGCGTAGGAGCAAAACGCACGGTCTGCCACCAGAGTGTCGCCCTCGTGCAGGAAGCCAATGAGCTTCCATGCCAGCGCGCTGTCGTGCCTGCGTGCGGCGCTTTTGACCACTCGCAGCCAGACGCCGTTGCGCAGGTCAAAGAGTCCGAGCAGATACATCTGTGGAAAGCCGCAGCCCGGCTTCTGTCCTGAGGCATAGGAATAGACGCTGCGATTGGCCTCGCTGTCGGGCAATGTCAGCGTCGTGCCATCCATGACCAGAATGCGACCCTCGGCCCCCATGCCGCCGGCAGCGGCCTGAACCACCTCGGTGACATGACGCAGCACGCGGATGAGCATCCGTGCGCACAAGCGTGCGCGCGCATTGCAATAGGCCGCTGTCGAGTCACTGATGGTGGCAGGTCCCTTGAGTGCGCAGAGCGCCTGCACGCGGCTCAGCGCGCGGCGGCAACTGCCGCCTGGGTCAAGCACCTGAGAGAGGAAGGTCCAAAAGGTGAGCACAGGAGTGAAGGTGCGCTTGCGGCTGTTGGCCCCTGAGAACTGCTTGAAGTGACGCAACCAGAGAGGCAGACCGTGACCTAGCAAGGCCTCAAGATGATCGAGACAAGCGCGTCAAGCTGGCGGACTTGCCGTGCGAGCCGAAATGCTTCAGGAAGCGGTTTACGACCCAGACCAACCCGATTGAACGAGGGGAAAAAGCACGTTAGAAACTTCATCTTCGATCTTACGACCTATTTGCAAATCATCAAGCAAGTCACTCCAAAAAAACGTCCATCCACCCCGTTAAGCAAGTGCCATTCCACACTGACCCCCATTGCCTGAATGGCCACGAAGGCCAAGCCAAGATTGCAAAAGCTTGGTTGCAGAAGCGCGGAATCCGGTAACATCGCATATGAAAAAATTTGCTAAAATCATGTTGTTGCCCGCGGGTGTTGTGTGTGACCCCTGCGGCGACCACCCCCCAGCTACTGTGATGGCTGAGATGCAAGCTAGGTGGCCGCAGTTTTTCCCTTCCCATTTAAAAGGATTTCACCTTCGTGCTGAACTTGGTGATCCAGTTATTGAGGAGGTTGTTGACTTTTTGCGCATTACTGGGCGCGAGCCTTGTTGGAATCGGAGTCCTGGCGTCCCTAATGATCACCCTACGCTTTATCAAATCGAAGGCGAGCGTGTTTGGGAGCCGGCGGATTTCGATCAGGCTTCTTATTTTCGCTGGGTCATCCGCGCCAAGGCTGGAACAGGCAAGTTCCTTGCACCGGATGGTATTTTTGAAGTTGAATTCGGCTCCTATAAAGGTAAAAAAATCGGCTGTTTGGATTTTGGCTGGAATCCCTTCTGCTCGGTGGAGTACCAGCACGAGATTGTGAAACAGAGCTTCAAAGGTTTGACGTTCCGACCAGTGCAGATCAAGAGCAGGAAACCGGAGAAATTAGTGCTGTGGCAGATTTGGACCTCGGTGATGCTTCCACTGGTGCTCAATGAAGTGACAGGCACCGAAGGCGAACCCTTTGACCCACATACCAGCAAGGCGTGTGGTATCAATGACATCTACATTCCATACGAGTACCGATTTCCTGCCGCCAAAGTCGCCGCACTTGAGCCTTTTGATATTGCCCTGACCTCCGAGCGCTGGGGAGGTGGTTTCGCTCATGCACGCGAACCAGCCCTCATCGTTTCCCGCCGCTTCCGCGACTGGTTCATGACGCAAAAGATCCCCGTGGATTGGTGGCCGGTGGCTTTAGAATAACAGGATATGTATGTGGCGGATAGGACACGCTGCTTTCGTACGACAATGCGGGCGCATGAATGCTTGGGGGCTGAAAGAGCCAATCTCTAGCGTCTCTTCCTGCAGTCACCGGAGTCATACCTGATGGCCGGAATGACTTGTCTACAAAATATGCTGACTGGCGGCTGCACTTTTATCCCTTCCTGCTAAATGGGAAGATGGAAGTAGCCATGAATATGGGGATAGCCGCGGAAGTACCAGACGAAGTCGGGGCTTTCGATTTGCCAGGTGTCCCAGACTTTGTCGGCACCGATGTCGTATTTGCCGCCGTAGCAGGAGACAAAGAGGCGCTCCACGAGCATTTTGTTCTCAATGGTCTTCATGGTAGCGGCAACGTCGTCTGGGCGGAAGCAGACGAGCATGCGGTGCATGGTTTCGAGGAGCTTGGCCTGCTGGTCCTTGCTGAGATCGGCTCCGCTGAGACCGGGGAGGTCGGTCTTACGTTTCTCGATGACCTTGGCAGGACCTTCAGGACGTGGCTCGCGGCCGACGAGGATTTTTTCCTGCTGCTTGCCGTCGAGCGCCTGGACGAATTCGTTGAAGACGAGTCCCTGATACCAGAAGGGATTACCTTCGTGGTCTTTGGTCTCGTTGAAGGCTTTGGCGAAGTTACCGTAGAAGATGGGTCGTCCGCCAAAACCAAGGCCTTGATCGGTGTGGGCCTGGCAACGGCGGGTGACGTGGTGGCCGGTGTAGATGAACTCGAAGTCGGGGTCGGCTGGGGTGCCGAAGAAGCCGACGGAGGGTGTGTTTTTGATTTTGCCCATCAGGTCCTTCTGCACTTGCCAGTTCATCTTCTCGCGATGGTCGGGATGATGGAGGGACTCAAAAATTTGCCGCACGAGGTCCTGCTGATCTTTGGTGTAGAAGGTGTGGAGGCGCTGCTCGGGGCAGATGTACCACCAGTTGCTGACGTAGCCGCGCTGAGGGTGGTCGAGAGGCAGGACGATTTTTGAGTGCTGCTCTTCGGTGAGGCTTTTGTAGAACTGGGTGGGCAGGGAGTCTTGGGTTGCCGTTGCAGCTCGGAGTGCGGGAAAAGCGGTGAGAGCAGATGTGACACCCAAGGCGCGAAGGAACTCGCGGCGACTGACGAACTTCCTGTCCAAGGGAGAGAGGAGGGTATTCATAGGGGGATGTTCTCAGAGATGGCTGGAAAAGACCAGCAGGAATTGGCAGCAAGGTTCTGGATCGCTTGAGCAGCAGAGGGCAGAGGGCAGAGGGCAGAGGGCAGAGGGCAGAGGGGCGGCTCAGGCCTGCACCTCGGCCATGAATTCGCGCACCGCACGGAGCGTCTCGCCTGCGACATCGGCCCGAGCTTTGGCAAAGGGGGGGCGGAACCAGGGAAAGCTGCCGAGGAGGTCTGGGGTGACGAGAACCTGGCCGTCGGTATCAGGGCCGGCGCCGATGCCGATGGTGCTGGCTTTGACGAGTCCGGTGATCTGTGTGGCGACGGCGGGGACGATGCTTTCCAAGACGATGGCGACGGCTCCGGCTTGATCGATGGCTAGGGCGTCAGCGAGGAGGTGGTCGATGGACTCGGCGGTCTTGCCTTTCTTTTTGTAGCCGCCTTCTTCTTTGACGCTCTGGGGGAGCATGCCGATGTGGCCGACGAAGGGGATGCCTGCGTCGATGATGGCGCAGATCTGGGGAAGCATGCTGACGCCGCCTTCGAGCTTCACGCAGGTGGCACCGCAGTCCATGAGACGTCGGGCATTTGCCAGAGCCATCTCTGGGGTGATGTAGCCAGCGAAGGGGAGATCGGCAATGACGGGTGCCCGCGTGATGCCACGGCAGACGGCGGTGATGTGGTGTGCCATCATGTCCATGGTGACGCCGGTGGTGTCCGGCATGCCGAGCACGACCATGCCAAGGGAGTCACCGACAAGGAGGAGGTCCACACCGGCGTCATCGAGCATGCGCGCGGTGGGGTAGTCGTAGGCAGTCAAGACGGCCAGCTTGGGGCCGCTGGTTTTGCGTTGAAGGAGTTCGGTGAGGGAAGTCATCATGACTGAGTAAAGTCGGGGCGGGGAATTGGGGTGCGTTTGAGCAAGATGAAGGCAACCAGGGGATAGAGCAGACCGAGCGTGATACCGATGTAGCCGGAGGCGAGTGTGACGTTGCGCGTGGTGACGATCATGTCGGGATTTTTCACCTGCTGCATGGTGTGAGCCAGTGTGAAGGGCAGGGTGTAGGTGACGGTCAGCCAGGCGGTGAAGAGTGCTGCCACGAAGCCATAGAGCGCGCAGCCAATGGCTATTTTGCGGGCAAGTGCGCTGAGGCGGAGGAGACCGACGCCGGAGGCGAACTGCACCACGGCGTAGAGCAGGCCGGGGAAAAAGAGCGCCCGCATGATGGAGGCATAGGTAGGATTGCTGCGCAGCATGTCTGCCATGAGCCCGGTTTGCCCATCGAGCGGGGCAAAGCTGAACCGGCAGTTCTGGACCATGCTGACGAGGGCGAAGCTGCCAAAGAGGATGTACAAGCCGCCGATGACCTGAAGGATGCCGGTGGACTTGGAGGAAGGGGGGGATTCCATGGGGGAGCGTCACTAGGGCAGGCGGGGCATGCGCTGTCACGCTGAAAATCATGCATGCAGGGATGGCTGCGGGGGCAGATTTTGCAATGTGGCCTCGCAGTTGGATGAAAACTCGCGAACCTTGGCAGGGTTACAGGTTACCTGTTATGCGCCCCACTCCTGATGACTTCAAAAATCGCCTCAAGGGGGATGATGAAGAATATGGGTTGGCTGCTCCACCAGCGGATTCGTGGCGGGTGCGGTGGGATAGATGGGGTTGGCGTTCGCTGGCTTTGAGCATTGCCGTCCATGTGCTGATTTTGGGCGCTGGAGCACTGATTGTGGTGCATCATGTCACCGACAGGCAATTGGACTTCATCCCTAGTGGCGGCTCGGTTCAGGGTGCGCAGGCTGCGGAGGCGTTGCAGCATAAGATTCAGCAGAAGAAAAATCCCTGGCTGAAACAAGCGATACCCAATCACAAACTGGCGGTGGCAGGCGACCTCAAGGAGGTGATGGTGCTGACGGATGTTCCAGACATGCTCGATTTCCCCCAGACTTCCAAACCCATGGGCGGGGGGGCGCTCAGTGGAGGATTTGGTCTTGCGGGTGCCACCGGCGGCTTTGGCAAGGGGCTTGGACTGGGAGCCAAGAACGGCATGGTGTTTGGCCCCTTGTTTGGTCTGACCATCAAGGCGAAAAAGCTGGCCGTGGTGCTCGATGTTTCCTCCTCGATGATGCCGCATCTGGAGCGTGTGGTCAATGAGGTGGACAAGGTGGCGAAAGGCAGTGTTGTGGTGTTGTATTTTGGCTGCGGTCTGGAGCCTCCGTCAAAGCCTCTGGTGGGCACGAAGATCTTTCGCACCTCAACGGTCGAATTTGAGAAATTCTGGCGTCTTGGCGGAGCCACCTTCATGGAGACGGCGCAGTACAAGATCAAAACCAAAGACCCCATCCCGAGCAAGGATCTCTTCCTCAAGCTGTCTCGTCGTCCGCAGACCTATTTCATTCACAATGTGGGGGTGGGTTACACGTGGCTGGCACTGCTGAGTGATGAAGTGCGCAATGCGGACGGCCTGTATTGGTTCTCGGACTTTCAGGATGTCGTGGACTTTAAGCAGCTCTCTGTGGTGCTTGATAATTTGAAGCGCCGGAAGCAGCGGCTCTACATCCACTCTTCTGGCAAAGGGGAGTTCTTTGACCTCGTCAAAAATCAGCTCGTGGTGCCGACTGAGGGCGATTCCTACATCGAGGAGTGAGGGGGCTTATCTGACCGGTGCAAACCGCACGATATTGCGGTGGTAAACCTCACACTCCTTCTTGTGCATCCAGATGCTGAACCAAAACAGCAGTGCCCCGTAGGCGACCACAAAAAACAACACCATCCGGCTCCTGGGAGAACGCGACGCAACGAGGGCTGCAAGGCTGCATAACGACATCGCATAGTAGGGCCAGGCCCAGTCTTTGCGTCGCTGCGTCTGCTCCTGAATCAACGGCGCAAAATCCGGGGAGCGGGTAGCGAGAATGCGGGGGGTCGCCTTGGCGCGCAGATCATTGTAGGGCCACACGCTGGCGCAGGACACGCAGATGATCGCCAGCGCCAGCATACGGCACTTGGGCTCGCCAAACATGAAGGAGACGATCAGAAACGTCAACCCGATCCCCAGCCCGTAGAGGGGTAGAGGCTCCAGCAGCAGATGCAGGTACTCGGGGTCGCAGATGCTCTGCCAGAGGGTGGGGAGTTCGCGCCACATGTTGTGGAATGCTGAACGCTAAAAGGCCAGGGCGCAAGGCTGGGCCCACACCCATGGACTTTAAAACAGCTCGGTCTGCCCCGTGGTCGGCGGCATGAGGCCGAGTTTGCGGTAGGCGGCGGGCATGGCAACGCGGCCACGCGGGGTGCGTTTGAGGTAGCCTTGCATGACGAGGTAGGGCTCGTGTACGTCTTCCAATGTGCTGGTGTCTTCACCGACGGCGACGGCGACACTGCCCATGCCGACGGGGCCGCCGTCGAACTTGCCAATGATGGCTTCGAGGATGCGGGTGTCCATTTCATCCAGGCCAGATTCGTCGATGTCGCGCATGGTGAGCGCCTGACGTGCGACGTCCTCCGTGACAATGTTTTGAGCTTTCACCTGGGCGAAGTCGCGCACCCAGCGGAGCAAGTGGTTCGCGATGCGCGGCGTGCCACGGGAGCGGCGGGCGATCTCATGCGCGCCCTCGGGCTCGATGGCGACATTCATGAGCCGTGCGGAGCGGATGAGGATGTGCTGGATCTCTTCGGCGGTGTAGTAGTCGAGGCGGTTCGGGATGCCGAAGCGTGAGCGCATTGGCGCTGTGAGCATGCCGGCCCGGGTGGTGGCGCCTACAAGTGTGAAGGGCGGGAGGTCGATGCGGATGGTGCGCGCCTTGGGCCCCTGATCGATGATGATGTCGAGGCGGTAGTCCTCGATGGCTGGATAGAGGTATTCCTCGATGCTGGGGTGCAGGCGGTGGATTTCGTCGATGAAGAGAACGTCCCGCTCCTGTAGATTGGTGAGGATGCCGGCGAGATCGCCCGCACGATCAATCTGCGGGCCGCTGGTGGTGTGCAGCTTGGTGCCGATGGCGTTGGCGATGAGATTGGCGAGCGTGGTCTTGCCCAGTCCGGGCGGGCCGCAGAGCAGCACGTGATCCAGCGACTCTCCGCGCATCTTCGCGGCTTCGACCATGACGAGGAGCTGTTCTTTGACCTTGGTCTGGCCGTGAAACTCGGAAAAATCCGCCGGGCGGAGGGCGAGATCAAAGGGAGAGTCGGGGTCGTTGAGCGTGGGGTTCACTGCTCATATAGGAGCGTGCGCGGCGCAGAGTGCAAGGCGTGGCGCGTGGCTAGTATTTGAAAGCGAGTGCAGCAATGGGCCGTTTTTTGGAACACCCGGACCAGAGACACTTGGCAGGTGTCGCTCCTTGAGGCTGTGAGCCTCTTACTCGCGCCGGATGGAATCAGTGAGGCGGCCACGTATGGCGGTGGCTACGGCGATGGCGCAGACCACGAGGCCGAAGCCCAGAACGGCGACGATGAGCTCGATCAGAAAGCCGATAGGCAGGCCGCCACCGCGTTCGATCAATTGTGGCAGCACGGCGAGTGAGGCGGTAACGACGCCGAGAATGACGCCCAGCACGAGCAGCACGCTGTGCTCTCCCATAATCATGCCGCGCAGCGCTGCGGCGCGGAATCCTAGCGCCTGCATAAGACCGAGTTCGCCACGGCGTTCCAAGACATGTCGGGCGATGAGCACTCCGATGCCGGCGGTGCCCAGCAGCACGCCGAGACCGCCGAGGACGGTGAAGATGCCGATGTAGGTATTCTGCACGCTCAGGAACAGTTCCAGCCGCTGCCGCGTGGGCTCCAGAGCCAGTCCTCGTTGTTCAAGCTGGCGAGTGAGATGCGCGGCGATTTCGACTGACCGCTCAGGTTTCGCATCGATCAAAAAGAAGCGATAGCCCGCCGCATCAGGATACTTCGATAGGAAGTCTTTTTCGCTGATGATCATCTTGCCCTGCAGGATCGAACCAGCCAGCAGGCCGACGATCTTCACCTGGAAGGTGTTCCCGGAGCTGTCCTGATAGTCCACGGTATCTCCCACGCCTTTGCCGAGGCCCCACATGGCGGTTGCTTGATCGGCGATGGCGGGAATGCATGAGGTGTCACTGAATTTGCCCCACGTGCCCGATGCGAAGGCAAAGGTGCCGGTCAGCTTGGCCGGGTCTGCCGCCACGAGCACCGGCTTTTGGGCGCGGTTGAGATTCAAGCAGCTCGCGTCATCGCCATCGCGAACGCGGAAGGGCACCACGCGGGCCTCGGGCATGAGCTTTTCATCAAGGCCGAAGGCATCCCAGCCTGCCTTCACATTCAGGTCTTCATACACCGGGAGCGAGGACTCGCCGATGAGCGCGAAGCCGCCGGTGCCGGAGTCGCGCGCTGTGGAGTCACCTGCACTCATGCGGAAGGCGTTTACCGCCACCACGAGGAAGATGCCGCCAGCCATCATGCCGATGACCGCGAGGCTGCGGGAAGGACGGCGAGAGATATTGCGCAGGCCAATCTGCCGGAGTGACCGTGCGAGCGTGCCGCTGTCTCGACGCATCCAGCCGCGCATGAAGAGCAGACCGGCGATCATCATCAGCATGCCAGAGCCAAAGAACATGCCCGCAACGGCTTCGGGATTTTTCATCACAAACCCAGCCGCGAGCAGTGCCAATGCAACGCCAGCGAGGATCAGCATCGTTTTGATCCCGTGCTTTTTCTGCACCGGCATGAGGTCGTCGCTCCAGGAACCGGCCAGGAGGTCACGCGCTTGGACTTTAAAGAGCTTTCGGCTGGCCCAACCGAGGGTGAGCAGCACGACGACCAGTGTGGCCAGGGCCGCATTGAAGATGGTGCCAAAGCTGGCGCTGAACACGAGCGGCAGTCCCTGCGTGGCTCCCGTCCAGATGGCGGAGAGACCGTGCAGTGCTGTCTGCGTGTAAAAAATGCCGCCGAAGACGCCGAGCAAAACGCCAGCCATGGCGATGACACCCGCCTCCAGCAGCCAGGCACGCCGCACCATGCCACGTGTCCAGCCCACCGCCAGCAGCAGACCGATCTGCGCAGCACGACGCTCCAGCGTGAACAGGAACAGCAGTGCGGCAAAGACGAGCGCCGCAGCGATCAAAAACATGCTCAGTCCGATGAACAGGCCTCCGAAGTCCACGCTTCCTTTGGCGGCGCTTCCGGCTTCGAGCTTGAAATCTCGCGGCACGAGGCCGATGTCGGCAAGTTGCAGGCGCAACGCGAGTGCGTTTGCCTTCGCCTCCGGGGTCTGGCCTTCATTTGGCAGGCGAATGGCAGTGAGTCTGCCAAAACGATTGGCCCAGAGTTTCTGACCTGCTGCCAGGGTGATGAATCCCTTGGGAGTGCCTTTAAATTCATCCCAGTAGGCCTCGTCCTTGTCGCGGATGGCCTTCATATCCATCGGGATGCCGGGTTCCCAGTCGCGGCAGTTGTCCACGTCTGATACACCGGGGAAATCGGGAGTCCACGCCTTGGTGACGCGCGGATTGTCCATCGGCAAAATCGCCGCTACTTTAAACTTCGCCGACTGCTGTTTCAGATCGCGGCCCAAGCCAACCACAAAGTATTTGATCTCCAGTTCATCGCCGATCGCCAGCTTTTGATCATCCGCCAGCCATTGGGTAATGGTGATCTCATCATCCTTGCCTTGTCCGGTCGCCGTCACCATGGAGTAGGGGGTGCCGCCCTGCTTGGAGGTGATGCCGTTGACCAGATACGTCAGCACGCCGTAGGCACCTTTGAAATCGATGAGTTTGTCCGCGATACTGCGCTCCAGAAACACGCGGCTGGTGCTAATCTCCCATTCCTTCTGCGCGCCTTCGATGCGTTTGAGGCGGAGCGCGAAATCTTCGAGCGTACGATTTTTTTCCAAATTTGCACGCAGAGCATTGAACTGTGGACTGAGCAGTGCGTTCACCCGCCCGTCCATTTCAAGCTGGTTTTGCAGATCGGCGAGATTTACAAACACCGAGTCAGGTGGCACCTGCGAGGCAATGAGTTGAAATGTGCCAAAGTCTTCGGCGCTCACCACTACAGCCACTGTGCGCCGCAGCGAGATGTCCTGATTCGTGCTGCCGGAGAGCGGCGCATCACGCGAAATGGCGCTGGGGCGCTCCAGCCGCACGAGGATCGTGTCGCCAACCTTCACGCCAAGTTTGCGTGCGAGCGGTTCGTTGATGGCTACGGCTGATTTATCAAAGGCAATGTTCTTTGAACTGGTGCTCAGCTTCCAAAAACTGGTGTCCACTCCGAGCACTTGGGCTCCGTTCACGCGCACCTTGCCGCTCACAGCACTCGCTGCGCCAGTGGCGATGATGACGGGCGCAGCATTGGATTTGCGCGCCAGATTTTCCGTGAACCAGTGGTCTCCGCCAAGCACGCCGCCTTCCACCTTGCCCAGGCGCAGGGCTGCCACGCGCTCCAGGCTGGCACGCACCGAATCACCCACAAGCATGGAACCGGTCAGAATCGTGGCGGCCAGAAAGGTGCCGAAGAGCAGGCCCAGATGGCCACGCCAGTAATGACGTGCGGATTGGAGGACGTAATCCGTGAGTTTCATTGCAGAGCGCCTTCGTGAATCGTCAGCACACGGCCCATGCGGTCTGCCTGGGCACGGTGGTGTGTAACCATGATCAGCGTGACGCCACTGCTCTTCTGAAGCTGGAGCAGGAGGTCGGTCAAAGTCTCGGCGCTGGTCTCATCGAGGGCACCAGTCGGCTCATCGGCGAGGATGAGCCGGGGCTGGTTGATCAGCGCACGCACAAAGGCCACGCGCTGGCGTTCGCCGCCGGAGAGCTGGGAGGGTTTCCAGTTCATGCGGTCCTTGAGCCCCACCTGTTCGAGCAGTGATTCGGCACGCTGCAAAGCATCTTTCGGCGGTGATTTCAGGGCGAGCGTGGGGAGCAGCACGTTCTCTAGCACGGAGCACTGCGGCATGAGATGATGCAGCTGGAAAATGAAGCCGATCTTCTGACTGCGCACGGCGGCAAGCTGCTGAGCCGTCAGGCTGGCCAGCGCTTCGCCATCAAACATGATGTCACCCGTATCGGGCAGATCGAGCGTGCCGAGAATGTTCAGCAGCGTGCTCTTGCCGCAGCCCGAAGGGCCGACGACGGCAACGGATTCGCCGGCTTCAATGCTGAGATTGATGCCATGCAGCACCGGCACCAGCGCTCCGCTGCCAGGGTCGGTGTAGGATTTGGATACGTTGGTCAGCTGGATGAGTGGCATGGGATCAAGCGTAGGCATGCGATGGAATATGAACAGGGGCGAAATGAGGCATCATTAGTGCTGGAATTGGCATTCTTCATTCCTGTGGGAGATTCAGGCTGCCTCCACCAGACGCCAGCGCTTCGCTTTAAACTCATGGCGGGGCAGGCTGTTGGGCTCGGCGAGACGCACTGAAATTCGCAGTGAAAAAGTGTCCTTCAGCTTGGCCTCGAGGCGTTTTAGCAACGGCTTGGCCACATTGCCGTCCAATTCGATGACCAGTTCGATCTCGTCCATCGCATCCACCTTGCGCTGCTCGACCATGTATTCGACCACATCAGGAAACTGCCGCACCACGGCTTCGATCGCGCTGGGATAGATGTTTACGCCTCGCACGACGATCATGTCGTCCACGCGGCTGAGGATGCCGCCGTCGAGCATCAGCCTGCCGCGATGAAGTTTCTTTTTCACCCAGTCGCCCGTGCGGTAGCGCAGCAGCGGGCAGGCGGTGCGGTCCAGCGTGGTGAGGATCAATTCGCCGCACTCGCCATCGGCCACTTCCACGCCAGTTTGCGGATCTACGATCTCAGAGAGGTACGCCTCCTCCATCACCACGAGCTGTCGCGGCATGTCTTCCGTTTCGTAGCTGACGGGACCCACCTCGGTCATGCCGTGATGATCAAACACGCGGGCATCCCAGAGTTCCTCCAGACGCTTGCGCACCTCTGGCACACTGCCGCCGGTTTCGCCCGCCACAATGATCTTGTTGATGCGCAGGCTCATGCGCTCCACGCCGGAAGCAGCACCGATCAATTCACCCAGCCGTAGCGCATAGGTCGGGGTGCAGCACAGCACTGTCGCGCCGTAGCGAGCCATGGCCTCCAGCCGCGCCTGGCTGGACATGCCGCCAGTGGGTATGATGAGATAGTCCTTTGCCGCGGCCTCATAGGCTGTCCAAAAACCCAGGAATGGACCGAATGAGAAGGCGAAGAAGATGCGATCACGCCCTTTGACCAGCCCTGCGGCATCAAATACACGCTGCCAGCACTTGAGCATGGCATCCCAACTTTCCGGTGTGTCCACCCAGGCCATGGGCATGCCAGTACTGGTGCCGCTCGTCTGGCAAAACCGGGTGTACTGGCCGATGGCCCGTGTCAGATTGGTGCCAAAAGGGGGGTGCGCGAGGCGGTCGGCCTGGATGTCCGCCTTCGTGGTGAAGGGCACCTGACCGATGAAATCATCCACGCGATTGAGGCGGCTCACTTTCAGCTCCCATTCGCGGATTTTTTTGCCGTAGAAACTGTCCGTCGTGGCGAGATTAAGCACGATGGAGCGCAGCTTGCGCCACTGGTTGGAGCGCAAACGAACCCGGTCGATCAATGGGGGGCCATCCGACATGCTTCAAGACATGGCGAGGCATGGGGCGGGGTCAAGCAACGGGGTGGATGGGAAAATGACGAAACCAGAATGGCCAGTGATTAATCAACGACCAAGTCCGCAGGAGCACTCACATTCACTCATGCGGATTTTATTCGTCATTCCGAAAGGTCACAATTTCCGCACCTCAATACGCTGCATCAGCAAATGCTCATGGCCGGGCTGCACGGTGACCGCATCCTCACCCGCATTGGCTGCTTCGATGCAGAGAAACTCGGGATAGGCTTCATCAGGAAGATCGGCAAGGCGCTTGGATTTTTCGATCCACGGATTCCACACCACCGTGGCCAGGCTGCCGGCTTTTTCGATGACCAGTTCACGCCCCCAAAGTGGATCATGCACGATGACGGTGGCATCAGAGATGTACATGCGGTCCACTTCCTGATCGATGATGATGTTGCCGTGCTGTGGACGCTTGTCGGGTGACAGGCGGCCTTCGACATACTGTGTCCCGTGCAGGCCATGAATGCTGATTTTGCGCACGTCCTCCACATTGAAGTAGGTGTGCAGCGCACCAGTCATGTCCCAGGCGGTCGTGCAGGTGTTAGTCGCCTGCAGCGTGACCTGCAGCGCAGCGCCCATGTGAATGTGGAGACGTGCGGAGAAGGATTGCGGCCAGAGGGCTTTCGTGGCAGCGTTATCTGACAGTTTGAGTACGATGTCCACCGCTGTCTCGGTTTCACGGGCCACATCGACTTCCCACATCATCGTGCGGACAAAGCCATGCGCCGCTTGGGTGCTGTCCGTTGGATGTGGGCCAAACCATGGCCAGCAAATGGGGATGCCTCCTCGAATCGCTTTGCCCGGCTCGATCAGCGCGTCGGCGCTCATGTAGAGCACTGGATCATGACCTTCGGGAATCCAGTCCGTCACATGTGCTCCGTTTAACGCGATGCGACCGGTCGCTGCGGGATGCTCAATGACGAGGATGGGATAACCGGCGGGTTCTTCAATGAGTGTAACGGAAGGAGGAAGTGTCATGCGGGCGCATTCATATCCTGAAGCTCGCCGGCAGCAACTCCGCCATTGTCATCAATACCGGTTTTCCATCGCGCAGGAACCATATGGGCGTCTCCGGCCCAGCAAACTCCGCGATCACCTGCCGGCAGCCGCCACAAGGCGGGAATTCATGTCCCAGCGCAATCACCACCAGTTCGGCGATCTTCATGCCGGGGCCTTCTTCTGCCACGGCATGGAAGATGGTGTTGCGCTCCGCACAGATGGTCAGGCCGTAGCTGGCATTCTCGACATTGCAGCCTGTATAGAGATTGCCCTGCGCCGTCAGCAACGCACAGCCGACCTGAAACTGCGAATAGGGCGCGTAGGCCTTCGCGGCAGCGGCTGTGGCAAATTGCAGCAGTTGAGGCTTCGAGTTCATCTCCAATTCAAACAGCATGCTCCAAGGGTTCGCACGCAAATTCGACCACCAATATCATTCGCCGGGATGGCGCTGCGGATGCTCGCGAATTGCCGCTGCTGCTTTTATCACCTGAGGCACCACGAGAACAAGCCTGCTCCGAACGATGCATGAGCATGCTGGGCTTCCAGCTCTCTCCTGAAGGAGGCGATGCGTTGGTCTTCAGAAGGTGAAACACCTCAACCAAACACCACGGTCTTGTTCTTGAACACCAGCACCTGTTCGCGGACATGCCACCACAAGGCCTTGGCGAGGACGTTTTTTTCCAGATCGCGGCCGAGGCGCACGAGGTCTTGGACGCTGTCTTCGTGGCTGACGCGCATGACGTCCTGATGAATGATCGGACCTTCATCGAGATCGGCGGTGACGTAGTGGCTGGTGGCACCAATGATCTTCACGCCACGCTGGAAGGCCTGATGGTAGGGCTTCGCACCGACGAAGGCTGGCAGGAAGCTGTGATGAATATTCAGGATGCGGTGCGGAAACTCGGCGATCATCGCGGGGCTGATGATCTGCATGTAGCGGGCCAGCACGACGGTGTCGATGCGGTGCTGGCGCAGCAGTTCGATCTGCGCGGCCTCCTGCGCGAGCTTGTTGTCTTTCGTGATCGGGAAGTGATGAAACGGAATGCCGAAGCGCTCCGCCGCAGGGCGCAGGGTCTCGTGATTGGCGACGATGAGCGGGATGTCCACGGGCAGGTCGCCGGATTCATGCCGGGCGAGGAGATCGTAGAGGCAGTGGTTCTCCTTGGTGACAAACAGCGCAATACGCTTCCGCTGGCTGGCAAAGCTGAGGCGCATCTGCATTTCATGACGACGTGCCATGGGCTGCAGGCGTGATTCGATCTCCTCATTGTCGAGTGTGAAGTTTTCCAGGCTCCATTCCAGACGCATGAAGAAGACGTTCTGGTCAGGGTCGATGTGCTGCTGCAGGTCGATGATATTCCCCTGATGCGAGAAAATGAAACCGGTCACATCATGCACGAGTCCCGGACGGTCCGGGCAGTGAATGAGCAGTGTTGCGATGTCAGCAGAGGCCATGGTGAATCAAGATTACGAACGTGAAGCCGGGAAGCGCGTACAAATGCCGTGCCCTTCGATCAAGCCAGGAATCTGCTCGGCATGACGACCTGAGGCGATGATGCACTCCACACCGCCATGCACCGCGTCCTGCACGGCGCGCAGTTTGGAGATCATGCCGCCTGTGCCGAGGGTGGATTTTTCTTCTTCAGCGTGGTGGATGACGTCATCGACATTATCGACCACGGGGATAGGGCCCTCTTCAGGCTTCTTGGTATCTCGCAGGAGTCCGGGGGCACTGGTAAGCAGGATGAGCACATCGGCACCCCAGAAACGCGCAACGCGGGAGGAGAGCTTGTCATTGTCGCCGTAACGCAGTTCTTCGATGGCGACCGAGTCGTTTTCATTAATAACGGGCACCACCTGAGTGAACTCCATGAGGCGCTCTAGCACGGCTTTGACGCGTGGGGCACGATCTTCGTTTTCAAAGTCTTCATGCGTAACGAGGAGTTGCGCGACGTGCAGGCCGTGGTCACGCAGGAGCGATTCATAGGCATGCATGAGATGCGTCTGCCCCACGGCGGCAAGCGCCTGCAGTGTGGTCACATCCGTGGGGCGTTGTTTGAAATCGAGCGGCTTCAAACCGGAGGCCACGGCTCCGCTACTGACGACGACGACGTGATGCCCAGCGCGCTTCAGAAGCGCGACGGCCTCAACGAGTTTGCGCAGCTGCACGGGATCAGGTTCAGGCGCGTCTTTACGCGTGAGGATGCCGGAGCCGAATTTGAGTACGATGCGCTTGGGGGACATGAGTCAGGGGAACGAAGGGCGGCGAATATGGCGGGATGCCGGGGAGTGGAAAGTGAAAAGGGGCCATAGCACGGAAACGTGCGGCGCTGGACACTGGAACCTCATCCTGGCCCTACAAGGGGAATAGGTCGTTTGGGTTCTATTCCGGAAAGCAGGCAGGAACCTCAGTTCGGTCTGGGTGGATTGGAGGCTTCGTCAGAGCGAGCTGAAGCTCGCGAGTGCTCACCACCTCACCACCGAACTGGCCCAGGTGAAGCCGCCGCCAAAGGCGACGAGAAGCACGACATCGCCTTTTTTGAGGCGTCCGGCCTTGTTGGCTTCGTCAAGAGCGACGGGGATCGTGGCGGCGCTGGTGTTGCCGTATTTGTCGAGATTCATGAACACACGCTCCAGCGGCAGGTTCAGACGTTCGGCGATGGCACTGATGATGCGCGCATTGGCCTGATGGGGAATGACCAAGGCCACATCAGCAGCGGTGAGTCCGGCCATTTCCAGCGCCTGCTGGGATGCCTCCAGCATGCGGGTGACAGCATGCTTGAAGGTTTCGCGGCCCTCCATGTGGATCGTATTGGGATGCAAATCGACGTTTTCAGGGGTGATCGGGCAGGCAGAGCCGCCGCCAGGGACTTTGAGGACGTCTGCAAGGGTGCCGTCCGTGCCCATGACCGTGGAGAGTACACGTCCGGGGGCCTCGATTTCAGATTCATCGGCCCGGCGAATAACCACGGCACCAGCGCCATCGCCAAAAAGCACGCAGGTGTTGCGGTCTTTCCAGTTGATGAGGCTGCTGAGCTTTTCCGCGCCGATGACGAGCGCGGTGGTGCGGTTGCCCGTATTGATGAAATGACGTGCTACCTGCAGGGCATACAGGAAGCCGGAGCAGGCGGCCGAGATGTCAAAGCAGACGGCGTTCATGGCCCCGATCTTCTTCTGCACAAAGCAGGCGGTGGAGGGGAAGAACATGTCCGGCGTGACGGTGGCCACGATGATGAGCTGGATTTCTTCCGGGGCCACTCCGGCGCTGGCCATGGCTCGGCGTGCGGCTTCGGTGGCGAGGTCGCTGGTTGCCTGATTCGCAGCGGCGATACGGCGCTCTTTGATGCCCGTACGGGAGGTGATCCACTCGTCGGAGGTCTCGACGATCTTGGACAGATCGTCATTGGTCAGCACTTTTTCAGGCATGTAACTGCCGGTGCCAATGATGCTGGATGCGCAAAAGGGCTGGGAACTAGGAGCGGGCATGGAGAGAAATGGAATGAGCGGTGGCGGCGGCTTCGATATGCGGCCCCACCTGGTGTTGGATGGATTCGCAAGCCTGACGGATGGCGTTCTTCATGGCACGCAGGCCCAGCAGCGGCATGCCGCCGACCTCGTCGGGATTGGTGCGGGTGTGGACGCGTTTAAAGGCGGGCTTGGCGAGCAGGCCGCCAATCTTGGTCCAAAAGCCGCTCTTAATTTCGCTCTTCACCATGCTGAAAATGGTGTGGGCCAGCGCTTCGGCGTTTTTCAAAATGACATTACCGGTGAAGCCGTCGCAGACGACGACATCCGGCGGCGTTTCCCAAACGTCATGGCCTTCGACGTTGCCGATGAAATTGATGCCAGCGGTCTGGCGCAGCAGCTTGCCGGTTTCTTTGCACAGCGCATTGCCCTTTTCATGGCGGGCAAAAACGCTGCCCATGATGGCATTCTGCACCAGATGGGAAGGCTCGCTGTCCGGATTGGCCCCGGCATCGATCAGCACCCAGTGCTTGGTCAAGGACGGCATGATTGAGGCGATGGCCGGCCGCTCGATGTGCGTGAGGGTACGCAGTTTGATCAGGGAGGCGGTCACGGCGGCACCGGTGTGACCGGCGCTGACCACGGCATCTGCCTTACCATCTTTGACCAAATCGACCGCAACACTGATGGAGCTGTCCTTCTTCTTGCGCACGGCGTCGATGCCGCTGTCGGACATTTCCACCACCTGGCTGGCGGGGATAATTTCCAGTTTCGGGCTGGAGATGCCCTGCTTCTTCAATTCCTGCTCAATGGCAGCGGGAACGCCCACCAAAAAGAGCTTGGTGATGGCGGGCAGTGACTCGAGGGCGAGTTTGACGCCGCCGATGGGGTTTTGCGGGGCGAAATCGCCCCCCATGACATCCAGTGCGATCTTCATTCCTGCGGTTGCGTGAGAGTCTTCAAGAGTATCGAAAAACGAGTCTTAAAGCGTGCGGAGGCGGGAATGCAAATGGGAGTTTTTAACCTCGGATGACAAAAACAAGGCGGGGGTGCCATGGTGGCACCCCCGGTAGGAAAAACGGCAGCTTGTAAGGAACGCTTAGTACACGCCTTCCACGATGGTCTTCTCCATGGCGCCGAAGGGGCGGACGTCGGCGACGCCGTCCCAGGCATAGGGGGCGCGGGGGCGGCGGCGCATGGCCTCATCGCGCTCCAGGAAGCGGGGCATGAAGAATTCTTTGCTCAGGGTGGTGAGTTCCACGCGGCCCCAGGCATCGTATTCGACGGTCTGGTCGGTGTTCTTGGGATCGACCACGCGCAGCACGGCGCGTGGCTGTGGCGCGTAGTAAGTGATGGAAAAATTGTCTTCCGGTGTCAGGGGCACGCTGGCGGCCAAGCCCATGAGGGTGTTGCCGTAGGTCGGGTAGAAGCCGATGCGGTTTTCCAGCACCTCTTCGACGATGAAGCGCACATACTGCGGTGTCATGGTGGTGCCGCCCACGAAGCAGCCACGGATGCCGACGGAGTAGAGATCCACCTTTTCGGCGAGGGCTTCGAGGAGCTTGGGGGTGGTGAAGATTGCGGAAATCTTGCGATTCTTCAAAATGAGCACGGCTTGGTCGATCACATGGTCCATGTACTGGCGCGCGACGTCGAACTGCTTGTTGGAGATGGCCTTTTTCACGAAGCGTGGGTCCAGATCGACGAAGTAGCAGGAGCTGCCGCGATAGTTGGCAAGATGCTCCACCGCAAGGCGCAGGCGGCGTGGGCCTGTGGGGCCAACCATGATCCAGGCTTCACCGGGCGGGAAGTGCTTGTCATCTAGCTTATGGCTGAATTCTTCGTAATCGACACGGAAGTCATTCCAGCCGATGCGCTGCTTGGGCATGCCGGTGGTGCCGCCGGTTTCGAAAATGTTGAAGGGCTTGCCCTTGAATGCGGCAGGCACCCAGACTTCCGGCTGGAGGTCGCGCAGCCACTCGTCCTGAAAGTGCGGGAAATGGGCCACGATGTCCTCGTAGCTATTCACCTTGCCACGCGGGTCAAAATTCTTTTGGGCCCAGTCGAGCCAGAAGGGGCAGCCGGTTTCTGGCGAGAAATGCCAGTTGATGATTTCGCGGACTTGGGTGTCGAGTTGGGTTTTGGCTTCGGCTGGAGTCATGGACGGGGCGGGGGGATGGGAGCAGAGACTGTGAAACGGGCAGCAGTAAACGAAAGTGGAAATCACTGCCTTTCGGCCATTCCTAATCGAATTTATTTTCAACAACTGCGTCAGATCCAGCTACTAACAAATTCGTCATGAAACTTCATCATCTGCTCTGCTCCGTCATTGTTCTATTCACCTTGACCTCGTGTTATGTCGGTCCCGCCTACGGTCGGCCGATTGGCAGACCCGTTGGTGTCAGACCCGTTGGTGTCAGACCCGTTGGTGTCAGACCCGTTGGTGTCAGACCTGTGGGGAGGCCGATTGTGCTGCCCGTCGGCGCTAGCCCTTACTATCACAGAGGTGTGAGATACTACCATCATCGGGGCGTCTGGTATCGCCCACACGCCGGTGGCCACATGATCGTTCCGCGTCCTTATTGAGCCTCGCTGCAAGCGAACGCTGGCACGCTGGCTTGGCTTGATTGGGTTAAAGGAGCTTGGCGAAACTCGGCATGCAAGTGGTGCCGTTGTTGAAAACTCGTATCGGCATGGGAATGGTGCTCAACGCAAAACATGAGCCATTCCTTCACCCAAGACGACAACACCGCCCTCTTCCGCAAAGCCTGGACGCTCTACGACGCCATTTCCGAGAAGAACTACATGTTCCATCGTGAAATTTACGGACACGTCTCGGGGGTCTTGCAACAGCGCCACTCCCAAGGGGCCTACCACCTTCTCGATCTCGGCTGTGGGAACGCACGCTTCATGGCTCCTTGCCTGCAATCCGCCCCGCCAGCCAGCTACGACGGCGTGGATCTCTCCGCCTCTGCCCTGGATCAAGCGCGCACGTATTTGAACGGCATCGCCAACACAGCTCTTCATCACAAAGACATGCTGCAGGCCGTGGAGGACACGGATTCGGCCTTTGATGTCATTTTCACCGGCTTTGCCGTGCATCATCTGGATGCCGCAGGCAAGCAGCGCCTCTTCAGCGCCTGCGCTGAGCGCCTCGCCCCAGGCGGTCAGTTCATCATGATCGATGTCGTGCGTGAGGACGGCCAGTCGCGCGAGCAATACCTCGACGGCTACCTAAACTTCATGCGCACGCAGTGGACGGAGGTCCACCCCGAGCATCTCGAAGAAGCCTGCACCCACGTCGCCGCCTACGACTTTCCTGAGACCCTCGCGGATCTCACGCAGATGGCAAAGCAGGCGGCGCTGTCAGAGCCTCAGATCATCGGCCAGTATCAGCAGCATTACATCTTGCGGTTCACGGCCTGAAAGACGCTCCTGACGCGTCTCGTTTGGCTTCGCACCCCCTGATGATCCGAAGCGCCCTCATTCTTGCCACTCTCTCCGCAGCCGCAGGCGCTGCGGACATGGCGCATTTTGAGCAGCGCATCCGCCCGCTGCTCATCGCGAACTGCATCGACTGCCACGGCCCGGACAAGCAGAAGGGCGGACTGCGCCTTGACTCCCGTGACGGCTGGCAGACCGGCGGTGACTCCGGCCCTGCACTGGCCCCCGGCAATATCTCCGAGAGCAAGCTGTGGCAGGCCGTCAGCTACGTGGACAGAGATTTGCGCATGCCGCCCAAGCGTAAGCTTAAGGACAGCGAACTCGCCGATCTTAAGCTGTGGATCGAATCCGGCGCGCCCGATCCGCGCGATGAAGTGGCCAGCACTGGCGGCAAAACCAAGGCTGCGCGTGCTGATGCCAGCTTCTGGTCATTCCAGCCGCCGCAGGCCATGCCGCCACCCGTGGTGAAAAACACGACATGGGCCGCGAATGACATTGATCGCTTCATCCTCGCCAAACTGGAGGCCAGTCAGCTCACGCCAGCGCCAGACGCCAGCCCTGCCATTTTGCAGCGCAGGCTGGCCTTTGATCTCACCGGACTGCCGCCGGACAAGTCGGATTTGACCGATCTGACCTATGAAAAGAGGGTGGACGAACTCCTCGCTTCCAGCGCCTTTGCTGAACGCTTTGCCTCGCACTGGCTGGACATCACCCGCTTTGCCGAATCCTCCGGTGGTGGGCGTTCGCTGCCTTTCAAAGATGCTTGGCGTTTCCGTGACTACGTCATCGAATCCATTCGCGACAACGTGCCGGTGGATCGCATAATCATTGAGCATTTGGCGGGCGATCTCCTGCCAGCCAAAGACGCCGCCGCCCGCCGCAGGCAGGTCACCGCCACCGGCTTCCTCGCGCTCGGACCCACGAACTACGAGGAGCAGGACAAAGGCATGCTGCGCATGGACATCGTCGATGAGCAGCTCGACACGATGGGCCGCGCCTTCCTTGGGCTCACCATCGGCTGCGCCCGCTGTCACGACCATAAGTTCGATCCCATTTCCGCGCGCGACTATTACGCGCTTGCAGGCATTCTGCGCAGCACCAAGTCGCTCAGAAACTACACCGACAACGTGGCGCATTGGATCGACACGCCACTGCCGCTGGATGGTGCCGCCGAAATCGCACTGCAAAAGCACGAGGTGCAACTCAATGCGCTCAAGGATCAAATCGCCGCGCTCAAAGACAGCCTGCGGGATGCGGGCAGCGCCGATCTGAGAGCGCGCAAGAACATCGCCCTGAGCGACCTCCCTGGCATCGTCGTCGATGACAATGCCGCTCAGAAAGTCGGCATATGGAAGCAGTCCACCAGCTACGCCCCCTACATTGGCGGAGGCTATCTCAGTGACAATAACGAAGGCAAAGGCGAGAAGACCGTCACCTTCACCCCCAAGATTCCAAAGACGGGGCGCTACGAAGTGCGCGTGGCCTTCAATGCGGGGCCCGACCGCGCCGAGAGCGCCACTGTCACCATTCTGCATGCGGACGGAGAGGAATTGAAAGGCGTCAAGATGACCACCGACTCCCTCAAGGGCCTTCAGTTTGCCACACTCGGCACCTTTCGCTTTGAGGCCAACGGCCAGGGCTTCGTCCTCATCTCCAACGCCGGTTCGCAAGGCTATGTCACCATTGATGCGGTGCAGTTTGTGCCTGCGGATGAAACGCTCGCTGAACCGGAGGTTAAAAAAGAATCTCCCACTGCGACCAAGCTCAAACATCGTCTCGCCGAACTGGAGAAAGAACTCAAAACTCTGCAGAAGCACCAGCCTGACCGCCCCGAAGCCATGTCCGTGGCGGATGATACCGCGCCTGAGGACGCCAAGATTCATATTCGCGGCAGCACTCGCAATCTGGGGGCCAGCGTGCCGCGCGGCTTCATCCAGGCGGCTCTGCATGGCGGTGCTCCCGATGTCCCCGCCGAAGCCAGCGGACGTCTGCAACTCGCGCAATGGATCACCTCCCGCGAGAACCCACTCACGGCGCGCATCATGGTCAATCGCGTCTGGCACTGGCTTTTTGGCGCGGGCATCGTCCGCACCACCGACAACTTCGGTTCCACCGGCGAACCTCCTAGCCATCCCGAACTGCTCGATCATCTCGCCGTCAAGTTCATCGAGGATGGCTGGAGCCTGAAGCATCTCGTCAAACAGATGGTCATGAGCCGCACCTACCGTATGGCTTCCACGAATGAAGCATCCGTGGCTCAGCATGCGCTGGACCCCGACAATCGTCTGCTAAGCCACATGAACCGCAAGCGCCTCGATGCCGAGTGCCTGCGCGATGCCATGCTCACGGCCGCAGGCACCCTGGATCGAGCTTTCGGCGGCCCTGGTGTCAGCGAAGTCAAAGCGGTCGATGCCAATGACCAGAAGATTCAGAACATCGAATACGGCTACCAGTTCCTCGACACCCGCCGCAGCCTGTACACCGCCGCTTTTCGCAACGTGCGCCACCCGCTGTTTGAAGTCTTCGATTTTGCCGACATCAATCAGCCCATCGCCCAGCGCACCACCAGCACCGTCGCCACGCAGGCCCTCTTCCTGATGAACTCCCCCAAAGTCATCGAGCAAGCCCGCAACGCCGCCGACCAAGTGCTCAAGTCATCACCTGAGACTGACAAACGAATCAATACCGCGTTCCAGCACTCCTTGCAGCGCTCCCCCACTGAGAGGGAGCAGGCGCAAGTCCGTGACTATATGGAATCCAGCCAATCCGGCAATGCCAGCGCGGATGACGTGCGCGATCTTTGGGCCCGCTTTATCCAGACACTGTGGTCCACGCCCGAGTTTCGGTTCCTGGATTAGTGCGAGGCCCCTTAAAGCCGTTGGTAACTACACGAGATGCGGAAACCGACAAGGCGCATGCTCTACGTCATCTTCGTCATTCGCCTCCGTGCGTGATTTTATCCACAATTTCAACGTGCCATCATAGGCCGTTTTCACGCAGGTATAGCATTCGGGGACTTCGGCGCAGCTGCCATAGTAGGTGACCACGCGTGTTCCCAGCGGCTTGCGCTCAAGCTGCTGCTGCACATGCAGCGTGTAGTCGTCGTAGAGCCGCGCTTCCATCTCCACGTCGTGGTCGATCCGCAGCATGGGCAGGATGTTTTCCTCAAAGGGATTGAATAGGTAGAAGGCATCGAAAGCGTCAAAGGACACCGCTGTGATATTGCCGTGTACGATCTCAGCCCGCGCGATGCGATGGCGTTCCAGCAGTTCACGTGCAGCTTTCACGAGCCTGCCGCGCTGCTCCACACCGGTGAAATGGCCCAGGGTGGTGGTGGCACCGATGGCGCAGAATTTTCCGGGACCGCAGCCAATGTCCAGCACGCGGTCACCCGGTTTCTCGACGAGCATCTGTGCAGCCATCTGGCACACATCAATAGGCGTCCAGTGGCAGGCGGACTGTTCGTAAATGTGATCGGGATAGTGGCGGTCAAATTCATGATCTCTGAAGGCGGTCAGAAATTCGCTGTCAGACTCAATGGACGGAGTCGAGCTCTGAGGGTAGAAACGAGTGGGCACGATTTAAAGTACGACAGACACTCCTGTTGTATTCCATAACGCTGCACTGTGTTGCATCCATTTGCAATCCCTTGCAGCACAAGGGTTCGGCGATGCAAGCGCGTTGCGTCCAGTTGCATTCAGTGGGGCTGATTTGCGTGATTTCAGGCCGTGACTGTATAAAATGAATGTATAAAACGGGTGGCTTGATCAGGCCATATAACCGTGTTTTTTGAGCCATTCGGCGAGTGCAACGGCAACAATGTCGCGTTGGGTGAATGGATCAAGTCTCTGTATTTTCCGATCCATAGAAGCTCGAAGCAAAGCGGTGCTGATCTCGGGTTCGATGCGGACATTGAGCGAGACGGCTCCTGCCATCGTGAACTGAGGCAGTGCAGGACTTGGTGGCACGAGAGCGCTTGGCTGTGGTGCAAATTCTTGTTTCAGAGCGGTTCTTGGCATGGGGGAAGTTTCCTTGCTTGAGGTTGCTTTGGGTTTTGATTTTGCTTTTGGCTTCGGTGCGGCCTTGGCAGGCTTACCGATTTCCAAAAAACTCTGTTCTTCAGGCGTTAGCGCGTCGTCGAGGGATCGTCGTTTAACCACGGGTCATCTCCTTCATGAGCTGCTGCATTTCGAGAGAAGCGAGCAAGGCCCCTGCTCCCATCTGCCAGACCACTTTGGCCTGACCTGCGGCGTCTGCGAAGCTTTGGCGTTGGGAAAGGCCAGCGAGAACATTGACACCAAGTTTTTTGGCAGCGCCCATCATTTCGCGGCTGAGGCGTCCGCGTTTTTGCAATTTGTTGGGAATAAGCACGCCGGTTGGTTTTCCCTTCCTGGCTTTTTGTGCTTCGCGTAGAAGTTGGACGGCTTTGGAAGCGGCGCGGAGATCGAGAATTGACGGTCCACAAGGAAGGAACACGCGGTCTGCACGAAGCATGATTGCCCTCGTCGTGGCTGAAAGCCCTGCGGGTCCGTCGATGACGATGTCATCCGCATCAGACGCCAGTTTGGCGACTCGATGAATTAACTCATCCGGTTCAGAAATCTGTTCCAGTTTGATAGGAAGGCCGAGTTCGGTGATCCATTGCGAGGCAGAGTTTTGTGGGTCGGCATCAATGAAAATGACGCTGCGCTTTTTCTTCACTAGCGCTGCCGCAAGATGAACTGCGATGGTGGTTTTGCCAACGCCGCCTTTTGAGTTTGTGAGTCCGTAAATCATTTCTGCCTCTTGTTTGCAGAATAGTGATTTGCGGGTTTGTCGGTAGCATTGGCGAGCCTTCGTAGCTGCTCGCCCCCATTTTCTTTTGGTCGGTTGCAAACTTGCAACACAGCTTGCTAGCTAGCTTGCTAGTTCTTAAATCTTCTCTTCTAGGCCCGGAGGCAGACGAGCCTTTCAAAAAGGCGCGTCGGCTGCCGACGGGTTTAAAGGTTTTATTCTTTGTTTAAGTAAGGTTTAGGGAAGCGGAGAGGC
>NCCR01000346.1 GCA_002279765.1 Verrucomicrobia bacterium 12-59-8 | reverse complement strand
TGCTCCCTGGTTGAGGAACAGCGGCGGGTTGCTGGGCCAATACGAGGACTGTACACCCGAGGGCACAGACGGCCAAGAAGGCGGGGAACGTTTTCATGCTCGTACATCGGTGCTCCAAAATGGAGTGGATGTATTGAGGGGCGCAGAATTGGGGAGGCCTGGGGTGCTGTTGGAGGTGGTGAGGGGTGAAGGAAGCCATGACCCTGCGGACGACGGCGGTTGGAGGACCAACCGCCCTACCTACCGCCTGTGCGGTCGCTGGCTTTTTATTTGAAAATCCGTTTTCGCGTGGCACTTAAAACGTCTCCGCCATCTGATCGAGCTCCTGGTTGATGCGGTCCTTCCACTCGGCAGGGATGTCGAGCTGGAGGAGCTGGTCGAAGGTTTCGATGGCTTTGATTTTTCTGCCGGCGGCGAGGAGGGCGCGGGCGTAGGCTTCGATGAGATTGGCTCGTGAGGTGAGGCTGGTGACCTTGGTGAAGTCGGTGCCCTCAAAGGCCTTTACGGCTTCCCTGCCCCGCTGGCTTTCGACGAGCAAACGGGAGAGCGAGACGAGGCTCTGGACCCGCCAGGCGTAGTTCGCATCTGTGACCTGGACCGCTTTGCGGAACTGCTCTTCGGCTTCTTTGACGTGGCCTTGCTTGAGGTGCAGCACCCCCAGCTCGCACAGCGCACGCCCGCGCACACCGATCTCGGCACCGGCGGAGTCGGCGGTGAGCTGCCACTGCTGCAGCTCGGAGGCGGTATCCTTTTTGGCATGATAAATCCCGGCGAGAATGCTGTGCGCCTGACTGCGGCAGCGCACAGGCCAGGCATCGATGTCCTTGCCCTTCACGAATGCGAGGGCTTCATCGTAACGTTCGAAATCGGCCAGCACGCGCAGCTTGGCGAAATCACGATACGCGGGCTCTTTGACCGCAGCCGCAAGCGCGAGTGCTCGCTTCTCGTCCTTCAGTGAATCAACGGCGATGTCGAGGGCGAGGTCGAGATACGTGAAGTTTTCTCCAACTTCGTCGGTCTTCGCGGCCATGCCTTTGAGCTTCTGAACGGCTTCGTCGTAGCGCTTGTCGGCACGCAGTCGCTTGGCGGAGCTGAGCTGGGTGTAGTCAATGGCCTGCGCGGAGACGCACAGCACTGCAAGCGCGGTGGTGATGATGAGAGCGGTGATGATACGTGTCATGAGAGGATCACTTGAAGGTGGCTTTGCCGAAGGATGCATCGCCGGGGATGCGCGAGGCGTTGAGCTTGCCGGTCCAAGCGGAAAATTCGCGGCTGGCTTTCTTGCCTGCGGCATCGAGGAAGTGTACGCGGCCGACATTCACATACCAGGTGTCACCAGACTTGGGTGCCTTGGTGCGCAGTGTTTCAAAGGGAATGATCGCCATGGATTCCCAGCGGTTCTTCGCAGGCACGAGCTTGGTTTCAAAGGACCACGCAGCGTTCCAGCTTTCGTCGTTCCACCCGTAGCGCGGGTGCACGTAGTCGGCGATGAAGCCGTGCTCGGCCTCATTGAACGAGGTCGCCTCAGGCTCATAAGCGAAGTAGAAGTAGCGGGCGCGATCGGCAATGGGAGACACGTTGATCACAATGCTCTCCTGCAGCCACAGCTCGGCGTCATGCCCGCGTGGCGCAAAGTTCATCTTGTCGGCAGGCTGCGCGCCGCTGACGCGCACGTAGAGATTCTTGTCGTCGCAGAGCACGCGGAAGCTCGTGGGCGCCTTCAGCGATTTTTTTCAGCCGATCCGCTAGGCAGCAGCTCATGCGCCTCCGCTTTCGCCCAGTGCGCCGAATCGAGTGTCAGAGGCCCGCTCACTCGCTCAATCGCGAGCGACTGGATTTTTTGTCGCAGGGCGTCGGGACTCGCTCGCATCTTCGCCGTGTCCCAGTTGAACGGTGCGCGGTCCAGGTAGCGGCCCGCATACTTCAGGCTCCCCTCGCTGGCGAAGCGATACGCGGGATTCTTCTTTTTCGAATACTTCGCATCGCCATTGGCCACGCTCGCGATGAAGGCATTGCGCGCATCAACGGCATCGAGCAGTTGCGTGATGGAAGCCGCGTTGTTCATGGCCTGATGATTGCGCCACGCATTCACCACGAGGGCGAGGTGCTTGAGGAAATCGAACTCGTAGCGCACCATGTCCAGCCTGCGCCGCACCTCGGGCAGTTGCGCGCTGCTCTCTGCGGTGGCGAGGTCTTCCTCCAGTGAATTGATCACGTCAGGAGTCCACAGCGTTCCGAGCGCGAAGATGGGATCGCGGCCCGATTGATACGCGAAATTGCGGATCGTCTGCCACAGCTCCACGCGCTTTTGCACGTTGGTGAAAAAGCGGCGCATGGGGTTTTCACTCTCGCGAAAGGCCGCCTGCAAGTACTCGTCGAAGATCTCGCTCGCGCTCTGCGTGGTGGGATCTATGCCGAGGCGCAGATACACATAAATGTTCGGCCCTTCGAGTCCCCACTGGCCGCCGCCGGGGCTGCCATTCACCTGCACGGAGTGCACGTTGTTGCTCACCAGCAGCCGGTTCTGCTCGGCGATCATGCTCACCGTGGTCAGCGGCGTGAGGCCCACGAGGTGGAAGTTGCCCCAGTTGTAAAGATACGCCGAGAAACCGCCGGGCACCTTGAGCTGCCCCCACGCAGCAAAGGCTTCGGCGTCGGAGTGCATCATCTCGATGATCGTGTTTTCGGGGAAGTCGCGGAAGGTCTGCGGCGGCTGAATCGTGGGGCCGTAGGAGGTCATCATGATCTTCTTGCCGGGCCGGTCCTTCAGCAGGCGCACCGCCATCTTGCGGTGCATGATCCACAGCTTCTCGCCCCAGGCGCGGTCATTATGAAAGGCGATGCCATCGGTGGGCTTCGTGGTCGGCTTGATGCTGTACAACTCCTCGCACACCTTGCACTGGCAGGGGCGGAAGCCATCGGCCTGCCCGAGTTCCACGATGTCAAAACCGTCGTCGCAGCGCGCGACGATGTGTTTATAAATCAACTCCTGCACCTCCGGGTTTGAGAGGCAGAGTTGCCCGTCGCCTGCCGAAAGTTCCGGCTGCCGCACGCCACCAGTGACGATGAAATACTCCGGGTGCGCCTTGCCATATTCTTTGATCGGCACCGCCGAGGGATGCTGATGGCCGAAGCGCGACCAGATGCGGTTGAAGCGCCGCGCGTGGTTGGCGGTGTAGAAGAGCTCATCGCCATCGCGCATGTCGTGCTCCGCGAAATGCGGCGCGCTTTTCACATCCAGCGCCGGTGGCACATGGATGATCGACTGCGGCACGAAGGTCGTGCCAGATTCATCGGGCGAAAGGAAGCGCGCACCGACGTAGCGATGCACAAACTCCGCCACGCCAAACAGCGTGCCTTCAAATGGGCGCGGCGTGTCCTTGCCCGTGCTGCGCTTGCCCACCAGCGTGTCCGGCTCGTCATGCCCCGCGATGATGACAGTTGCGCCGACGACTTTGTGCGCGTAGCTCCAGCCGCTGGCTTTGGCCATGTCCACACCCTTCGCTGCTGCCAGCTTCGTCGCTCCGAGGTAGAAGCCCGGGCGCGCTGCATCGACCTGGGATTCCTTCACCACATTGAGCGTGATCTTGTTTGCGGCAAAGGCTTGCTGCAGCAGCTCCGCCGCACGTGTGACGGAGGACTCCGCCGCCGCGTTCGCCGCTACATCCAGCACGACGATCTGGTACTTCGACTTGCCGCGAAACCCGAGGATCATGTCCTCCGGTGCGTCCTCGTCGCTGGGCTTGGTTTGACTGATGGCGGTGACTGCGAGGAAGGGAAAACAGACGAGGTAGGTGAGCAGGCGCATGGTTGGGAGGAATGAGGCCTCATGCAAACGCCAACGCGGGCGGTGCCTTTCTTGATTATCTTGATTAAGGAGGCACTGAGTTATTTCACCGCAGAGATTAGAAAACCGCAGAGATGAGCATGAAGGTGATCCTTGCAGCATTAATCAACATTAACCCAGAGACACGATGAGCGCAGAGATTCCAATCAGGATCGAACTCTGATCTCTGCGTCCATCGTGTCTCTGGGGTGAGATCTGGGACGGGAGCAGATGAACCAAACTGCTGAGCTAGGCGGAGCGTGGAGGGATCAGGATGATCCTCCTCCTGCCGGAAATGCTTCGCGGCCACACCACGCCACACCTGTTCATTTCTTCATACTCTGGTATCTTAGACTTCTCTAAAGCCAGCGCTGATTGCGAGGGCAGCAGTGGGCTGGCAGGGTGGCCGATGGAACACACGTGGAACAAGGAGAGGCTGCACCACTTGATTGAGTCAAAGCTGCAGGGGCGGAAGTTCATCGTGGTGTCCAACCGGGAGCCGTTCATGCACCGGCGGCGGGCGGATGGCACGGTGGAGTGCATCCGGCCTGCGAGCGGCATGGCGACAGCGCTGCACCCCATCATGATGGCTTCGGGCGGCACCTGGGTGGCGCATGGCGCGGGCGATGCGGACCGCACCGTGGTGGATGAAGAAGACTGCGTGATGGTGCCTCCGGGCGCGCCTGGCTACAAGCTGCGCCGCGTGTGGCTCAATGACGAACTGGAGCGCGGCTTTTACTACGGCCTTTCCAATGAGGGGCTGTGGCCGCTGTGCCACATCACCTTCACCCGGCCTGAGTTCAGACCGCAGGACTGGCAGGACTACAAGACGGTGAACCGCCTGTTTGCCGAGGCCGTGCTGGAGGAGGCGCAGGGTGGCAGGGCGCTGGTCTTCATCCAGGACTACCACTTCTGCCTGCTGCCGCGCATGCTGCGGAAGATGAGCGCGGGCCGCATCGTGTGCGCCCAATTCTGGCACATTCCGTGGCCAAACCGCGAGGTGTTTCGCGCCTTTCCCTGGGGCGAGGAACTGCTGGACGGCATGCTGGGCAATGACCTCATGGGCTTTCACATTCATCACCACTGTCAGAACTTCCTCGACACGGTGGACCGCTCCATCGAGGCGCGGGTGGACACGGACCGCAGCGAGGTCCTCCGCCGCAAGCACGTGACACGCGTGCGCCCCTTCCCCATCAGCATCGACTTCGCAGCGGCCAGCCAGATGGCGCAGTCCGACGAGGTGACGCAGGCGATGGAGGGCTGGCTGGAAAAGCTGCCGGGTCTGCGCGGGCGCAAGATCGGTGCGAGCATCGAACGGCTCGACTACACCAAGGGCATCCCGCAGCGGCTGCATGCGCTGGAGCATGTGTTTGAAACGCAGCCGCAACTGCGGGGGAAGCTGTGCTTTGTGCAGATCGCCGTGCCGAGCCGGGATCATCTGTCGAGCTACCAGGCCGAGCAGAGCGCGGTGGACGAAGCAGCGGCACGCATCAATGCGCGCTTTGGCAACGCCACGTGGCAGCCCGTGTAACTTTTAAAGCAGCACCATGGCAGCGTGGAGATGATGGCGCTGCACCGCCTGTGCGACTTCTTCATGGTGAACTCCCTGCACGATGGGATGAACCTGGTGGCGAAAGAATTCGTGGCAAGCCGGAACGATGAACAGGGTGTGCTCATTCTGAGCCTCTTCACCGGCGCCTCACGCGAGCTCAGCCAGGCCCTGGCGGTGAATCCCTACGCCATCGAGGACATCGCCAAAGCCGTGCAGACGGCGATGAAGATGCCCGCCGCCGCCCAGCAGCGCCGCATGCACCTCATGCGCGACCAGGTGGCACATCAGAATGTGTACCGCTGGGCCGAAGGATGAAGGATGAAGGATGAATTATGAAACCCGGAACCGGAGCCGGAACCGCGAAGAAAATAGATGCGCCGCTCGGCAACCTCTGGTTTCATCATTCATCATTCATCCTTCATCCTTTCCCCCATGACTCCCCCGTTTGACTTGAGAGAGCGCACGAAGGCTTTTGCGTTGAGGGTGGTGCGGATGTTTGTGGTGCTGCCGAAGACGGAGGAGGCGCGGGTGATGGGGAAGCAGGCGCTGCGGTCGGGAACCTCCGTGGGGGCCAATTTTCGCGAAGCACATCGCGCACGCTCCAAAGCCGAGTTCATCGCCAAAGTAGGCGACTGCTTGAAGGAGCTTGATGAAACCAGCTACTGGCTCGAACTCCTCGTCGAAGGCGAGATCGTCCCCGCCGCCAAGCTCGCCCCGCTTCTGGATGAAGCGCAGCAGTTGCTGGCGATACTCACGACGGTTTCCAAGAATGCGAAACGTGGGAAGGAAGAAGGTGAAGGATGAATTATGAAACTAGAGCCGGCTTCTTCATCGTCTGGTTTCATCCTTCATAATTCATCCTTCATCCTTTCCTCCTCACGGTCTGTATGAGTGTCCGCGCCCCGTCACGGGATCGATCTGCACGGTGTAATAATTCGGGGGCGGGGTGGCGAGGTCTTTCTGGTAGTTCTTGGTAGAGATGAAGGTGAGGTAGGCTTCGCGCAGGGGGATGCGCAGGCTGGTGGAGCCGTTGGGATAGAGGATCACGCGGCGAAAGGTGGCCTCGAGTTTCTTGAAGGGCTCGAGTGTGGCTGGGCCGGTGGTGGCCGGGAGGACGTTGGTGGCGAACATGGGCGAGAGCTCGCCCTCAATGACCATGGCACGGCCTTCGCTCCAGTAAACGGGCGGCTCGACGGGTGTGGCTGCATTGGTGGCGGGATCGTAGGAGGCCATCTGCATGGCATGGCAGCCGGGGATGCCATCCCGCTCGTAGTAGTAGAAGTCCAGCGCGATGGGGCGGTTCTCCGTGGAGGCACGCTGCTGCGCCTGCGCGAGCTTCTGCATCAGCGTGTCACCTGCGGAGGTGAGGCTGGCGGACTGCAGCGCGCCCAGGGTGTAAGGCACGGCCATGATGAAGATCATCGAAATCAGCGCGACGACGATGATCACCTCCACGAGGGTGAAGGCCGGCGAGGAACGGTGACGAGGCGCGGCGCGCAGGAGGACGGAGGACGGAGGTGTGTGAAGTGATTGTGTGTTCATCGAAGGAGGCCCCATTTGGAATTGCGCATGTTGATGGTGGTGGAAAAAACCTGGTAGTTGAGCTGCTCTGCCTTGAGCTTGGTCTCGAGGTCTTTGATATCCTTCTGCCTGTTTTCGCAGAGGGTGAAGGCTTCGGGCGGAACGAGCTCCGGCATGGTGTCGGGGTATTTCTCGGCGAGCTTGCGGGCGGAGGCTTCATCAATGGCGATGAGCGTCACGACCACGCGCGGGGGCAGCATATGCTGCGTGCCCTGCGGGCTTTCGCTGGACTCGTTGGCCAGCTCCGTGGAGTCGTAGGTGTATTTGGGGGCGATCCACCATGGATCTGCCTTCTTCAGCTCGGCGTCATCCGCCGTGACCTGCGGTGAGATGATCAGCGCGAGAATGTTCTCCGCGATGGGCCGTGTGTCGGCGGGCGTGTCGATGGTTTCAGCAGCGGTGATGACGTTGGCGGGAGCATTGAGAAACCACTCGCCCGGCTTCACGGCATAGACGGTGTTTTCCTCCGCCGTGGGCCGGTACTCCCAGAGGCGGAAGCGCGAGCTCTGCTGCGTCACATGCTTGGGCCGGAAGGCGTCGTTGCCGCCGTGCATGATGAAGTAGCCACGGCCGCAGAGCAGGCGGTTGAGCGCCTCATAACCGACGCGGTCGCTCAAGCCAAGGCGTGCCTGGAAGAACATGGCCTGGGTGACGAGATTGGAAGCCTGCTCTCCGGGCAGCAGTGTCTTCGCCTGACCGGTGACGAACTGCAGCTCCGACATGCGGATGTACTTCGAGGGGGACTGCGTCTTCGAAGTCGGAATGGTGGGCGTGTCGCCGGTGTTGTACTGATAGGCCTGGTAGGTGTTTAACAAAGCCTGCCGGAGATTTTCAGTGATGCTGTCAAAGGCCACGCGCGCCTCACGAAACTGCTCCACGCGCGCCACGCCGCGCTTCCAGGTGCGCTGGGTCTGGTTGAGAACCTGCACGGAGACGAGGAGGATGACCGAAAGGATCACCATGGAGAGAGCGACCTCGACGAGGGTGAAGCCCGGCTGCCGCCGTGATCTGTCATGGGCGTTTTTCATAGCATGAGAAGGGTGTTGCAGGTGGGTGCCTCAGTCCCCCATGCGCGCGATGAGGGCGTAGGTGGAGGTGAAGCGGCTGGGTGATGCGGTGTTAAAATCAAATGCAGGGTCCTGCGTGGTGGCGACGCTGATCTTCACGCGGCGCAGGTAGGTTTCCGGCGTGCTGGCATTGCCGCTCGAAGTGCCGGTGGGCAGCACCACGTCCAGAGGTTTCTCCGGCACCTGCACGGCGGCCACGAAGGTCAGCGTGGCGAGCATGTCTTCCTCGCTGGTGTCCGCCTTGGTCATTTCGCGGCCTTCATTGGTGAAGTAGCGCAGCGGCCCGTAGCCTGTCCAGGTGATGCGGTCCCAGGCCATGGACTGCAAGTCGCCGCTGATCTTCTGCACGATCTTGGAGCCGACGGACATCTCCGCCGACTCGCGCGCCATGGAGATGCTCTGCGGCAGCAGGCCGAGCAGCGTGAGGAAACCGAGCGCGGCGATGGCGACGGCGATGGTGACCTCCACCAAGGA
>NCCR01000345.1:6218-8258 GCA_002279765.1 Verrucomicrobia bacterium 12-59-8 | reverse complement strand
TTCCCTCTCTGTGGGTCTCTTGATCGATGATGCCATCGTTGTTCGGGGCTGAGGTGAAAACAATCCGGTTGCGCGTGTCGTCGCCGAGGCCCACGCCGCTGAAATTCAGCACACCATTGGTCCGCGACAGGGAACTGAACGTGATCGCTGAAGTTTGCCCGCTGTCTGCCTGGCTGCTCGTCAGAGTGTTCACACCTCCGGCAAGTGTCAGCACCCCGACGGTTTCACTGTAATCGACAGCTCCGCCCGTGTTGGTGAACTGCATGTTGCCGCCGTTCAATGAAACACCCTGAGTGTCTGCCAGTCGGGCAGTGCTGTTGGCGGCTGCGGTGTTGGAGAGGCGAAAAGTCGCCCCATTGGTGACCGTGATGCCGGTACCCAGCACCAGACTTCCGCTGGCACCGCTGATTGTCAGCGTGCCATCCAGCACACTGGTGAGTCCGTTGTAGGTGTTGGCTCCCGTCAGAGTCATGGCACCTCGGCCGACCTTCACCAAATTGGCCGTGCCAGAGACGACTTCGATCCCCTGGCTGATCTCCAATTCTCCCGCAGCATTCACAATGTTGAAATTGCGACTGGTGCCGCTGCCCAGGCGCAGCACCAGATTGATGGTCTCCTTGGTGGCGGAGCTGTCGGTGGCGTCACCTCCCAGCACCACCGCATTGCCACTGACCACGAAGGCGCCAGCCGTGGATGAAAAGTTAAAAGTAGCATAGCTCGTGCCCGCCGCTGTATCGTTAAAAGAGGTCAGCCTCGTCGTGCCTGTGAAGTTGATGCTGGTGGCGGTGGGCGGTGCACCACCGCTCCAATTGGCAGATGTGCTCCAGTTGTTGTCCGCTCCTCCCCCAATCCAGTTTTGGGCTTGGACCAAGGAGGGGAACAGCAAGCTGCTGAGGAGCAGAAAAAAAGCACAGGTGCAGGCGCACCTCGCGGACTCGCTCCGCAGGGCGTTGGGGTACTTTGGGGGCATTTTCGAAACAGGGGTTTGCCCTCAAGCTCCAAGCATAACACCGGCCATAAACCGTGCTGCACCCATTAAATGGCCGCTTTGATCATAATAGTATCACAACGCGGCATTCGCTGTTACCCGCCCTCAAAGCACCATCTCAGCCTCGCGTTTAGCAACAGTCAGAAAACTTTTCAGTGTCCAACATCGGAGAATCGGTGTTCAGTTTCCGCTTGTTCCGCCTGGGGGCGGTCTTCGTTGCATGCAGAAACTCGCTCTCATTCTCTTTCTCCTCGGCCTGTTCGTGACCGGTTTGCTCGGCACCGAGACACGCCTGCTGTTCTTCTGGCCGGGGTGCATGTTGATCGGACTCGCGGGCGTGGTGGCCGTGCTGCGCTGGAAGCTGCGCGTGAGTTTTCAGCCGAGCGACTGGTGCCTGCTCACCATGCTGGCCCTGGCCGGTTACGTCGGCTGGCGCGCCTGGGTGTCGCCGGTCGAGGTGTATGCGCGTGAAGACGGTGCCATCCTGCTGGCCTGCTTCGTCGCTTATTTGCTCACCGTAACGGCCATCAGCCAGCCGAAATGGCGGCTCGGCATCGTCTGCGTGCTGCTGGTGCTGGTGGCGGGCAATCTGACCGCCGGATGGCTGAATTTCAAAGGCCGCTGGGATTTTCATCTCGTGCCGGGCTTCTCGCGCTCCTTCACACCCGGACGCATCGGCGGCTTCTTCAACAACCCCAATCATCTCGCGGCCTTCCTGTCCTTCTCCGCCTTCCTTTCAGCAGGCATGATGCTGTTTGCGCGCATCCACATCGCCTCACGGCTGCTGCTGGGGTTTGCCATTTTATCCATGCTCGCGGGCGTGGCGCTGACCATGAGCCGCGCGGCCATGCTGGGTTTTGCCGTCGGCGGAGTTGTCTTTGTACTCCTGGCGCTGTGGATCGTATGGGCCACCAAGCGCTCGCTGTTCAAATGGCTGATCCTCGCCCTGCTGCTGGTCGGCGGTGCGGCAGGCGCTGCGCTCTACAAGGTGAACGAAGATTCGCTGGTCAGGCGGCAGATGACCAGCCCAATAGGTGATGACATCCGCGTTC
>NCCR01000345.1:1098-6180 GCA_002279765.1 Verrucomicrobia bacterium 12-59-8 | reverse complement strand
TTTCAGATCTGGCACGCGGCCCTGGCCCAGCACGCGGAGTCGCCGTGGATCGGCGTCGGATCACGCATGTTTTACGAAGGCAGCATCACCCACCGCGATCCCGCGTCTTCCAGGCAGGCCGGAGATGCCCTCTTCGCCCACAACGAATACCTGCAGACTCTGGCGGATTATGGCTGGGCCGGACTGGCGCTGGTGGCTCTCGTCGTGCTGGCGCACCTGCTCAATGGCCTGCGTTTTCTGCGCTGGTACGCTACGGAAAAATTTCTCTCCACCGGCATGCTCGGCAGCAATTCGCTTGCTCTCACGCTCGGCAGCATCGCCGCGCTGCTGGCCACGTTGGCACATGCCGTGTTCGAGTTTCATGGCCACGTCCCCATCACGGCGATCGTCGGTGCCATCCTCCTCGGGCTGCTCGCCAATCCCGGCATCGAGAGCGAAGTTTTGAAACCACGCCGCATCTGGGGCCTGCGCTTCCTCATGAAACTCGCCATGCTCGCAGCCTCCGCCGCGCTGGTGACCGCCGCCGCTTTATTTGGCACGGCCGATGGTTACGCGGCCTACGCACGCGTCCAAAACAAAGAGGGCGAGACCGCGAAAGCCCTCGTCCATTTCGCCCGCGCCGTGGAAATGGACCCCCGCAATGCCGTGCTGGCCTACCAGCACGGCCTGGCCCTGATGGATTCCATCCAACCCACCATGACCAAGGACGCCTACCTCCGCACCGTGGATGCTTCGCTGAAAGAACTCACCCGTGCCACGTCGCTGAATCCGCACAATTATCTCTATCAGCTCGCCCTTGCAGATGTCCTGGATGCTGCCGGCAAAAACGACGCCGCTTATCAGGCCATCCAGCGGGCGCTGAGCCTCGCCCCGCTGTATGAAGAACCCCGCATGGCCCTGGGCATGCATTATCATCGTCTGAGACAGTACAAAGATGCGGAATTTGCCTACATTTGGGCCAGCCAGGCGCTGGCGATGAATCCCGAAGGCACTACCAACTGGCTCGAAAACTACCGCGAGCTCCTGCGCCACACCGCCCTGGAAGCCGAGCAGGCTCGGGCCGCCCAGTCCCAGCCGCAAGGACGCTGAGATGTGCATTTGCCCTCGCGCCGAATTCCGCTACTGTCTCCGCCCTCATGGCTCTCGCAAAAATCACCCAAGTCGCCGGCTCCGGCGTTTACGTTCCCGGCTCCGACATCGACACCGACCGCATCATCCCGGCACGCTTCATGAAATGCGTGACCTTTGACGGCCTCGGCGAATTCGCCTTCTATGACGTGCGTTTCGACAAGGACGACAAGCCCACCGGCCATCCGCTCGACGATCCGCGCTTCAAAGGCGCCAACATTCTTCTCTCAGGCACCAACTTCGGCTGCGGCAGCTCCCGCGAACACGCCCCTCAGGCGCTCTACCGCTTCGGCATCCGTGCCGTCATCGCCGAGAGCTTCGCCGAAATCTTTTTCGGCAACTGCACCACGCTCGGCATCCCCTGCGTCTGCGCCAGCGCCTCAGATATCCGCGTCCTGGCCAATGAAATCGAGCGCAACCCCAAGCTCGAAATCACCATCGACGTCGCCGCTGGCAAAGTGCTCTTTGAAGACCAGGAATTCTCCGTCACCCTGCCCGGCACGGCTCACGAAGCGCTCACCAGCGGCAAGTGGGACCCCATTGCCGAACTCCTTGAGAACAAGGATGCCGTGCATGCCCGCATCACCGCGCTGGGCTTCGCCTGAGTTTCCTCCACTCCATCACGCATGGCCGCCCCTGAAACAGCCGCGACGGACAGTTCGTCGCTGATCACGCGTATCGCGTCGTCCTTGCGTCCGTCTGCCTCGCCAGACACCATCCATGTGATCGGGCATCGCAATCCCGACACGGACGCGATCTGCTCGGCCATCGGCTATGCAGCATTTTTACGCGATGTTCGCGGCATGAAAGCCGAAGCCGCCTGCTGCGGCGAACTCAGCGTGCGCACCAACTGGGTGCTGCAAACCGCTGGCGTTCCCGGCCCCAAGCTGCTGCTTGATGTACGACCCACCGCCTCGACCATCTGCCGCCGGGATGTGTTCACCGCCAGCCCGCACCAGACTTTCCTCTCCGTGTATCGGATGATGGTGGACCACAATTTCCGCAGCATCCCCATTGTCGATGACGAAGGCTGCCTGCTCGGCATGCCGGCCATTCAGGAACTCGGGCAGCTCTTTTTGCCCGCGCAGACCAACGAAAAAACCGACAAGGCCAATCGTGAAGTCCGCAGCAGCCTGCTGAACATCGTCAATGCCATCGATGGCATCCTCGGCGGCTCGGCTCCTGATCTGGAAACGATCCAGGACTTCGTGCTCGTCGTCGCTGCATCCAGTTTGGAGACCACGCGCAAACGTGCCCTGCAGTTCCCGGTGAACCGCCTCGTGATGGTCACCGGCGACCGCCCGGAGATTCACGAACTGGCAATCGAGATGAACGCACGCTGCCTCATCATCACCGGTAAATTCAAAGCGGCACCGAGCATCCTGACGCGGGCGTCTCAGCAGGGCGTCGCCATCATCTACTCCCCCTACGACACCGCCAGCACCTCGCAGTTGCTGCGTTTCTCACGGCCCATCGGCGAGGCCCTGTCAGACGGGTTTATGTCCTTCGGTTCACGCACGCCTATCCGCGAGATCGTCCCGGCGGCGCAGCATTCCAGTCAGCCGCTGTTTCCCGTCGTTGACGAAGAAACGCAGAAGCTCCTCGGAGTCTTTTCCAAGTCGGACCTCATTGACCTGCCGCGAATGAAGCTCGTGCTGGTCGATCACAACGAATTCGCCCAGGCCGTGGCCGGGGCCGATGAAGCCGAGATCATCGAGGTCATCGACCATCACCGCCTCAGCGGCAATCTGCGTACCAAGGAGCCCATTCGTTTCATCAACGAACCCGTCGGCAGCACTTCGACCATCGTCGGCATCATGTATCGCATGCGCAATGCCGCGCCAGACAAGGCCACGGCCATCTGCCTCTGCGCCGGCATCATCTCCGACACCCTGCACCTCACCAGCCCGACCACGACCAGCACGGACAAGGAAATCCTCGAATGGCTCAGCGCCATCGGCGGCATCGACAGCGCCCAGTTCGTCAAAGATTTCTTCGCCGCCGGCTCCATGCTGCGCGAGCAGACGCCCGACCGTGCCCTCGAAAGCGACCGCAAGGTCTTCGAAGAAAACGGCTGGCACATCAGCATCTCCCAGATCGAAGAACTCGGTCTCGACGAGTTCTGGAAACGCGAAGCCGAGCTGCAGGGCGCTCTGCAATCCCTCCTCGCCAAGCACAATCTCCACTTCGCCTGCCTCATGGTCACCGACATCACCCGCCATCACAGCGTGCTGCTCGTGGCCGGAGACCAGCGTGTCATTGACTCCATCGACTACCCGCAGGCCAACGAGCACGTCTATGACATGGCCGGCGTCGTCAGCCGCAAAAAACAGCTCTTCCCCTACATGAGCCACGTCGTCACCAAGCTGCCGGCACCGTGAGGTGAGACTGGCGTGGGCGGAGTTTCCGATCTACTTCCCACGCCTGCTGGAGTCCTTGCACGCCGCGTTGCCAGCCTCGACTCTCAATCCCACCTTGCTGACCCATCTTGAGCACCTCTCCCATCCTCGGCATCGATCTCGGCACCACCAACTCCCTCGTCGGCGTCGTGGACAGCGGCTTCCCCATCCTCCTCGCCGATGAACACGGCAGCCGCAGCACCCCCAGCGCCGTGTGCATCGCCGCAGACGGCTGCATCACTGTCGGAGCCGTCGCCTCGCGCCAGCGCGCCCTGTACCCCACCCGCACCATCACTTCGGTCAAGCGCCTCATCGGCCGCCGCCCCGGCGAAGCCGGATGGACCCCGCCCTACTCACTCAGCGAATTGAAAACCTCCCCGGTCGAAGTCTCCGCAGCTACTTCAACGACGCCCAGCGCAACGCAACCAAACGCGCCGGCGAACTCGCCGGTCTCGAAGTCCTCCGCATCCTCAGCGAGCCCACCGCCGCCGCTCTTGCCTACGGTCTCGACAAACTCACCGAACATCAAAAGATCGCCGTCTATGACCTCGGCGGCGGCACCTTTGACATCTCCGTTCTCGAGATGCGCGACGGCACCTTCCAGGTGCTCTCCACCGCTGGCGACACCCAGCTCGGTGGCGATGACATCGACCGCCTGCTCGCCGAATTCATCGCACAAAAACTCGCCCTGCCCTCCCACGACATCCGCGTCCTCGAAGCAGCCGAGGCCGTCAAAAAGCGCCTCTCCACGGATGACTCAGCCTCCTTCAACGGCCTCGACATCACCCGCGCTGATCTCGAAAAAATCGCCCGCCCATGGATCGAGCGCACCCGCATCCACTGCCTGCGTGCCTTGAGCGATGCCGGCGTCAAAGCCGATCAGCTCGATGAAGTCATCCTCGTCGGCGGCAGCACCCGCATGCCGCTGGTGCGCGACTACGTCCGCGAAATCTTCGCCCGCGAACCCAACACCTCGCAAAACCCCGACGAAGCCATCGCCCTCGGTGCCACCATTCAGGCAGGCATCCTCGGCGGCAGCCTGCGCCAAGTCCTGCTCCTTGATGTCACCCCGCTCTCCCTCGGCATCGAAACCTTCGGCGGCTTGATGAACATCATCATCCCGCGCAACACGACCATTCCTGCCAAAGCAGGCGAGATGTTCACCAATGCCGTCGCCAATCAGGACAACATGCTCATCCGCATCCTCCAGGGCGAACGCGAACTCGCCAAGGACAACTGGGAGCTCGGCCGCATCGAAGTCCCCTTCCCCGCCGGTCCCAAAGGCAGCGCCCGCGTAGGCGTGCAGTTCAGCATCGATGCCGACGGCATCCTGCACGTCCTCGCCCGCGACACCGCCACCCATCAAGACACCACCCTCCAAATCACCGGTACCGCCGTCGATGTCGAAGATGAGCGCGTCGAGCAAATGATCTCCGAGAGCGTCGATTTCGCCTTTGAGGACATGAACGAACGCATCTGGACCGAGGCCAAACTCAAAGCCGAGGAACTCCTCCCCGCCGTCGATGCCGCCCTCACCCAGCTTGGCGACTCAATC
>NCCR01000345.1:0-1061 GCA_002279765.1 Verrucomicrobia bacterium 12-59-8 | reverse complement strand
CCCGATCACGACGCCAAAGCCCTCAAAGCCGCCACGCAATTGCTCGATGACGCAACCCAGTCCCTTGCCGTCATGCTGATCGACCGCGCCATGGAGGAATCCCTCTCGCGCCGCGGGCTGATTTGATTTTTTCCATTCCCAATAGAAGGCCAGTCCGCTACGTTTCATCGCTGATGATCGCCTCTACAGCCCATGAATGAGCAGCCTCCACAGGATGGAGCAGTGCAGTGGACTCCGCCAGCGCCGGAGCATCTGCAGGCCATGCTGCCGCAGTACGAGCAGTGGGAGATGATCGGCTGTGGTGGCATGGGGGCCGTTTACAAAGCACGGCAGATGTCTCTCGACCGCCTCGTCGCCATCAAGGTCCTCCCTCCCCAGGTCGCGGATGACGAGGGCGACTACGCCCAGCGTTTTAAAAATGAGGCGCGCACCATGGCCAAATTGAACCACACCGCCATCGTCGCCGTGTACGATTTCGGCGAGACCCGTGATGGCCTCCTCTACATCGTCATGGAGTACATCGACGGCACTGACGTGGCGAAGATGATCACGGCGCAGGGAAAGCTCCCGGTGGATCACGCCCTGGCGATCACCGCCCATGTCTGCGACGCTCTCGCCTACGCCCACGAGCACGGTGTCATTCATCGCGACATCAAACCGGCCAACATCCTCATCAACATGGAGGGAGCCGTCAAGGTGGCGGACTTCGGACTGGCCAGCGTGCATGATCCCGCAGGAACCCATGGCGCGAGCCCGGATGGCCTGACCCTGGGAACACCGGACTACGTGGCGCCCGAGGTGCTGATTATCGCCATGCCGGTGGATGGCCGCGCCGATCTCTATGCCGTCGGCGTGATGTTGTACAACATGCTCACCGGCAAAATCCCCCGCGGCTCTTTTCAAATGCCCAGCCAACGCGTGGGCTGCGACACCCGCTATGACGCCATCGTGCGCAAGGCGATGGAGAACGATGTGGCCCGGCGCTATCAAACGGCCCGCGAAATCCGGCGCGATCTCGATCAGATCCTCACCGTGCCGGTAGCCAGGGAAAAACCCGCACG
>NCCR01000344.1 GCA_002279765.1 Verrucomicrobia bacterium 12-59-8 | reverse complement strand
GAAGACCGCGACACGTTTGTCCTGCGCCGAATCAAACCCGCCAAGTCTGTCTTATCGAGGAAGAAGCCCTTAAGTTGACGCGCATGCCTGAAAGGGCTGCGTAATATAGCCCAGGGATGCCGAGCCTTGGCGAGTGCTTCCCTGGGTCAGCATGCAACCGACCTGGAAGCAAATCCAGCACCCCGCTACACCTCACGTCTACCAGCAGCTTCTGCAACACGCTCCGCCCCGCACAGACAGTGCCGCAAGCTCCAAATCTCACGATCAACACTCTTAACTGAGTGCCATTCATGCCTGAGTCCTTAGCCCTTCGGCCACACGCCGCCTCACAAATTCCACGCCCACTCTCCGCAAGCTCCCCCCATCTTCCACCGTTGCACTCCCACGCATGATCCTCCGCACTCTCACCCTGCTCCTCGCCCTCACCCCTTCGCTCCTGCTCGCCGAAGACTGGCCGCAGTGGCGCGGCCCGCGTCTCGATGGCACCTCAAAAGACACCGGCTTTCCCATCTCCGCAGACGGCCATGTCACCTGGAAAGTCGAACTCCCCGGCAGCGGCCACGCCTCGCCCATCGTCTGGCAGGATCGCATCTTCATCGTCGCCGCATTGCCTGAAAACGAAGAGCGCTCACTCCTCTGCTTCGACCGCACATCAGGCAAACAGCTCTGGCAGTCCACCGTCCTCAAAGCGCCCACCGAAAGCATCCACAAGCTCAACAGCCAGGCCTCCAGCACCCCCGCCACCGATGGCGAGCGCATCTTCACCGCCTTCCTCGACAACACCGAAACCGACGCCACCCGCGCCATCAACGCCGGCAAAATCATCGGCAAAGGCGAGGTGCCCAAAGGCACCGTCGTCATCTCCGCGCACGACTTCAGCGGCAAACAGGTCTGGCAGGTGCGCCCTGGCCTCTTTTCCAGCAAGCACGGCTTCTGCTCCAGCCCCATCGTTTTTGAAGACAAGGTCATCGTCAATTGCGACCACGATGGCGATGGCTACATCGTCGCACTGGCCAAAACCGACGGCAAAGAACTCTGGCGCATCAATCGCCCCAACAACACCCGCAGCTACTGCGTCCCTCTCATTCGCGACATCGCCGGCCGCACCCAGATGGTCCTCTCCGGCACCCTGTGCGTCACCAGCTACGACCCACGCACCGGCAAACTCCTCTGGATCATCGACGGCCCCACCGAGCAGTTCGTCGCCTCCATCGTTTACAGCGAACAATCCGGCCTCCTCTACATGACCGGCGGCTTCCCCGAGCACCACCTCCTCGCCATCAAGCCCGACGGCACCGGCAACGTCACCAACACCCACATCGTCTGGCGCACCAACAAAGGCGTCTCCTACGTCCCATCACCCATCATCGAAGGCACCCACCTCCTGAACGTCTCCGACTCCGGCGTCGCCCACTGCTTCGATGCCAAGTCCGGCGAGATCCAATGGGAGGAGCGCATGCGCGAGCACCACGCCTCCCTCACCAGCGCCGAAGGCCACGTCTTTTTCATCAACGACTTCGGCATCCTCCGTGCCGTCCAGCCCGACAAAACCTACAAGCTCCTCGCCGAAAGCGACCTCAAGGAAAGAGTCTTCGCCTCCCCCGCACTCAGCGAAGGCCAGCTCTTCATCCGCACCGACAAAAGCCTCATCTGCCTTGGCAAACGCACCGCCAAGACAGCAGCACGCTGAGCATTCCTATCCCTCGCCACCCTCATGCTTCTCCGCCCTCTCTCCATCCTCCTCGCCACCACCCTCGCAGCCTTCGCCGCCGACCCCATCCCCACCTTCCACCCTCGACGCCCTGCTCTCCCTCGACGCAAAAATCGAAGTCCTCGCCTCCGGCTTCAACTGGTCCGAAGGCCCCGTCTGGCGCGATGGCGGCATCGTCTTCTCAGACGTTCCCGAGAACACCGTCTTCGGCTGGAAGGAAGGCGATACCGCAGCCAAGGTCATCCTCAAACCCAGCGGCAGTCTCAGCGGCGACGGCCAAGGCTCCAACGGCCTCCAAGTCGATGCCCAGGGAAATCTCATCCTCTGCCAGCATGGCGAACGCCGCATCGCACGCCTGGAAAAAGACGGCAGTTTCACCTCGCTCGCAGACAAGTATGAAGGCAAGCGCTTCAACAGCCCCAATGATCTCGTCATCGCAAAGAGCGGCACCATCTTCTTCACCGATCCCCCCTACGGCCTGAAAAAAGGCGAAGCTCCCGAACTCCCCCAGCACGGCGTGTACTCAGTCACCCCTGCCGGCAAAGTCTCCCTCGTCATAGCCGACCTCCGTTTCCCCAACGGCATCGCCTTGAGCCCCGATCAAAAGACACTCTACATCGCCGTGTCAGATCCCAAGAACACCCGCATCATGGCCTACGATCTCCAAGACGACGGCACCGCAAAAAATGCCCGCGTCTTCTTCAATGCACAGCCCCTCAAAAGCGCCGAGCGCAAAGGCGGCTGCGATGGCATGAAGGTGGACACCAAGGGCAACGTCTGGACTTCCGGCCCCGGCGGCATCCTCATCATCAGCAAAGACGGCAAACATCTCGGCAGCATCCTCACCGGCCAGGCCACCGCCAACTGCGCCTTTGGCGGCGCAGACCACAGCACCCTCTACATCACCGCAGACATGTTCCTGCTGCGCGTGAAGACACTGGCTAAGGGGCTGTAACCAGCTTCATCAGCGCCAGCCCATTCATCACCGCCTTCGGCACAAACGACCCCGGCTCCACATACTCCGGCAGCTTGCTCCCATCAGCCGTGCGTTCAGAGCAGTGCGCATTAGCCCCATAGGGACCAAGACCATCCAGCGTCGGCGCGAGGTGCCACAGGTGGTTCGCATCGCTCAAGCCACCGCGTGGCACCGAGACCGCCGCAAGGTTCATCATCGCAGCGGCCTCATGCCAGAGGTGAAAGAGCGCTTCAGACTCCACGCCACCGGGCCACGCCGCAGTGTGGCCGATGCGTTCCGCCGTGAGTCTCGCGCCATTCGCCGCCGTGCCGCTGAGCGTTGCAAAAAAATCATCCGCATGCTGCAATGCGCCAGGCTCCGTGGCCCGGCACTCCCACTCCGCCACCGCTTCATGCGGCACACGATTGACCACCGTGCCGCCCTGAATCATTCCGATGTTCACCGTGCGTTCCGCCTCCGCATTCGTCAGCACGGCGATGTCCGGCAGCACGCGGGCCAGCGCGTCGATGGCGTTGATGCCTTCGTGGTGCTTGCTCCCCGCATGCGCGGCTTTGCCTTCGGCTCTGAGTTTCCAGGCGCTGCGGCCTTTGCGCGAGGTCACAATGTGCCAGCCACGTTCATCCATCGGCCCGCCTTCAAACACCAGCACCGCACGCGCTTTCCCTCCGCACCGTTCGGCGGTGGCGCGGCCAAAATCATCCCCAATGATTTCTTCAGCCGCATTCGCTGCCACGAGCCAGTGCGTGCGTGCAAAGACTTCCGGGGCGGCATCCCGCAGGCTTTGCAGGATCAGCCAGATCAAGGCGGTGCCGCCTTTGTTATCGACGGTTCCCGGTCCATAGATGCGCCCTTCATTCGGGCGCTCATCCCATTTGAAATCATTCAGCCGTTCCTCCTCCGCCGGAAACACCGTGTCAGAATGCGTGACGAGCACGATGGGTTCTCCACCCTGACCGCGACGCGTGAGAAAGAGATGGTGCCCGGTGCCCGGAGTGGTGCAGGGCGCAAGTTCAGCCTCAAAACCCAGCGGGGCAAAAGCTGCTGCCGTCAGCCGGGCCACTTCATCCACACCCGCAGGATTGGCGGTGAAGCTATTGATGGCCACGAGGCGGCGCAAGAAATCCAGCGCGGCTGGGAGATGACGTTCAGCGGCAGATTGAAGAAGAGAAACATTCATCGCGGTACAGCGCCAATGCCGGGGCGGTCTGGCATGATGAGGTTGCCACTGGCATCATACGTGATGCCCGCGAAGTCGTCATTCGCGACGTAGAAATGCCCGTCGAGGTCGATCCAGTCCGCCCACGGTGCCAGGTGCGCAGCCGCCGTGGTGCCCAGGCTGGTTTCAATCATGCAGCCCAGGAGGATCTGCAGACTGTGCTCTTTCGCCGCCGCGATCATGGCCACAGCCGCGTCAAAGCTGCCGCTCTTGAGCAGCTTGATGTTCACTCCATCCACGAAATCGGCCAGCGCCACGATGTCCTCCACCGTTTGCACGCTTTCATCGGCGAAGATCGGCGGTGGATTGCCCGGTAGCAGCGCCCGCAGTTCCACCCAGCCTTCGACGCCGAGGCGGTGGTGAATGGGCTGCTCGATCAGCGCCGGGCTGTATTCCGCCAGCTTTTCGATCATGAGCGGCGCTTCCGCCATGTCCCAGCCACCGTTCACATCCAGCAGCAGTTTCGCATGCGGCGCAGCGTAGCGAGCCACGGAGACGATGGCAATGTCCAGCCCCAGATCACCGGAGCCGAGCTTGAGTTTGAGCACGGGAAATTGCTGAGCGATGTCGCGAACCTTGTCCGCAAAAATGTCGAGATCCTCGGGAATGCTGAAGGAGCGGCAGCCAGGCGGTGTATGATGCACGGGCGTTCCCAGCTTAGCCTGCGCATAAGCCGCCAGCGGTCGGTCGGTCTGGTGGCCAATGATGTCATGCCGCAGCAGATTGAGCGCCAGGCCCGCAGTGCGCGGCAGTACTTCAGGCAGCACGGCTTGATGGAGCACGGCCAGCGTCTGCGCCGGATCTTCTCCATAGTAGGGTACAAACGGAGCCTCAGTGACGAGTTCCCCATTCGAGACACGGAGCACCTGGCGCGTGGCGGAGGTACCGTGAGCGATGCGAAAAGGCTCGATGAGATGAAGGGTTTTGATCTCGAAGTGCAAGGCTCCCAGTCAACGGTCAAGAGCCCCAATGGTCAAGGAATCCTGTCTCGATCTTGGCTGGATTTGCCCCTCTGCGCGTCCCACCCGTCATTGCTGCGTCTTCGGGTCGCGGCTGAACATGCGCTGGAAGAAGTTCTTCTTCTTGGCTGGCACTTCGACAGGCTCTGGCTCAGGCGGCGGCGGGACTTGTGGAAATCGCTGGGCGGCCTGTGAGCCCGCAGTGGTGCGGATGTCTTCGCTCAGGGAGGTCTCGCGCACGCTCTCGGTGTCCGTCACGACCTGCGGCTGGATGAAAACGATCAGCTCTTTGCGGGTCACGCTGTTGTTGTCCGTGCGGAAGAGCTTGCCCAGACCGGGGATTTTGCCCAGGAAGGGGATGCCGTTTTGGGCGAGGTTTTTCTCCTCGGAAATCAGGCCGCCGAGCACGATCGTGTTGCGGTCCGGGATGGTGACGGAGGTGACGAGCTGCTCAGTTCCAATGATGGGCACTAGATTTGGCGTGATGAGCTGCGTGCCGATGAGCGTGTCGTTGATTTGAGAAATGGTCAGCGTGACCTCGCCATCGGTATTGATCAGCGGCACCACCTCGAGTTTCAGCACCACGTCGAGATAGCTCGTGGTGGAGGTGACGGTGCCGTTGAGGTTGGAGGCATTGGTCACGGTGCTCGCCGGATAAGGCACTTTGCGTCCGGATGAGATGACCGCCTTCTTGTTGTTCAGGGCGAAAATGGAGGGCCTGGAGAAGGACTTTGAAATTGCTGTTGGTCTGCAGCGCATTGAGGAAGATGCCCAGGCCGCTGCCGGCGGCACCATACAGATTCAGGCCGGAGGTGGGGCCAAAGGGCGTGGTGATGGCATTGGTGCGCAGGTCATTGATGGCGCGCCCCGCGCCGCCTGTCCCGCCGAGGATGTCCGTGCGGTTGGTGATGCTGCTGGCGGTGAATCTCTTGTTGGTCAGGGAGGAGATGTAATCCACCCCGGTGATCATCGTGTCGGTCAGGGTCAGTTCGCCGATGACGGTGGCAAGGTAAACCTGGGAAGGCTTGCGGTCGAGTTTGTCGAGCAGGGCATCAACTTTTTCGATCTCCTCCTGCCGACCCATGACAATGATGGTGTTCGACATCGGGTCTGCGACGATGCGGGACTTGCCGACAAGCACGGAGACCGGAGCATTGTTTTCCGTGGGGCCGGAGACGACATCGGCACGTGAACTTCCGGTGCTGCCTGCGGTCGATGTTGTGCCGGTGGTTCCTGTGGTCGAGCTGGCAGTGTCAGATCCGGATGTGGAGGCGGCCGTGTTGCCCACCACGCCGCCACGTGTGCCCTGAGTCGTGCGGCCGCCGAGGAGCTGGCTGCTGTTTGTGGCCAGCACCTGCTGGCGCTGCTGCTGGATGCTGCCTCCGCCGGGCAGTTGGGTGGTGCCGGTATTCACCTCCTGCAGCCGGTCCACCAGCGCACTCAGGACATCGAGCGCGGCGGCGTACTTGAGTTTGCGCTCATAGGGCTCCGTATTTTCGAGAGGTTTGTCAAACTCGGCGATGAGGCTGGCCACGTACGTGTAATCAAGCGGCGAGGCGACAACCAGAATCTGATTCAAGCGCGTGTCCGCAACGACCTGTGTGCTCGGCTGCGGGGTCTGGAGGTTTTGACTCGAAAATTGCGTGTTAGCTTGCGCGGAGGAGGGTGGCCTTGGCGCGTCCTTGTTGTCTCCGCCTTTTTCTTTACCATCACTGGCGGCCGCTCCTCGAATCGTGTTCACGCCTTTGGATTCTTTTTCCTGGGCTTGGGCATTCAGCGTGGCCTGAATGATCTGCGCAATGACGGCGGCGTCGGCGAACTTGATGGCAATGAACTTCGTCACAAGCGAAGAGCCGGTGTCACCGAGATCAATGGCTTCGCGAATGCCGATGAGCTGCTTGACGATCGTGGCGCTTTCCGTGATCAGCAGTCCAGGTGGAGAGGTGACCGGGGTGATGCGGCCATACGCACCCAGGCCGACGTGACCGGAGAACATGCTGGCGGCTTCCTCGGGATCGAGGAAATCAAGCTTCATGAAGTAGGACACGATGCTTTCACCGTCGGGAATGTCCTTGGCGCTGGTATAAAACCGCACCCCATGGGAGAACTGGACGGCATTGGCGCTCTGATTGCGTGCCGGCAGAATCTTGGCGCTGCTGCTGCCAGGTTCGGTCACGATGGCGTAGCCGTTGGCCAGCAGGGAAGCCTCAATCAGCTTGATGGCTTCGGCTTTGGGCACCTGCTTGGGCGTGACGAGGCTGATGGTGGCACCTTCGAAGATGTTGGTGTCCTTGATCAGCGTGTAGCCCGTGAGCTTTTCATAGATCGCCAGCAGGTCGGCCACCGGATTGTTGGCAAACTGCATCATGACGTTGTCGCCGGTGATCTGGAATGACTCCGCTTCACCCGGTGCGCCGGCCCCTTCAGCTCCCATGCCTCCTGGTGGACCGAAGCCACCGCTCCGGCGGCCAAAACCACTGCGACCACCACCCGGAAAGCCACCGCCAGGGCCTCCGCCAGGCGGGCGTGCGCCATCGGGCGGTGCTGCGGGTGTGGTGTCTTCTGCTGCGGGAAGTGCTGGTGGTGCTGCTGCCGCAGGGGGGGCGGTGGCGGCAGGGGCAGATGCGGGTGCTTCAGGCGCAGCGGGTGCGGGCAGCGGTGCTGGTGGGACGATGCTCTGCCCGCGAACAACTGCGGAGATGGCAAACAAAAACGTGATGAGAACAGGAAGACAACGATGCATGCGAAAGGGATGTGGCGTGATTGGCGTGGGTGAGCTTCAGCGGAGCGGGCTATTTGCCCCCGCCGTCGTCTTTTTGGATCTTGTCAAACATGGTGCGTATGGCATTGCGGCGCTCTTCCTCAGGAGCGTTGCGGAATTTTTCATCGCTGAACTTTTCACGCATGGCATTGCGGAATTTATCCTTGGCCTTCTCGGAGAGGCTTTCGTATTTTTTCCGGTCTTCCTCGCTGGGGCCGCGATTGCTGCGGTTGAAGCGGTCTCCGCCTGAGGAGTCTCCGCGCGGGCCTTTGTCGCCTTTGTCGCCCTTGTCGCTTTTGCCTTTCGTCAGGTCGTTCTTGTCGAGCACGCTGTGTCGGATGCTGAAGGTTTCCCCCCCGATGGCGATTTTTGCCTGCGCACGCTCGATGTTGGTGGTGGGCAGCGCTTCCATCAGCTTCCAGCCCTTGAGGTTGGGCTCTTCCGTGACGACCAGGGATTGCTTCTCGTTTTTGTCAAAGATGGTCACAATCGGTTTGCCGTTGACGTAGGCCATGCCCGTGAGCACGAGGGAATCGGATATGCTGACGATGCGGGTGAAGGGGGAGTTTTGAATGATCGCGCTCAAAGAGGTCGCATCAAAGGGTTGCGGCAGGTCGGGATCCACCGGCGCGGCGGGCGCAGGCACCGGCTCCTTCGTCGGCAGTGGTGCCAGTGTGGGATCGAGTTCATCTCCCGGCAGCGGCAGCAGATCGGTTGTCGTGAGCGGCGGCGACTCAGTCGGCACGATGGACTGCGCGCGCAGGCACAGCGCCGCGCACAGCATCATCAGAGTGGTGAAAAGCGCTTTCATGGCTGGAATCCTGCTTCAGGTTTGAACCAGCGCGCCAGGACGAGGTTGCACAATGCCTGCGGTGTCTTTTCCTTGGCCTTGGCGTCGATCTCCAGTTCAAGCTGCTTGATGGCTTGAAACTTTTCCGGCGACTGCAGCGTGGCCAGCCAGCCCAGCAGCGTCGTTTGATCCCCGCGCAGCCTCACTTCGACGGCCACTTCACGATACACCGCAGCGTTCGTCTTGCTGTCGGCTGCAT
>NCCR01000071.1 GCA_002279765.1 Verrucomicrobia bacterium 12-59-8 | reverse complement strand
ACGGAATTTGCAAAATAAATTCCGGATGCGTTCAAATTAATTTAAAATAATTATGGATTTTATTGTTAATATTGATAAAATTCCTCAGACTGCCTGATTCCAAGCATGCCTTTACCATTCTCATTCTCTATGCAACGTCGAAGTTCTGAGGCCGAAAGCCCTTCGGAACCCATCGTATTAGCCATTTCTGAGAAGGTGATGAGCCATGCACCGGGCGTAATCAGCACCGAGCCGATTATGGCAGAGTTAGGCGGTACGTATTCGCTGCCACGAGTGGAAATCGTTCCTCGGCAGGCTCCTCTTCATGCGTCCAATCAGCCGTTCGCCGCAGACCGTGAAGCTGCGCTGCCAGTTGAGCTGCAAGTGGTGGCAGTGCCAGCAGCTTTGCCCCCTTCGCTAGAGCCATCCAGCAAGGTTGCAGTCACGGTGCAGGACCTGCCGGCTCAGATGGAGCAGTTGCGGAACGATATTTTCGGCATCGCCATGAATGCGAGTGCCTTGAACGACCGCCTGGACCGTTTGGAGCAACGAATTCCCACAGCCGGACAGTCGGGCATCGCCACGCTGCGTGGTGAAATCGAAATCTGGCTGGAAAACCACCTCAATGCGGCTGTCGAGCACTGCATGAACCAGATCATCAACCGCACGAATTCCACCGTCTCTCATCCTGTCAACTGACCTGCATATCCCAAACCTTCGATTTTATTCTCTATGAACTCCTTGAGACTTCGCATCCTGCTTCCACTCTGGTTGTTCGGCTTTCTGCCGGCCATGGGAGCCGCCCGTATGATGGGGCAGCCGCTGGACTGGTTCTTTGGTATCACAGGCGTGCTGCTCGGTGGTGGTGTTTTCCTGGCCGCCTATCTGATTTCCGGCTGGCTGCTCAAACCAACGACCGCAGTCATGAAAGGCACCACAGCGGTGCTGCGGGGTGTTCCTCCAGATGCTCAGTCCGCTGAATGGCTGCCGGCCGATTTCTGGAAGCTGCGCTGCGACATCAACATGATCTTTGCCAAGCAGCGGCAGGCGCTCAATGCCGCCGAGCAGCATGCCTGCCAGACAGCGCAACGCCTCCTCAATGCCGAACGCCTGCTGCGTGAGGCCTTCACCGCTCTGCAGGGGCTTTTCGCCGCCAGTGATGAGGGCGTGCTCGTGGTGGATGCCCAGGGCTCCATCATCGCCTCAAACGCCAGACTGGATGATTTCCTCGGCAAGCCGGTCGAAGAAGTCGCCGGACGAGATTCCTCGCGTATTCTCAATGCGCTGGTCGAACGTTTTGAAGAAAAAGCCGTGGTCACCGCCTGGATCGAGAAAATCTCCGCCAGCCTCGAGGGCCAGCATGAAACGCCTCCGCTCGTCTCCAATGACAACCGGGTCTTCTCCCTGCGCTCCAGCCCGATGCGCACGGATGCCGGCGAAGTCATCGGACGGATATGGATCGTCAAAGACCGTTCTGAAATGCGAGTGCTGGAGAACCAGCTCCGCGAATCGCAGAAAATGGGGACCATCGGCCAGCTCGCTGGCGGGATTGCCCACGATTTCAACAACCTCCTCACGGCCATTCGCGGCAATCTGACCCTCGCCGAACTCACGCCGGCCTCCAATCAGGCTGGGGTGCGCGACAAGCTGCAAAACGCCAACCACGCCACCACGCGTGCGGCGGAACTCGTCAAGTCCCTGCTCGGCTACTCACGCCGCAGCACGGGTGTCGCCGTGCGCAAGGCCACCAATCTCAAACGCCTCCTGGCGGACGTGCAGAACCTCCTGAAGCACAGCGTCGATCCGCGTGTCACCATTCAAATGCGCGGCGGAATGGATGCCTCCTACGCGACCGGGGATGCCACGCAGATCGAGCAGGTCATGCTCAACCTCTGCCTCAATGCTCGCGATTCCCTGCCTGCGGATAAAGGCGTGATTGAAATCGCCGTGGAAAATGTCACCCATCGCATGCCGTCGAAATCAGCCGACAGCAACGATGCTGCCGAATTCGTCATGCTCGTGGTGCGTGACAACGGCCACGGCATCTCTGAAGAGCACCGTCAGCGCATCTTTGAGCCCTTCTTTACAACGAAGGCCAGCAACAAGGGCACCGGCCTCGGCCTCTCTACCGCGCAGGACATCGTCCGCGAACACGGCGGCTGGATCGAATTCGACAGCGAAGTGGGACGCGGCAGCGAGTTCCGGGTGTTTCTGCCACGTTTGCACAATCCCGAGCAGATTGAGGACGAGACGCCGATCGACAACGGACCCGCCATCAACGCCCCCCTGGGCGGGCAGACCACCATTTTGGTCGTGGATGACGAGGCACCAGTGCGCTCCATCGCCATGAACATGCTTGGTTTTCTAGGCTATCGCGTTCTGGAAGCCTGTGACGGCCAGCAGGCGCTCGACATCCTGCTGCGCACCCAGGAGAAGGTGGACGCCGTCCTGCTCGACATCTACATGCCCAAACTTTCCGGCCGTGACACCTTCAAGGAGCTGCGCGCTGTGGGCAACGAAGTGCCTGTCGTGGTTTGCAGCGGTTTTGTCATCGATCCCGACGAGTTCACTATTCTCAGCCAGGGGCGGACACCGCCGGTGGACATCATGCTCAAGCCCTACTCGCTGGACGGATTGAGCAAGGCACTCGCCAAAGCCGTGAAGAAAGAACAGGGGGAAGAGCGTCCTTTTGAGCTCACGGCCAACCGCACGCTGCAGCAGGCACCAATGCTCGTTTCCTGAGTGCAAGCGGAATCTGGTGTGGAGAACCGTCTGCCGACGGCCATCTTTCCCCTTTTCGATTGCCGCAAAGGAGCTACCATCCGCGCCCCATGATCAAAGTCGGCCTCGTCTCCCTCGGTTGCGCGAAAAATCTCATCGACTCGGAAATCATGATCGGCCACCTCCAGCAGGCGGGCATGGTCATGACACCCGAGCCCGAACTCGCAGATGTCCTCATCGTGAATACCTGCTCGTTCATCGACATGGCCAAGAAGGAAAGTGTCGGTGCGGTACACGACGCCGTGGACCAGCGGGCGGGCTCGAAGAAGCGTGCGCGGCAGAAGATCATCGTCGCCGGCTGCCTCTCGCAGCGTTTTTCAAAGGAGCTCCCCGGGCTCATGCCGGAAGTGGATGCCTTCATTGGGCTCGATCAGATCACGCAGGTCGCCCCCATCATCCAGAAGCTCATGGGCACCAAGGAGCACGAGCAGGAAAATTTGGTGACCCGTCAGCCGCAGTACATCCCGGATTACGACACGCCGCGCTTCCGCCTCACGCCGCAGCACATGGCCTACATCAAGATCGCTGAAGGCTGCAATCATCCCTGCTCCTTCTGCATCATCCCCCGCATCCGTGGCCGCCACCGCAGCCGCACGCAGGAAAGCATTGTCAAAGAGGCGCAGCAGCTCATCGCCAGCGGGGTGAAGGAGATCAATCTCATCTCCCAGGACACCACCTACTTCGGCATGGACAAGTGGACAGAGGAGCGCCCCAAGCCGCGCAGCGGCGTCGATTCCACCAAGGGCGAGTCTCTTTCTTCGCTCATCCGTGAGCTGAACAAGATCGAAGGCGACTTCTGGATCCGCCTCCTCTACACCCATCCAGCGCATTGGAGCGACGACCTGATCCAGGCTATCGCCGACAGCCCCAAAGTCGTTCGGTACATTGACATGCCGCTTCAGCACATCAGTGACCGCATGCTGGGTCTCATGAAGCGTGAGACAGACGGGGCCTACATTCGCGATCTCATCAAGCGCATCCGTACCGGTATCCCTGGCATCGCCATCCGCACCACCTTCATCGTGGGCTTCCCTGGTGAAACCGAGGCCGATTTCAACGAACTCCTGCAGTTCATCCAGGACACGAAGTTTGAGCGTGCCGGCGTCTTCAACTACTCCCGCGAGGAGGACACCCGCGCTGCGAAGATGGAGGATCAGATCCATCATATGACCCGCAAGGCCCGCTGGAACGAGGCCATGCGTGCCATCCAGCGCAGCATCGAAGGCTTCAATACGACGCAGGTCGGTCGTAAAATGCGTGTTCTTGTTGAAGAGCCCGGCGTTGCCCGCAGTGAAATGGACGCGCCAGACATCGACACCACTGTTTTTGTGAGCAAAAAGCTCCCGGTTGGCAGCTTTGCTGAAATCACGGTCAAGGAGTGGCGCGGCTACGACCTCGTGGCGGCTTAACCGTCAGTGACTGTCACTCAGCGGCCTTGGGGCGGAAGCGTTCTGCAACGCGGTCCACACCACCACGTGGTCCGTTCACAGGCTTGAAACCCCCGGTGGAGTCCCAGCTTGTTTTTTCTGGGTAGGGATAGAGCGGGATGTCGATTTCGGTTTTGTCATCGACGAGGCGCTGCGCCCTGAGGGTGTGCGGCACCTTGCTTTTTTCGCGCCAATTGATCACCAGATTCAGCATGTCAGGCAGGTGGTTGATGCCCGGGCCGGGGCCATGGCTCATGCCTGGCACGATGTAAAATTTGCAAAACGCAGCCACTTTTTCGAGAGAGCCGAAATGCTCAATGACGCGCTCGTAGTAATCGAGCGATGCGTGGTAGGGCACGCAGGAATCGGCGGAGCCGGAGATCATGATAAGTTTGCCGCCACGTTTTTCGAACGGGGTGAGATCGGCGTTTTCAGCGTTGAGGTAAGGCCCCAGCGCGGCGGTGTAGGTGTCGATGTCCTTGCCAAAATCGAGGCTCTGCAGGTCTTTCTCCTTCCCGAAGACCCAGTTGAAAAGATATAGGTGTCCGTGCGCGATCTTGAAGGAACTGCCGAAGGGAATGCCATCGAAGATGCGTTCGCCGGTGATGGTGTGCTTGGGGCCGTCGAAGAGCTTTTTGAGAGCTTCGGCGTGCTGGTCCGTCAGTGTCGGATCTTTCTTTCGTGCCAACGCGATGACCGCTTCGATGTCTTTGCCGTCGCAGCGCGGGTCGGAAACCATTTTTCCTGCGGTTTGCGGGATTTCGCGCGCTGACATGTATTCGTTGCCGACGGCGATTATGTTTTCTTCCTGAGTGCTGGTGAATGGGCATTGATGGAATATCTGGTCATTCCAGAGGAAATAGGCGTGGAGCGGAGTGCGGCAGTGTGCGGGGACATTGGCCACGATGCCGTCGTAATCTTCGGGATAGCGCTGGGCTTCTTGGAGCGCCTGCTGGCCGCCAGTTGAACCACCATTGAAGTAGGAATATTCGGGTGAGCGACCGTAATACACACGGATAACCTTCTTGGCGCAGACGGTCATGAGGTGGGTGGCTCGATAGCCGAAATCCTTCCAGACATCCGGTTTGCCAAGGCCAGAATCAGGGTTCGGGGCCGTGCCCATGTCTGTCGTGGCCACGGCATACCCACGGGCCAGCGGCCCCGCGAGGCTGCCTGAATTGATGCGTCCGGCCGCGCCGCCATTGCCCAGGCCGATGAAGCGGTTGTTCCATTTCGCTGCTTCTGGCAGCCAGATTTCCACATTGATGTTGGAATCCCTGGCAGGGTTGAGCACGAGCTTTACCACAGTGTGTGGCGGTAAATTCTTGTCTGCTGTGGCACGTTTGTTTTCCAGGAGAACGATTTTCCCTGCGTCGATTTGAAGCTGCCGGAGCGGCGCAAGCTGGTCCGTATGCTCCGGGGGCGCGGCCACTGCTGCCATGGCGGCGAGGGTCCCGAGGATAAAATGTCTGCAAAGCAGCCGTGGAATCCCTGCGTTATTATGTTTCATGGCTCAGTAACTGAACGATCTTATCGGGTTGAAAAGGGATACGCATCGTAGCGGTTGCGTGCGATGAAGTAATAGGCGGCATCGCGCAAGGCACGTGGCAGGGGTTTGAAGACGAGTGCGAGCTGCCACAAGCCGCCGAGGGTACGGGAGATTTCGAGTGCGGCGTCGCTGGCCTGGAATGCGCCCTGCGGGGTGATGAAGAGCATCGCATTAGGCGCTGCGGGATCGAGGCCGTGCTGCGTGTAGAGTTCGCGGCCCAAGGGGCTTTGAATGGGGGCGAATTTGATCCGGCCTGCGGGATCGCGCCGCAGGATGAAGCGCACACTGGCATCGCAGAGATGGCAGATGCCATCAAAGAGAAGGAGGTGGTCGCGGCTGGGTTCGTAGTGTGGCATGGCTAGTCGAGCTTACGACTGTCCGGCGTTGGTGCCGCTGCTGAAAACCAAAAAAGATAGGCGAAGATGAGCAAGGTGCCGAAGCCAAGGGTGAAGCCCCAGGTGCGGGTGTGGGCCATGGGATGGAGAACGTAGGAGGCGATGCGGCTGAGCAGTGATGTGGGCCTGTGCAGAAGGTCCCAGCTGTTCCAGCGGTCAAAACGTCCGAGGTAAACACCGAAGCCGCTCAGGCCGAGCGAGCCCACAGTGACGCACCAGGCGGTGGCGTGGGAAAATTTCCGTGCAAACCAGTGCTGGACGATGTGGAGAGACTGAAAACCGAGCCAGAGCGCCACCAGAGCAAAGGAGAGCAGCATGAGGAGATCGAGCCACTTGGGGACGTTGCCGTTGTGTTCGTTGAGATGCATCAGGTCGGTGAGGACGTAGGGAGCATTGGGAAAGAACAGCAGCCAGACGGCCAGCAGCGGCAGCGCGAGGGTGAGACGGTTGATCTGGCGCAGGCCGAGGCTGAGAACGAGCGGGATGGCGGCCAGGAAGAGATTCCACAGCATGAAGGCGTAGTAATGATGTCCGGCAAGATGAATGCGCAGATTCAGCATGATGCAGCACCACAGGCAGGCGAAGAGATTCAGCAGAAAGACGCGGGTGGACATGGCAGGCGCAACGATATGCTGACCAGGCGGGAAACGGCAAGTGGGGGATGGTTTATGAAGATGAATTCACGCCGGGTTCACGGGAAGTTCATCCACACCAAGCTGATTGGTTCTCGGTCGTACTGGGAAGGATGAGATCGAGGGGGGGCATCCAGAACGAGCTAGAGCTCGGTAGTACTTTCTCAAGCTGCCTTACGTCGGGCGCTCTTCGCCGCCTTGAGTTGGCCGCAGCCTGCTGCTACATCAATGCCCCTGCGCTGACGGATGGTGCAGGGGAATCCGGCTTCCTGGAGGATGCGGTGGAAGGTGTCCGCAGAGCTGTCGCTGCTTTCGGTGCCGGTGTAGCCGTCGGTGCGATTGAGCGGGATGAGATTGATGTGGGCGTCCAAGCCGTGGAGCAGCTCGGCGATGCGCCTGGCATGCTCGGGCGTGTCATTGACGCCTTCGATCAAGGTCCAGGCGAAGAAGATGCGGCGGCCGGTTTGAGCGTTGTAGCTGCGGCAGGCGGCGATGAGATCGGTGAGCGGCCAGCGCTGGTTGGCGGGGATGAGTTTGGCGCGCTCCTCCTCGGTGGCGGCGTGGAGGCTGACGGCGAGATTGTAGGGGCGGTTTTCTGCCGCCATGCGCAGGATGCCGGGCACCACGCCGACGGTGGAGACGCTGATCTTGCTGGGGCCGATGTTCAGGCCTCGGGTGTCGCAGATGATGTCCAGTGCGGTCATCACGGCGTCGTAGTTGTGCAGGGGCTCGCCCATGCCCATGAAGACGAGATTGCGCAGGCCTTTGCCGCCTTTGGCGCGCACGCTGCGCTGGGCATGCAGCACCTGGGCCACGATTTCGCCGGGGCGCAGATGTCGCACGAAGCCCATCTGGCCGGTGGCGCAGAAGACGCAGCCCATGGCGCAACCCGCCTGGGTGCTGACGCAAGCGGTATGGCGGCCGGTGTAGCCCATGATGACGGTCTCGATCTCCTGCGCATCTGCCATGCGGAGGAGGAATTTGTGCGTCAAACCATCGCTGCTGGGGGTGTCCACAGAGACCGGTGGCACATCAAGCATCCAGGAGCCGTCGCTGAGCACCTGAGTGAGCCACTTGCGCAGAGGTGGGAGGAGATCCTCTCGGGAGAGGGGATCCGCCATCGCTTTGAAATGCAGGGTGTTCCAGAGCGTGCCCGCATGCGCCGGACGCAGACCTGCGGCCACGATCTGCTCGCGCAGCTGGTCAAAGGTCAGGTCGTGGAGAGAGCGGGGCATCAGGTGAGAAAGGGATTTTCCAGGCGTTCGCGGCCGATGGTGGTGTCGTCGCCGTGGCCGGGGAAGACGCGGGTGGCAGCGGGCAGGACGAAGAGTTTTTTGATTATGCCGCTGAGCAGCAGCTCTGGGCCGCCATTGGGGAAGTCGGTGCGGCCGACGCCGTCTAGGAAAAGCACGTCGCCGCCGAAGAGGAGGTTTTGGCTCGGGAGGTGGAAGCAGAGGCTGTCCGGTGAATGGCCGGGCACATGGTAGAGTTTCCACGCCTCGCCGAGGACTTCGATCTGGCTTTGACCTTCGAGGACTTCATCGACCGCAAAGGGAGGGACGGAGAAGGGACTGCCCGTCACGGCTCCATAGAGGATCTCCAGTGTCAGGTCCCGTGAGTAGGGGGCGAAGGAGTAAACCTGGCAGCCGTGTTCGGCTTTCACTGCGGCTGCATCCAGGACGTGGTCAAAGTGCTGGTGGGTGAGGAAGAGGGCATCCACCTTCACTTTTTGCTTCTTAAGCCAGGCGGCGATGCCGTCTGGCGCGTCCACGAGGACGGTGCCGCCAGGCAGGGTGAGCAGGTGGCCGTTCGTGGCGGCGATGCCGCCGGTGTAGGTGGAGATTTCAGACATGGAGAAGGCGAAAGACGGGAAAGAGTTGGACATTTCAACCCAGAAAAGGCAAAATCTGAACGCAAAACGTCCCGCGAGGTTCGTTATATGCTTTGGACGACCCCACCATGACTCGCTACCTACTCACCCCCGTCGCGGCTGCGGCTTCCGCCATCGCGCTCCTCATTCCTTCAGCGCAAGCGGAGACCAATTTTGGCCAGGTGGCCATGCATGTGGCCTACATGCTGCAAAATCACCACTACTCGAAGCAGGACTTCGACGACAAGGTCTCGGGGGAGATGCTGCACAACTATCTGAACATGCTCGACTTCAAGCATATCTTCTTTACCGAGCAGGATATTGCGAACTTCAAGGACAAGTATGAGACCACGCTCGACGACCATGTTCTGATGCGGAACATCAGCCCTGCCATCGAGATCTACGACATCTACAAGGAGCGCGTGAAGGAGCGTGTGGACTTCCTCAAGAAGGCGCTGGAAACCAACAAGTTTACCTTCGACTCGAAGCGCACCATCGAGATCAAGCGCGACAAAGCGCCATGGCCGAAGGACAAGGCCGACCAGGACAAGCTCTGGCTCGACATCATTGAGGACAATCTGCTGGCTGAACGCATCGCCGATGAAACCCGCGAGCGTGATGAAAAGAAAAAGGCGGAAAAGGCCACTGCCAAGAAAGCCGCCGAGGTCAAGCCCGAGGCAGCGCCTGAAGCCGGGAAAGTGGAAGCCCCCCAGAAACCAACTGCCGATGCGCCGAAAATTGCCGCCAAGAAGGACAAGGACGACAAGGATCTGACTCCGAAGGAGCGCGTGCTTAAAGATTACCAGCGCCTGCTTGAGAGCATCGACGAGAACGACACCAAGGACGTGGTAAATTTCTTCCTCTCCAGCCTAGCCACGGCCTATGACCCGCACACCGAGTACATGAGCACGGATGAGAGTGACAACTTCAAAATCCACATGTCGCACAAGCTGGTGGGCATTGGCGCGCTGCTCGGTCAGAAAGAGGACGGCGCCGAAATCCAGGGCATCGTTGTTGGTGGTCCTGCGGACAAACAGGGCCAGCTCAAGCTCAACGACCGCATCATCGCTGTCGCCCAGGGAGATGACGAGTTCGTCGATGTGAAGTACCTTAAGCTGCAGAAGATCGTCGATATGATCCGTGGTGAGAAGAACACCACCGTCCGCATCAAGATCGTCCCTGCGGATGACCCCGCTGGCACGCGCATCATTGCCATCGTGCGTGATGAGGTGCCGCTCAAGGAGAAGCTCGCCAACGCCGAACTCCTTGTCACTCCGCCGGATCTCGGCAAGACGCTCAAAGTCGGCTGGATCAACCTCTCCAATTTCTATGCCGACATGGAAAACGGCACCGTCAGCACCAGCGCCGACGTGGAGCGTCTGCTGCGCCGTTTGATGAAGGAAAAGATCGACGGTCTCGTGCTCGACCTGCGCGACAACGGTGGTGGCTCCCTGGATGAAGCCATCAAACTCACCGGCCTCTTCATTCCGGCTGGCCCGGTGGTGCAGGCTAAAGACTGGCGTGGCAGCATCACCTGGCGTGACTGCGAAAACGAAAAGCCCGTCTATGACGGCCCAATGATCGTGCTCACCAACAAGGCCAGTGCTTCCGCCTCAGAAATTTTGGCTGCAGCGCTGCAGGATTATCGCCGCGCGCTTATCGTCGGGGACAAGTCTTCCTTCGGTAAAGGTACCGTGCAGACCATTCTTCCAGTGGAGCGTTACATGCCCTTCTTTAGCGACAAAAAGGGTGCAGGTGACCTCAAGGTGACGATCCAGAAGTTCTACCGCATCGCCGGTGGTTCCACCCAGCTCAAAGGAGTGGAGGCCGACATCCCGCTGCCTTCGATCCGCGACGTGCTCGACATCGGCGAATCCTCCGCAGAAAACCCGCTGCCCTACGACACCATCCCGCCGCGCAAATACCCCCTCTTCCGCAAAGATCCGTTCCCCATTGACGAGATCAACGCACGGGTGAAAAGCCGCATCGCCACCAACCCCGAATTCCAAAACGTGGTCGAGGAGTCCACGCGCCTGAAGGAAAAAATCGACCGCAACACGGTCGCTCTGAATCTTAAAGAGCGTGAGCAGGAGCGCCTTGACACCGAAGCGCGCCGTGACAAGCAGACTGAGGAGCGCTCCAAGCGAGCCAAGGAAATTGCCGAGCGCATCAAGGACAATGGCTTCAAGACCTACCACCTCACGCTGGACAACGTGGACAAGCCCGATCTGGTGCCCGAGTCTGCCTTCAGCAAGGAAATGAACTCCGGCATGCGAACGGCCTCCAAGGAAGACGACAGCGGCAATGACGAGTCCAAATTTCCCTATGGCGTCGAGCCGGTGAAACTGGAAACCATCCACATCCTGCGTGATCTGCTGGAGCTTGACCACAAGCCTACTACGGCGGCCAAGACTGAGGATAAAACACAGGTTGGCACCAAGCCTCAGGCTCAGTAACAACTGGCTTAGCGCACATCGTATGCAGGTTGGCATCATCACCGTTTCCGACCGTGCCAGCCAGGGCGTTTATGAGGACCTCGGTGGTCCAGCGTTGAGGCAGGCGGCGGAAGGTTATGGCTGGGTGGTCGCTGCTGAGGCGATTATCCCGGATGACCTTCAGCGCATTCAGGAGGCGATCCGTTCCTTCTCCGCCCAGGGTTGCGCGCTCATCCTCACCACGGGTGGAACGGGGATCGCCGAGCGTGATGTCACCCCTGAGGCCATTCGCAGCATCATGCGCGTGGAGATCCCAGGATTTGGAGAACTGATGCGCATGAAGTCGCTCGAACTGACCCCGAACGCCATTCTCTCCCGCAGTCTGGCGGCGGTGGTTGATCGCAGCCTTGTAATCGCCCTACCCGGAAAACCGCAGGGGGCCGTTGATTGCCTCAGCTTTGTGATCGGTGCCATTCCACATACCGTGAAGCTCGCCCAGCGCGTGCCCACGAGCTGCTAGGCCGTGTCGGCAGGCGCGTGCGCAAGCTGCTTTCGCATTTGTGGCTGGACTTGCGGGCGGAGTCTCGGTTAAAAGTTATCTGCCAGCCAAATCACCCCTATGAAACGCATTCCTGTTTCCTCCCGTCGTCAGTTCCTCACGAAGTCTGCCGCCGTCATCGGTTTTCCCACCATCATTCCGGCCAGTGTGATTGGGCAGAATGCGCCCTCCGGCAAGATCACGATGGCCGTCTTCGGCTGGGGCATGATGGGACCGAGCAACACCGGCAAATTTCTCCAGGAGCAGGACTGCCAGATTGTGGCCGCGTGTGACATCGACAAACGCAATCTGCAAAAGGCGCTGGACACCATCAACGGCGCTTACAAGAACCAGGACTGCAAACCCTACCACGACTACCGCGAAGTCATGGCCCGCAAGGACATCGACACCGTCATGCTGGCGGTGCCCGACAACTGGCATGCGCTTACCGCCATTGAAGCCGCGAAGAACGGCAAGGACATCTATGGGGAGAAGCCGCTGGCACGCACCATCGCCGAGCAGCAGGCCATCGTGAAGGCCGTACAGAAGCATGGGCGCATCTGGCAGACAGGCTCCTGGCAGCGCAGCGAGGACAATTTTCGCATCGGCGCTGAAATCGTCCGCAACGGCCTGATTGGAAAATTGAAGGAAGTGCATGTAGGCCTGCCAAGCGGGCACAACGACTTCGCCAAGACCGGCGACAAACGCAGTGTTACGCCGCCGCCTGCGGAGCTTGATTATGAAATGTGGATCGGTCCGGCGACGATGCAGGACTACATTGAGTGCCGCGTGCACAAAAACTGGCGCTGGGATTACAACATCGGCGGCGGCCAGTTGCTCGACTGGGTCGGCCACCACTGCGACATCGCCCACTGGGGCATGAACATGGATAGCAGCGGCCCGACCGAGGTGAGCCCCATCCAGGTGGACATGCCGCCACGCACCGACATCTGGAACACCGCCACGAAGTATCGCGCCGAAGCCAAGTATGCAGGCGACATCATCATGACCATCGCAGGTGGTCACGACGACATCCAGATGGGCACCAAGTGGATCGGCACCGACGGTTGGGTCTATGTGAATCGTGGGGGCGCTTACGACTGCTCGAATCCAGCATTCAAACAGATGGTCAAAAAGCGGAAGGATGACAAGGATCCGAAGAGCGAGATCATCGAAGTCGCTAAAGCACCGAAGCTGGGAGACGACGTCATTAAGACTCGACTCTACGAAACCAAGGGGCACCATCGTAACTTCCTCGACTGCGTGAAGAGCCGCCAGCCCACCGTCACCCCGGTGGAAACTGCCCACCGCAGCGCCACGCCGGGCCACCTCGCGCTGATTTCATTCCTCACCAGCCGTGCCATCAAATGGGATCCCGTGAAGGAGGAGATCATTGGTGATGCGGATGCGAGCAAGCTTCTCGGGCGCGAGTATCGCGGGCCGTGGAAGCTGGAGGTGTAGCCGCGTTTCTGCGTAGGTTGGGTGTGTTTGGCGTCGAAGGTATTCGGATACACTATCGATCACCTCGCCAAACCGCCCGACTGCTAGGACGTTCGTACGCCAAGGCGTTTTACAGCACGCTCACGGACGGGCGGGCTGTCGCCATACCCATCCCACATCTACGCGATCACATCGCGCAGCACATTGCCATGCACATCCGTGAGCCGCAGGTCGCGGCCACTGAAGCGGTAGGTGAGCTGTTCGTGATCAATGCCCATGAGGTGCAGGACGGTGGCCCACAAGTCGTAGACGGTACAGGCGTTTTCGATGGCGTGGTAGCCGAAGTCGTCGGTGGCGCCATAGATGTGGCCGGGTTTGACGCCGCCACCGGCCATCCAGATGGTGAAGCCGTAGGGGTTGTGGTCACGGCCATCCGTGCCCTGCGCGAAGGGGGTGCGCCCAAACTCACCGGCCCAGATGACAAGCGTGCTGTCGAGCAGGCCGCGTGACTTGAGATCTTTGACCAGTGCGGCGATGGGTTGATCCACCTGATACGCCATGTTGCCATGGCCTTTCTTGATCGCCGCGTGCTGATCCCATGGGTTGGGGCCCTGGCTGCCGCCGAGTTTTTGCGGCAGGCAGCTCAGCTCCACAAAGCGTACGCCGCGCTCCACCAGACGCCGCGCCAGCAGGCACTGCTGCGCATACGCCGTGCGGGTGGAGTCCGGGCCGTCCATGCCGTAGAGTTTTTTCGTGGACTCAGTTTCGCCGGAGATGTCGCACAGTTCCGGCACGGCGGATTGCATGCGCCAGGCCATCTCGTAATTTGCAATGGCCGCATCCACATGAAGGTCATGCTGTGCCATGCTGGCAAAGCGGTGATCCATTGCGTCGATGAAGTCGAGCTGCCTGCGCTGCATGTCACGTGGCTGAGTTGAGCGGATGTTGGCTACCGCCTCTTCCTCATCCGCCTGCACGATGCTGGCCTGATGCTGCGCGGGCAGGAAACCATTGCTGAACAAACCCACGCCACCATGCGGCACCGATGCGCCACCGCTTTGCAGTACGATGTAGCCTGGGAGATCACGTGACTCGGTGCCGAGGCCGTAGCTCGCCCACGCCCCAGCACTCGGATAACCGAGGAAAGGGAAGCCGCTGTGCATGAAGAAATTTCCCTGCGCATGCTCGCTGAATTTGGCCGTCATGCTGCGGATGACGCAGATGTCATCCGCGAGCGTGGCCATGTGCGGAAAGAGCTCGCTGACCGGCATGCCGCTCTGCCCACGCTGATGAAACACCCAATGTGCGGGCTGCACGGTGCCGTTGTTGTTGAATTGCGTTTTCTTCACCTCGACCGGCATGGGCTGCCCGGCGTATTTTTCCAGCAGCGGCTTCGGATCGAAGGAGTCGAGGTGCGAGACACCGCCGCTCATGTAGCAGAAGATCACGCTGCGTGCCTTTGGTGCGAAGCGTTTTGCGCGATTCACCGGTGACTCCGCCTGCATCAGGCCTGCCAATGCGGCCATACCAAAGCCGGTGGAGGCATTGGTAAGAAGCTGGCGGCGTGAAAAGGAGGCGTTCATCAGGCGATGATGTCTTTGAGTACATTCCCATGCACGTCGGTGAGGCGTAGATCCCGACCACTGAAACGGTAGGTGAGCTGTTCGTGGTCGATGCCCATCAGATGCAATACTGTGGCCCACATGTCATAGACGCTGGAGATGTTTTCGACGGCGTTGTAGCCGAAGTCGTCCGTGGCACCATAGACATGGCCGCCTTTGACACCGCCACCGGCCATCCAGACGGTGAAGCCGTAGGGGTTGTGGTCGCGGCCGTTGGAACCCTGCGCAAAGGGCGTGCGTCCAAATTCACCGCCCCATACAACAAGGGTGCTGTCCAGTAGGCCGCGTGAGCGGAGATCTTTGATGAGTGCAGCAATGGGCTGGTCGATTTGATTCGCCATCTTGCCGTGGCCTTCAACGATGGCGCTGTGGTGGTCCCAGGGGTTGGCGCCGTTGCCGCCACCGACGTTGTAAGCGAGGGTGCTGAGCTCGATGAAGCGTACGCCGCGTTCGACGAGACGGCGGGCGAGCAGGCACTGGCGTGCGTAGGCGGCTTTTTTCGGCTCGGGATCGTCGAGGCCGTAGAGTTTTTTCGTCGCTTCGGTTTCGCCGCTGATGTCGCAGAGATCCGGCACGGCGGACTGCATGCGCCAGGCCATCTCGTAGTTTGAGATGGCGGCCTCGACGTGCATGTCGTGCTGCGTGGTGCTGACGAAGCGACGGTCCATCGCGCCGATGAAATCGAGCTGCTTGCGCTGCATGTCCTGCGGCTGGCGCGGGCGGATGTTGACGACGGCTTCGGCTTCATCCGCCTTCACGATGCTGGCCTGATGCTGCGCGGGCAGGAAGCCGTTGCTGAACAAACCCACGCCGCCATGCGGAGTGGAGGCACCACCGCTTTGCAGCACGATGTAGCCGGGCAGATCGCGTGACTCAGTGCCGAGGCCGTAGCTCGTCCACGCGCCTGCGCTTGGGTACCCGAGGAAGGGGAAGCCAGTGTGCATGAAGAAGTTTCCCTGCGCATGCTCGCTGAACTTGGCCGTCATGCTGCGGATCATGCAGAGCTCATCGGCCACGCCGCCGACCTGGGGAAACAGGTCGCTCACCTCCAGGCCCGACTGTCCGTAGCGTTTGAAGTCCCAGTGCGAGGGCTGCACGGTGCCGTTGTTGTTGAACTGCGTCTTCTTGACGGCGCCGGGCATCGGCTGACCTGCGAACTTCTTGAGCATCGGCTTGTGATCGAAGGAATCGACATGCGACACTCCGCCGCTCATGTAGAGAAAGATCACGCTGCGTGCCTTAGGGGCGAATTTCTTCGCACGATGGACAAGCGGCATGTCTGCAAGGGCCTGCTCCTGCATGAGGCCTGCAAGAGCGGCCATGCCGAAGCCGGTGGAGGCGCGGGAGAGGAGCTGGCGGCGATTGATCGTATTCATTTCAGGTAAATGAACTCCTTCAGGTTGATGAGTGACTGCGCGAGGCTGGTCCAGGCTTGGAGTTCGGGATCGTCGCTGTTGGTGGTGCGCAGGGATTCTAGATGGCTGGCCTGCTGCTTGCGGCGGGGGTTGAGTTTGGAGAGCTTACTCCGCTGCTCCGCCGTGAGTGAGGCGATAATGTCGGCCTTGGTAACGCTGCTGGATTCGATTAGAGAGGTCTTGGCAATCTCATCCGGAGTCAGCGCACGGTCATAGAGGCGGGCGCGGAAGATGCGGCCGGTCAGTCCTTTGTTGCCAGCGGGGGAACCATGACGACAGCCGAGAAGTATCTGGGATGCCTCGGCTTCAAAGATCGCCGCAGGCGCTTTGCGGTAGGTGCGGCCGTAGGGTTTGCCATCGCGGTAGCCGCTGATGGTGCCATCGGGCTGATACACAACGGCGACATGCACGGGGCGGGTGGAAGCTTCGGTTTCGGCCGTGCCTTCAAAGAGTTCGCTGCGGTCGAAGAAATTGCTGCCAGCGACCCAGTGCTGCGGGGTCTTTTCGGCAAAGACGACGGAGTCGAACAGCACGCCGTCCTTGCCTTGCACGGTGAGCACGCCGCCGCCGCGCTGGGCGAGGTTGTCGAGCATGACCCAGGCTTCGAGGGTCTTGGTGGTGAGCGTTTTTGGCAGCGAGCCGGATTTGGCCATCGACTTGCCATCGAGAATGAGCGCGCCTTTTTCGATATGGGCCGTGCCGACGAGTTCGAGATGCATGCGACCGTTGACGTCTTTGGCATCCTTCTCAAAGGTCCACTCGGCCAGTGGTTCGGGGGTGTCGAGAGGAACGGCGGGGAGTTTGCGCGTGGCCTGCAGTTTCAATCGACCGGAATCGAGGATCGCGTTGATCTGCTGGTCTAGAGCGGCGAGCTCTTGCTCCTGGAAGGCAAGCTCCTGGGAGCGTGCATTGTTTTCCTGCTGCAAGGACTTGAGGTAAGCGAGGCTCTGCTTCACTTCATCCGCCGTGGCTTCGCGAGCGAAGGCTTCCTTGAACATTTGTTTCACGCGCTGATCGGCTTCGACCTTGCTGGAGCGCAGCGCCCATTCGCGAGACCAGCGAATGACGTTGTTGTCGTTGAGCAGGGTGAGTGACTGCGCGGGGACGTTGGTGGTGTCGCGCTTGCCACGGGTGCTGAAGGGCACGGGCGAGTCGAAAGTGGTGAGGAAGGGGTCGAGTGAATTGCGGATGACTTTGACGTAGATGCTGCGGCGCGGCGAGTTGTTGGCGGTTGATTCGCCATAGAGTTCGGGTTCGAGCTTGCCGGTCAGGGTAAGGATGGAGTCGCGAATGGCCTCGGCTTCGAGGCGGTGGATGCTCCAGTGGCTCAGCAGCTTGTTTTCGGGGTCCTTCTGCACGGCGATTTCGGATGCCTGGGCACTGCGCTGGAAAGCCTTGGAGCTCACGATGAGTTTCAGCATGGCTTTGATGGAGCCGCCGCTGTCGATGAAGCGCTGGGCGAGGAAGTCGAGCAGTTCGGGATGTGTGGGCAGATCGCCGAGCTTTCCGAAGTTATCGACGGTGGCGACGATGCCGCGTCCAAAGACGTGATGCCAGAGGCGGTTGACGATGACGCGTGCGGTGAGCGGATTGTTGTTCAAGTCCGCCATGTGCTCGGCGAGTTGCAAACGACCGCTGCCCTGGGTGTTGAAGGGCGTAGGATCGATGGCATCAAGGAAGCGGCGCGGGACGATTTCGGCGGGCTGCTTGTGATCGCCCCGGACAAAGAGTGCTGTGTCTTTGGCATCGGCTTCGATGACACCGGGCACGCGGGTAGGCATGGGCAGTGAGGCTTCGAGTTCGCGGTAGCGGGTCACAAGCTTGGCTGCTTCTGGAATGTCCTTCAGCTGATTCGGCAGCATGCCCGCCTGAACGAGTCGGTTGAGCGCCTCGGCCTGACTGTTGCTGAGTTTGCCTTGCTGCCATGCCTGGATGACTTCACCGGCGGAGAGCTGTGTTCGTTCCTCTTTGGAAGGTGGGTTTTTATCCTGGGTGATGACGACATCGGTGAGACCAAACCATGAGCGCGCATCCTTGTTGTATTCGGCCGGAAGGTCGGCGGAGGTGGTGATCTGGATGAAGATTTCGTCGCCTTTCCAGAAGTCGAGATCAAGCGAGCGCCAGCCGAGCTTTTCATCCTTGGCCTCTCCCATCAGCACTGCCTTGTGAATCGTTCCCGTGCGCGGGTAGTTTTCCACGACATACTTGGCCTTCACGCCACCGTTGCCAGCGACACGGAACCAAAGTGTGCCGCCTTCGCATTTGAAGCGGTTGGAGAATACGACCGCGCGTTCCTTGGTGGTGAGCAGGTTGCTGAAATAACCACCGGGATAAATCTGCGAGACAATGCGAGTGCCTTCAAGAGCGACTGAAAACTCGCCCGCCTTTGTGAGGCTGACGCCGTTTGTGAACCACTGGTACTTGTCGAGGCCCGGATGCGCGGAGTCGGAGGTGTCGTAGGACACGGTTTTTGGGGCGACCTTCAGCCAGTGCGCGGCCACGGCGTCTTTGATCTGCTGCTTGAGCTTTGCGAGTACTTCACGTTCAGCCTTGCCTGTGCCGGGGGCGTTCACGTCGATGACGGCGGGGTGGGTGCTGGTGAAGATGCCGTAGAGGGAATAGAAATCTGCCTGGGAGATGGCGTCGAACTTGTGGTTGTGGCAGCGGGCGCAGCTCACGGTGAGGGATTGGAAGGCCTTGGTGACCGTGTCGATCTGGTTGTCGGTGAAGGTGACCATTTCATCGAGTGAATCGACGGGTGAGAAGCCGTGCAGCACCATGCGCAACTGCGCGATGCCGATGGCGCTTTCGTTGAGGCCGTTCTTGATGCGTGGTTTGGCCTGCAGGTCTCCGGCGATGGCTTCCTTCACAAGCTGCCGATACGGCACGTCATCGTTGAAGGCGCGGATGAGGTAGTCGCGGTACTGATAGGCGTAGGGGATGGCGGGATCACCTTCGGAGCCGTAGCTTTCAGCGTAGCGGACCCAGTCCATGAAGTGGCGGGCCCATTTTTCGCCAAAGTGCGGGGAGGCAAGCAGTTCATCGATGCTCTGGTTGCCTGAGGGGGGAAGTCCGGTGAGGATGTAGCTCATGCGGCGGCGAAGCGTCTGCGCATCGGCGGGCGGCGCGGCGGGGAGGCCTTGCTTGGCGAGTTCCGCGTCGATGTAGTCATCGATGGTTTTGTTCGCGGGCTGCTTCGAGACAGGCACAAAGGCCCACCACTGCTTGCGGCGTTCGAGGACGCTCTTCCAGTCAGTCTCTTTGGCGATCTCTGCTTTGGAAGGCGGCGTGTCGCGTGGATCGGCAGCGCCTTCACGAATCCATTGCTCGAAGTCGGCGATGACTTTGTCATCGAGCTTGGCCCCGGCTTTGGGCATCTTGAGGTCTTCGTGCTGGTGCTTGATGGTTTGCAGAAACAGGGAGCCGTCGGGATTGCCGGGCTTGATGACATCGCCGGATTCACCACCGGCCTGCCAGCCGGGGCGGGAGTCGAGCACGAGGTCACCTTTTTGCTTGGTGCCGGTGCTGTGGCATTCATAGCATTCCTGCGCGAGGATGGGGCGGATTTTGGCTTCGAAGAATTCGATCTGTGCAGGTGTGGGTGCTGCGAGAAGCCTACCACCCAGAAGCAGGGCGGCGGAGATGAGGAGAGACTTGTTCATGCCAGGAGCCTCCGGGTGATGGTGGCTGCGGCTTCGAGGCAGAGCTTGCCGGCTTTGTCGAACTGGTCGCGTTTCAGGCGGAAGGAAGGGGACATGACGGTGATGGCGGCAACGGGGTAATGGTATTCGTCGAGGATGGCCGCAGCGACGCAATGGATGCCTTCGAGCCCTTCGGCGATGTCCGTGGCAAAGCCGCGCTTGCGTGTTTTGACGAGATCAGTTTCGAGCGACTCAGGCGTGGCGAGTGTGTTTGGCGTGAACTGCTTGAGTTGTATGGCGGCGAAGAACTTCTCGAGTTCCGCCGGTGGAAGATGGGCGAGCACCGCTTTGCCGGGAGCGCAGGAGTACATGGGCACCTGCAGGCCGACGGTGCTGCTGACCTTGATCGGCTGGGAGGAGATGCACTGCTCCAGCACGGTCATCTTATGATTCACGCTGGCGAGAATTTGCGTTGTTTCGCCTGTTTCATCGCGCAGCCATTTGATGGATTCCAAAGCGCAGACGACGAGGCTTTTCTCGCGCACTACCGGGCGGGAGAGGTCGAAGAGTTTGTTGGTGAGCACGAAGCGCTTGTCGTCCTCACGGCGCTGAAGGTAGCCGCGGCTGTGAAGCGTGCCGGTGATGCGGAAGACGGAATTGACCGGCAGATCAAGCTCACGGGCGATCTCAGTGAGGCTGAGTCCGGCGCGGTGGCGACCGAGGAGTTCGAGGATGGCGAGCGTGCGTTCCGTGCCGGGCGCGAGCGAGTCGTCAGTGAGTGGGATGGCGGCTTCTTTGAGCATTCTGCATTTAGAAACGATCCCACAGGCGGAAAACTATCACTCAACCGCCATCGGGTCTAAATGAGCCGCCATATCCCGGCTCATAGAGCGCAAAGCCGAGCACTGGGGCCATTACCTCGAAGTGTTTGTCCTGCGCATACACCCGGCAAAAGAGCCGTACGGCGATGGTGGCGATGAGGACGTCATTGGCTGGGGCGGTGATGCCTGCATCGCGCAATTTCCAATTGTGGCGGACTGCCGCGATGTAATCCGCCTCCGTCACGCGGATGTAGGGCAGGCAGGTGAAGTCCGCATTGAGTTGCTTGCGCTCTTCTTTCCGTGCGCCGCCCAGGACTTCGAGCATCACAGGGGAACAAAGCGTGGCTTCGTAGGCATCCAGCAGGCCTTCGATGCCGACCTTGACCTCAAGACTGCCCGTGCGTCTGGCGGCCTCGATCCAGATAGATGAATCAACCAAGACCATGATTCAGATGATTTCGAGGGCTTCGATTTCGGCGTTGGTGGAAGGGTAGTCGTAAAAGCCTTCGCGGAGGCGCTTGCCGAACTCTTTCGCACGCATCCTCTTTACATACTGCTCCACGGCCTTGGCGATGGCTGGGCTCTTGTTCTTTTCCCCGGTCAACTCCATGGCATCGCTGATGATGTCATCTTCGATTTCAACGGTGATTCTCATAGTGTTACTATGACCGTGAATGATGAAAAATAAACGATAAAAAGATGAAAAAAGATGCTTAGATCTCAATTTAATGCAGGTCGTTGCATTCTTGTCTCTATCCCGCATTCTGCACAGACATGAGTCAGGAAAAAGACCTCACACTTCTCGGACGTTCTGAAAATCGCCTCCCGGCCTCGCCGGATGTGGCGGTGCTGGAGACGTTCCCCAATCGCACGCCGGGACGGAACTACCGCATTCACCTGAGCGCGCCGGAATTCAGCTCGATCTGCCCCGTGACCGGGCAGCCGGACTCGGCGCATCTTGAGATTCTGTACATCCCAGAGACGACATGCGTGGAAACGAAATCGCTGAAGTTCTACCTGGCCTCGTATCGCAATCACGCGTCTTTCAATGAGGCGATCGTGAACCGCGTGCTGGACGACATTGTGAAAGCGTGTGCGCCGAGGCAGGTGGTGGTGCGTGGCAAATTTGGAGCGCGTGGTGGCATCCAGCTCACCTGCGAGGCCCGCTATCCTGATCTGGAAGAAACCCTGAGGCTGCCGGAATGAAAACGGTCGTGCTGCTCTCTGGCGGGATGGACTCGGTGACGGCGTTTCACTGGGCGCTGCGGGAATGCGAGGTCGTGGGGGCGGTGAGTTTTGACTACGGTGCGAAGCACAACCACCGCGAGATCCCGCTAGCGGCTTGGCATTGCGCGAAAGCCGGTGTGAGGCATGACATCATTCACCTGGATTTTGTGAACCAGCTGTTCGCCTCCGATCTGCTCAAGTCGGGCGGCGAGATCCCTGAGGGGCATTATGCGGACGAAAACATGAAGCGGACAGTCGTGCCGTTTCGCAACGGCATCATGCTGGCCATTGCCTGCGGTTTGGCTGAGAGCCGTGAGGCTCAGGCGCTCGTCATCGCCGCGCATGCGGGTGATCACACGATCTACCCCGACTGCCGCGAAGACTTCATGCAGAGCATGGGGGCGGCGATGCGTGAGGGGACGTATGCAAAGATCGAGCTGATGCGTCCGTTTATTCACCTCGACAAAACGGGCATCGCCAAACTCGGCGACAATCTGGGGGTGGATTACGGTAAGACGTGGTCGTGCTACAAAGGCGGAGATTTGCACTGCGGGAAGTGCGGCACGTGCGTGGAGCGAATCGAGGCGTTTGTGCTCGCCGGTCTCCACGATCCGACGATCTACGAGACCGAAGTCTGAGGCGGAGTCGTGCTTCGCCTGCGATGGGTGCGGACCATGTTGAGGTCCTTGAGCTTGCGCTGTAGCGTACGGCGGCTCATGCCGAGCATCTCGGCGGCCACAGTGCGGTTGTTGCCGCTGCGCTGGAGAGCGGTGAGGATGAGATGGTGCTCGGCCTCGGTGATGTCGAGATCGCTCTTTGGCTTGAGCGCAGGATCAGTGCTGGCACCAGCGGGTGCGGCGGCTGCCTCCTTGGCGGCGATCAATGACGGGGCGCGCAAACCGATGCCGAGGCCGTTGGGGTTGAGCAGGTAGGATGGCAGATGCTTGAGCATGATGCGGTTGCTGTTGCTCATGACCACGCCGTGCTCGATGGCAGAGCGCAGCTCGCGGATGTTGCCGGGCCAGTCGTAATGCATCATCGCGGGCAGGGCGTCTTCGCCGAGCGGTTTGTAGGCTTTGCCATTAGCCTTGGCGAGTTCCTTGAGGAAGTGATCGGCCAGCACGGAGATGTCGCTCTTGCGGACGCGCAACGGAGGGAGCTGGATGGTGACGACGCGCAGACGCCAGTAGAGATCCTCACGGAAGGTGCCTGCCTCGACCATCTTGGCGAGGTCGCGGTTTGTGGCGGCGATGACGCGGACGTCGATTGAGATTGGCTTGCTGCTGCCCACGCGTTCGATGGTCTGCTCGCCGAGTGCACGCAGCAGCTTTACCTGGGTGCTGGCGTCGATCTCGCCGATTTCATCAAGGAAGAGCGTGCCGCCATTGGCCTGCTCAAAGCGGCCGATGCGGCGCTCCTGCGCGCCGGTGAAGGAGCCTTTCTCATGGCCGAAGAGTTCGCTTTCGAGGATCTGCGGAGAGAGCGCCGCGCAGTGAACGGAGACGATGTTCGCCTTGGGGCGGCCGCTGAGATTGTGAATGGCGCGGGCGACGAGTTCCTTGCCGGTGCCGCTTTCGCCTTCGATCAAAACGGTGGCGCGGGAGGGGGCCACCTGCTGGATGGTGTCGATGATGGGCTTCATCACCTCCGCCTGGCCGAGGATGCCTTCGATGGAGAATTTGCGCTCTACCTGCAGCTTCAGCGCGACGTTTTCATGCTCCAGCGAGCGGCTGCGGAGGGCGCGTTTGATGAGGATCTCCACCTCATCGAGGTTCAGCGGCTTGGTGACGAAATGGTAGGCGCCACGGCGCATGGCCTCCACGGCGGTGTCCACGCTGCCGTAGGCGGTCATCATGATGCAGACGGGCGGCTTTGGCAGCGCCAAGGCAGCTTCGAGCAGCTTCATGCCGTCGTCTTCTCCGAGGCGGAGGTCGGTGAGCATGACGTCGATGCGATCGTGGTTGAGGTATTCCATCGCCTCGGCGGCATTTGCGGCCACATAACAGTCGAAGTCATCCTCCAGCGAGAGGCGCAGGCCATCGCGGGTATGCTTTTCGTCATCGACGATCAGAACTGTGGCTTGGTCGTTCATGAGTGAAGGAATGGCACACTATGGAAGGTGAAGGAGCGGGCGGCAATCAGGGAGGTGGAAAAATTGTTGACTGATCGTCTAGTTTGATTTAAGCCTCGATCATCTTACCTAAAAAGCCCCATGGGACGCACCTCCAACGCCAAAGACCGCCTGATAGAAGCCATGATCGAATTGATCTGGGCGGGTAGCTATGGCAGCACCTCGGTGGATCATATTTGGACCGAGCATCGCAAGGAGCTGGACCAGATCTTTTCCCCCGTGGTGCCACCGTTGGAGCGCATCATGAACTGCTTTCGCAACTTTCGCCAGGAGCAGGAGGAGCTGTTCAAGAAGCATGGTCGGGTGCTGGGCTGCCCGATCCATTCATTGGGGGCTGAAGTCAGCACAGTGGACGAGCGCCTGCGCGATAAACTGCAGGAAATTCTGAGCCAGTTCATCCGCTATTACGAGAGCGCCATCCGCGATGCGCAGGCGCAGGGCAGCATTGTGACGCATGATGCGATGGCCCTGGCACGGATCGTGTTTGCATATAGCGAGGGGCTGCTGCTCCACGCCCGCATGTGGAATGATCTCGGACGTCTGGATGAATTTGAGTCCGGGGCCAAGATCATCCTCGGTGTCAAAAACTGATCCCGCTCTATTTTTTGCTTTCAAATAAACCAACTGGTCAACTTCCCACCCCAAAACCAACGCGCCTCGTGAAACTCCAAACCCTCCTCCCATTCGTCCTGCTCCTTGCTGCCTGTGGTAAACCGCCTGCGGGTGGCCACGGCGGCCAGATGCCTCCGGCACCAGTGACGCTCGCACCGGTCGAGCAGAAAGAACTCGTCGAGTGGGAGGAGTTCACGGGGCGTGTCGAGCCCATGGAGACGGTGGAACTGAAGCCACGCGTGTCCGGCTACATCACGGAAGTCCACTTCCAGGCAGGAGCACTGGTGAGGAAAGGGGACGTGCTCTTCACCATCGACCAGCGGCCGTTTGAGACCCGTCTGCGTTCCACGGGTGCCGAGGTGGCGCGTGCCGAGGCCAATGCGCAGGCAATGAAGCGTGAGTTTGACCGTGTGAAGACTTTGCTGGAGGCGAAAGCCATCGCCCCGGAGCAGGCGGAAATGCGCGAGTCGATGAACCTTCAGGCTCTTGCCGGGCTGGAATCCGCCAAGGCTGCGCAGCACAGTGCCGAGATCGAATTCGAGCACAGCTCGGTCAAGGCACCGATCAGCGGGCGCATCAGCCGTGCGATCACCACCACGGGCAATTTCGTCACTGCCGGAACCACGTTGCTCACGACCATCGTGACGGTGGACCCGGTCTATGTGTATGCGGACATTGATGAAAACAGCCTGCTCAAGATCCAGGCGATGCAACGTGACAAGAAGACCCACACCAATGGTGATGGACGCATGCCGGTGGAGCTTCAGCTTTCGAACGAGACGGATTTTTCACACAAGGGTCACGTCGAATCCTTCGACAACCGACTCGATGCCAGCACGGGTAGCATGGTGCTGCGGGCCGAATTTTCGAACGCAGACGGCGTGCTCACACCGGGTCTCTTTGCGCGCATCCGCATCCCCATGACCGGCAAGTACAAGGCGCTGCTCGTTGATGAAAAAAGCATCCTCACTGATCAGGCGAACAAGTTTGTGCTCGGCATTGATGAAACGAAGACACCCCCGATCTCGGTTTACAAACCCGTGGTGATTGGACCGACCATCGACGGCAAACGCATCATCCGCAGCGGCCTCGCATTTGGAGACAAGATCATCGTGAACGGCATGGCAAGACTGCCGCAGCCGGGCATGCCGGTCGCGCCTTCGGTTCCTGCTCCTGCCGCTCCGGCCAAGGAAACAGCGGCCAAGTAATGGCATCGCGCTCAACCCCTCACACGCTGCCATGAACTTTTCCCGATTTTTTATCACGCGCCCCATTTTCGCAGGCGTGCTGTCGCTGTTGATCTTCATCCTCGGTGCGATCTCGCTGTTTCAACTGCCGATCTCCGAATACCCGGAAGTCGCGCCGCCGACGGTCATCGTGACTGCGACATACCCTGGCGCGAATCCCAAGACGATCGCCGAAACCGTGGCCTCGCCATTGGAGCAGACGATCAACGGCATCGAAAACATGCTGTATATGTCTTCGCAGAGTACCGCGAACGGCGTGATGACGCTCACGGTCACGTTCATGCTTGGCACGGACATCGACCTCGCGCAGGTGCAGGTGCAGAACCGCGTGTCGCAGGTGCTGCCCAAGCTGCCGGAGGAAGTGCGGCGCTTTGGCGTCACCACGGTGAAGGCTTCGCCGAATCTCACGATGGTGGTACATCTGCTCTCGCCCAACGACCGCTACGATCAGTTATATCTGCGCAACTACGCCACGCTCAATGTGAAGGACGAACTCGCTCGTCTGCCCGGCGTCGGTCAGGTGCAGCTCTTTGGTGGTGGTGAATACGCGATGCGCGTGTGGATCGATCCCGACAAGGCCGCAGCGCGCGGTTTGACCTCCTCGGATATCGTCAATGCCATCCGCGAGCAGAATGTGCAGGTGGCTGCCGGAGCCATCGGTCAGCAGCCGGTGAAAAACGATGTCGCGTTTGAACTGACTGTGAATGCCAAGGGCCGTCTGGTGAGCGAGCAGGAGTTTGAGAACATCATCGTCAAGATCGGCGAGCATGGCGAAAAGCTGCGCCTCAAGGACGTCGCACGGCTTGAAATGGGATCCAGCGAGTATGCGCTGCGCAGCTTGTTGAACAACAAGCGGGCCGTCGGTGTGCCGGTGTTTCAGCTGCCGGGAGCCAATGCCCTGGAGCTGTCCAAATCTGTGCGCGCGAAGATGGAGGAACTGAAGGCCAAGTTTCCCGAAGGCATGGATTACGCCATCGCCTATGACCCGACCGTGTTCGTGGACAAGTCCATTGACGCGGTCATTCACACGCTCATCGAGGCGCTGCTGCTCGTCGTGCTCGTGGTGGTCATTTTCCTGCAAACCTGGCGTGCCTCCATCATTCCGCTTGCCGCTGTGCCAGTGTCTCTGGTCGGCACCTTTGCCGTGATGCACTTGCTGGGCTTCTCGATCAACAATCTCTCGCTTTTCGGTCTGGTTCTAGCCATCGGTATCGTCGTTGATGATGCCATCGTGGTGGTGGAAAACGTCGAGCGTAACATCCGCAATGGCTTGAACCCGGTTGAAGCCACCAAGCAGGCGATGACCGAAGTGACGGGGCCGATCGTGGCCACGGCGCTGGTGCTCTGCGCGGTCTTTATTCCTACCGCGTTCATCAGCGGACTCAGCGGTCAGTTTTATAAACAGTTCGCCGTCGCCATCGCCATCTCGACGGTTATCTCGGCCATCAATTCGCTCACGCTCAGCCCAGCGCTGTCCGCCCTGCTGCTGAAAGATCATCATGCGAAGAAGGACATCCTGTCTCGCTTCATTGATGCGATGCTGGGCTGGTTCTTCCGCCCGTTCAACCGCTTCTTTGAGTGGTCGTCGAATACGTATGTGGGCTTGGTGAAGCGCATCATCCGCTTCAGCTTTGTCGCTGTCGTTATCTATTGCGGACTCGTGTGGGCGACGTGGAAGGGTTTTGAAATGGTGCCGACGGGTTTCGTGCCGGCACAGGACAAGCAGTACCTCGTCGGCTTTGCGCAGTTGCCGGATGGGGCCTCGCTGGATCGCACGGAAGAAGTGATGCGTAAAATGTCGGAGATTGCTTTGAGTCATCCCGGCGTGAAGGACGCGATTGCCTTCCCTGGTTTGTCGATTCATGGCTTCAGCATCAGTCCGAACAGCGGCATCGTGTTTGTCGGTCTTGATGACTTTGAGGAACGCACCACGCCGGAGCTTTCAGGCGATGCCATTGCGGGTGCGCTGAATGGCAAGTTCATGGCGATTCAGGACGCCATGGTTCTCGTCCTCTCACCGCCGCCGGTCAATGGCATCGGCACCACAGGTGGTTTCAAGATGATGATCCAAGACCGCAGTGACCAGGGTTACGCGGCCTTGTATCAGGCCACGCAGCAGTTGATCGGCGCGGCGTATGGCAGCGGCAAGCTGATGCAGGTCTATTCGGGCTACACGGTGAATGTGCCGCAGTTGGAAGCTGACGTGGACCGTGAAAAAGCCAAGATGCAGGGGGTGCCGCTGGCGAATCTCTTCGAGACGCTGCAGATCAATCTGGGCAGCCTCTACGTGAACGACTTCAACCGCTTTGGCCGCACCTACCAGGTGGTGGCGCAGGCAGAGCCGCAGTTCCGCGATGACGTCAATGACATCACGCGTTTGAAGACTCGCAATATCGCCGGTGAGATGGTTCCAGTCGGATCGCTGATTAAAGTGAGCGAGAGCTTTGGTCCTGACCGCGTCACGCATTACAACGGCTATCTCTCTGCAGATTTGAATGGTGCTGCCGCACCACCGCTCAGCTCGGGGCAGGGGGAGGAAGTGATCGCCGAACTCGCGAAATCGCTGCCACCGGGATTTGAGTTCCAGTGGACCGAGCTCGTGTATCAGAAGATCATCGCCGGCAATACGGCGGTGTTTGTTTACCCGCTCTGCATTCTGCTGGTGTTCATGGTTCTGGCTGCGCAATACGAAAGTCTGCGGCTGCCGCTGGCCATCATTCTGATCGTGCCGCTGTGCCTGCTGTTTGCCTTGGCTGGTGTGATGATGACGGGAGGTGACAACAACATCTTCACGCAGATCGGCTTCATCGTGCTGATCGGCCTCGCCTGTAAAAACGCCATCCTCATCGTGGAGTTTGCGAAGGAGAAATTTGACCACGGCCTGAGTCCGTTTGATGCGGCCATCGAAGCCTGCCGTCTGCGTTTGCGCCCGATTTTGATGACTTCCATCGCCTTCATCGCCGGTGTGTATCCGCTCGTCGTCTCCACGGGTGCGGGTGCTGAAATGCGCCGCGCCATGGGCACCGCCGTGTTTGCCGGCATGATCGGGGTGACCTTCCTCGGTCTGTTCTTCACTCCCGTGTTTTATGTGCTGGTGATGACACTGGGAAAAAAGAAAAAAGCCGCCCCTGCCGCCGAAGTTCCCTCCACCGCTCTTCCTGCCCCTCATTGATCCTGTTATGCGCTTCCTACTTATCCTTCTTCTCGCGACCCGTGCTCTCGCCCAAGTCGGGCCGAATTATGAGCGTCCTGAAACAGTGACGCCGCCGAACTACAAATCCGCCATCCAGTGGCGTGAAACGCGTCCGCTGGACTCTCTGCCCAAAGGCGAGTGGTGGCGTGTGTTTGGCGATGCCAAGCTGAACGACCTCATGGAGCGGGCCACGGCGCACAACCAGACGCTGAAGGCGGCGGTTGCGCGGTTTGATCAGGCGCGTGCCGGCACCGGCATCGCCCGTGCCGCCTTCTTTCCGAGTGCGGACATCAATTCTGTGCTGTACAATCAGCGTACTTCTCCGAACATGCCAAGCGCCTTTCCTTTGGGCGGATTGCACTACGTTGGACCGAGCTACAATGTGCCGCTCGATTTCACGTGGGAGCTTGATCTGTGGGGCAAGATCCGCCGTCAGGTTGAAAGCGCGCGTGCGGATGCCTCCGCCGCCGCCAGCCTGATGCAAAATGTGCTGCTCGGCATGCATGCCGACGTCGCCACCAATTACTTTCGCATCCGTGCGCTCGATGGCGAATTGCAGACCGTGCGGAAAGCTGTCGGCTGGCGCAGGCAGGCGCTGGACATCGCGCATGCACGCGTCAAAGCCGGTGCAGGCAGCGAGCTAGAACAGGCGCAGGCGGAAACTGAAGTGGCCACCGCCGAGGCGGAGGTGAGCGCGCTGCAGAATCAGCGCGACCAGCTTGAAAACGGCATCGCCCTGCTGACAGGCACGAATCCCAGCGCCTTCAAGTTTGGTGGCAATTCCAGCCTGCTGCCCACGCCACCGGGGGTTCCCGTCGGCGTGCCCACCGACCTGCTGGAGCGCCGCCCCGATGTGGCCGCTGCCGAACGCACGCTCGCCTCTGCCACGGCGCAGATTGGTGTGGTCAAAGGGAACTTCTTTCCCAGCATTAAGCTCATCGGGCACGGTGGCTATCTTAGCGGTGATGCGACCAAGCTCTTCGAGGTCAGCAGCCTCAACTGGAACGTCGGGCCCAGCATCAGCGTGCCATTGCTGGCAGGTGGCAAGAACCGGGCGGCCTCAGAACGCATCCGTGCTGTGCATGACGAGGCGTTGGCCAACTACCGGCAGGCGGTTCTGGTCTCCTTTGGCGATGTCGAAAACGCCCTCGCCGCCCTGCGCAATCTTGCCACGCAGACGAATGCGCAGCACCGCGCACGCGACAGCGCCCAAAAAGCCGCTGAAATCGCGCATGCGCGCTACGAGGCAGGTACGAGCCCCTATCTGGACGTGATCGAGGCGAACCGCTCCTTGCTCCTGACGGAACGCGCCTGCGCGACACTTGCTGGACAGCGGTTAATCGCCAGTGTCAGTTTGATCAAGGCGCTCGGTGGCGGCTGGGATCAAAGCCTGCCTGTCACCGTTCCCGTTTCCACGGCAGACCCTGCGGCACGTGGCTCAACTGCTGAGAAAAAAGGCTTCTTCACGAAGGTGAAGGGGTGGTTTAAGCGCTGATTCCAAGGGGCGACCGGGGTCAGGAGACCCCGGTGCCTTGTCAGCTCTGCGCCAGCTTCCGGTACAGCTTTTCCATTGCTTCACTGCTACGGCAGGCGATGGCGGCTTGGGCGAGAATGCTGGCGACGTCGATGCGGGAGATTTTGATGCCTTGCTGGATCTTGTCCCACGATGAGGCGCGCATCTTGGCGACGGTTTGAATGCCAAGGAGCAGGGGCAGGGCGGTGGCGTAGCGGAGCTTGGTGTGGGTGACGTGCTGGACGTAGCGGAGACCGCATTCGAGATGTTCGGTGCAGGTTTGCAGCCACCGACGCCATTCGGTTTGGATGTCCTCGGGCTGGCAGGGCAGGTAGCAGCGACCGTCGCGGGTGTCTTCGCCGATGTCGCGGAGGATGTTGATGAGCTGCAGGCCTTTGCCCATACGTGCGCCCCAGGCCTGCATCTGCTCAGTGGTGACGGCGGGATCGAGGGATGCGGGAAGTTCGCTGGCGCAGAGCTGGGTCCAGAATTCGCCAACACAGCCGGCGACGAGCCAGGTGTACTGGTCGAGTTCCGCCGCACTGGCGAGACTGCGCAGCCGGCCGTCGGCAGGAAAACGGCGGATGTCGAGGATCTGCCCGTCAATGATGTGCTCCAGGACGCTCTGGATGGCTGCGAGCGGTACGGGCTGCATGGTGCGCAGCCAGGCGATGCCGTCGGCGAATTTTTCCATGAGACGGCGTTCGGCGTCGTCGCTCTGCTGCGTGCAAAACTGGGTGATGAGCGTGCTGGCGAGGTTCTGTACCTCGCCCGTGCCACGTACGAGGGCACGGTAGCGTTCGAGGCAGTCGAGCCGCACGGACGCGCTCACGATGGCGGTGTCGGCGATGGTGTCTGCCGTGCGTGCGAGCAGGTAGGCGAGGGAAATGGGCTCGCGCAACTCTTTGGGCAGTGCTTTGAGCGTGAGGTAGAACGAACGGGAGACCGAGGCCAGCAACTGGCCACCGAGTTCGCGTTCGTGAGGAGTTTCGTCGGACATGTCTGGATTCTAGATGCTGGATGCTGGATGCTGGAGCAAGCATTCTCTGCAGCATCTAGCATCCAACCCGTGAAGCATCTCTACGTCCATATCCCGTTCTGCCACCGCATCTGCCCGTATTGCAGCTTTCACAAGCATACGCCGGGCGGCACTGACATGACGGCATTTGTGGATGCGCTGCTGAAGGAGGTGGAAAAGCAGCCTCTAAAGCCGCAGACGATTTTTTTCGGCGGGGGGACGCCGACGATGCTGAGCGATGTGCATCTGGAGCGGCTGTTGCGCGGGCTGAAGGAGCGGGTGGATATGTCCGAAGTCGTGGAATTCACGATGGAGGCGAATCCGCGCACGGTAACGGCTTCGAAGGCGGCGATCATGCGTGAGATGGACGTGACGCGGGTGAGCCTGGGGATTCAGGCCTGGGATGATGAGACGCTCAAAACTCTGGGGCGCGACCACGCCCGCGCAGATGCGGAAGAGACGTGGCAGGTGCTGCGGAAGGCGGGCTTTCCGAGCTTGAACCTCGATCTGATGTTTTCGATTCCAGGGCAGAGTGTGGAAACCTGGCGCAAAACATTGGAGCATTCGATCTCGCTGCAGCCGGATCACATTTCGGCTTACAACCTCAACTACGAGGAAGATACGGATTTTTTCCGCCGTCTCAAAGCGGGGGAGTATCGCGAGGACGAGGGACGTGATGCGGAGTTTTTCAATCTGGCGATCGACACACTGGAGGCAGGCGGGTTTGAGCACTACGAGATCTCAAACTACGCGAAGCCGGGGCATCGCTCCATACACAACGAAGCCTACTGGCTGGGCGAGGACTACCTTGGTATCGGTCCTGGTGCATTTTCGACGGTCGGAGGGAAACGCTGGAACAACGTCAAGGACACGCCGCGCTACATGGCGATGACACTGGACGGTGAAGCCACGGCGGTGGATGTCGAGGAACTCACAGCCGAACAACGCCGCACTGAGCGCTTTGGCCTGGAACTGCGCACCGCACGCGGGCTGCCGCTGGCGTTGATCCACCCTGAGTCAAGCAAGATGCTCGAGACACTGCGTGAACAGGGACTGCTGAGCTACGATGAGGAGCACGTGCGACTGACGCGGGTGGGCAAGCCGCTCGTGGATCCGATTGCCGTGGCGCTGATGGGGTGAGATCAGTGGTTGAAGGCACCGGCTTTCATGGCTGCGGTGGCGCCAATAGCCACAAAACCAATGACGGCGACAAGGTACAAGGAAATCATGATGATCGTCATGACTCCGACGAATTTCCAAAAGCTGCGCTGTTCATTCAAGGCCGCATCGAGATCCGCCACCGAGCGGGTGGCACCCAGAGAGCCAATGCGATTGGCGTATTTCCACAGTTTAATGGCAGGGAAAATGTAAAGGAAAGCAAGTACTCCGTAGATCACAGCGAAGACGACCAATTGTACGCCGCCCAATGGTCCGGAGGATATGGATTTGGCTGCACCTAGCACGGAAACAAGGCCCATGCCGGCAGCAACAAGCAGCATCAAGGCAACGCCAATCCACATCAGAACCGACATGAACCGCACCCACGGCCTGGTGGCGGATAAAATGGCGATGGTGCTGGGAGACACGGCATCAGCAGCGCCGCCCGAGTTGGAACCGTACAAATTGGCGGCGGGAGTCGAGTAGGGATTGGCGAGAGGGGATTCCATGACAAGGCGGGAGGAGAGGGGTGAATGAGCGCCGGGGACAATACCTAGCATTACCAAATCCTACGAAAATAATTCGTGAGTTGTCAAAACCAAACGGAACAGCTTCATTATCCAACAATGGCAGTGGCACGCGCGGACACCTTGCAGACAGTCGAACTCGCAGATGGCGTGGAGATTCAACTCCGCGTGGCGGGGCCGGCGGTGCGCAGCATGGCCTACATGATCGACCTGCTCATCCGCATCGGCATCGACCTCGCGGTGGTGATAGGTGCGTTCTGGTTTCTGCCTAGCTTGATTGGTCAGGAGATGACGGGCGGACTGGTGATGTTGTTCGCGTTTTTCATGGAGTGGTTTTACAACGTGATCTTCGAGGCCGGTGCGAAGGGGGCGACGCCCGGGCAGCGCTCCATGCAACTGCGGGTGATGAGCGTGACCGGTGGGCCGGTATCTCTGGCGCAGGCGGTGATGCGCAATTTTTTGCGCGTGGTGGACTTCATGCCGGGGCTGTACCTCACTGGCATCGTGTGCATGCTGTTTACCAAGCGGTTTCAGCGGCTGGGGGATCTGGTGGCGAACACTGTCGTGACCTATGCCGAAGTGCCGCCGGTCATCACACCGAAGGTGGAAATCCGCGCCGAGCGCCGTGCGCCGGCGCAGGTGCTGAAGAGGGAGGAGCAGGCGGCGCTGCTGCAGTTCCTCGAACGTGCGCCGCTGTGGGCGGAGGAGCGCCGGGTCGAACTCTCCACCCTGGCCCAGCCGCTGACGCAGGCGGTCGGGATGGAAGGACTGCGCCGCCTGTGCGGCATGGCACTTTGGTTGCAGGACCCAGAAGACAGAAGCGTGACACCGCCTCCGCTGAAAGGAGCAGCCTTGTTCCGCTCATGACGCCGGCCCAGTTTGAAAAGCACATCGAGCCGCGCTGGCAAAAGCTGGAGAAGCTGCTGAATGAAGCGGAGCAGCCACAGCCCACGGCTGCGGTGGAGGATCTGCCCGCCACCTTCCGCCAGGTGTGCCATGACCTGAGCGTGGCGCAGCACCGCATGAGCCCACAGCGGCTCACCCAGCAGCTCAATGCGCTGGCGATCCGTGGTTACCGCGTGCTGGAGCGTCACAGTGCCGGCGGGTGGGAGGCGTTTCTGCGCCTGTTCCTGGTGGAGTTTCCGCAGGCGGTGCGTGCGGACTGGAAGCTGTTCTGGTGGTGTGCCGCGCTGTTTTATCTGCCTGCGGTGCTGATCGCGGTGATCACGCCGTCGCATCCTGAATGGGCGATGTCGCTGCTGGGACCAGACGGGATGGTGCAGATCGAGAGCATGTATGGCGAGGACAGCAAGCCGTCCGATTATGTGCGCGAGAGCTTTGGCTCAGGCTTTGCGGCGTTCTGCTTTTACATCTGGAACAATGTCAGCATTGATTTCAGAACTTTCGCGGGCGGCATTCTGGGGGGAGTGGGTGCGTTGTTTGTGCTGCTGTTTAATTCCCTCCACCTCGGCGCGGTGTTTGGCTATGTGCATTATTCGGGCAATCCGCTGACGCTGTACACATGGGTGGTGGCGCATGGCGCGCCGGAGCTTACGGGCGTCGTGATCTCTGCGATGGCGGGCATGCGCGTTGGCTGGTCGGTGCTGCGTCCTGGCAGATTGGAGCGGCGCGCGGCGCTGGTGCTGGCAGGACGGAAGGCGCTGCCCTTGCTGATCGGTGCGGCGATTCTGACCAGTCTTGCCGCAGTGCTGGAAGGATTTTGGTCGCCGATGGATCTGCCGCCCACGATCAAATTCGTCGCTGGCGGCATGTGCTGGCTGGTGGTGGCGGTTTTTCTCCTGTTCAGCGGAAGGAGGCAGGCGGATGCGACTTGAGGACATCAGTGTCACGCTGCGGCCACGCCAGCCGTGGGAGTCCGTGGACCTGGGCTGTGCCATGGTGCGGCGTGACTATGGCGGCATCATCGCGCTGTGGGCCTGCACTGTGCTGCCGCTGTGGGTGCTCGTGTGTGTGCTGCTGCGTTCAAGGCCCGAATGGATTCCGCTCATCGTGTGGTGGCTGAAGCCGCTGTATGACCGCGTGCCGTTGTTTTTTCTGAGCCGTGCCGCTTTCGGGGTGCGGCCCACCTTTCTTGAGACCTGGAAGCAATGGCCACGGCTGTGGATCACGAACTGCCTGCCCGCACTGCTGTGGCGGCGGCTGTCCTGCATCCGCAGCTTTGCCCTGCCAGCGCAGATGCTTGAGGGCCTGCGTGGTGCGGCGGTGAATCAACGCATCAAAACGCTGGCGATGGATGGCGGTGGTTCCGGGGTTTCGATGACCCTTGCGTTTTCCAACATCGAGCTCGTGGCCTGGGTCGGTCTGATGTGGGGGACGTATGGCCTGCTGCCGGAGTCCGCCCAGCCTGACTGGGATGGGTTCATTCATGCTTTCGACTTCGGGAGCACGATTCCACCGGCCTTTCTCTGGTGGGGTGCGGCCTGTCACATGGTGATTGTCACGCTGGTTGAGCCCTTCTATGTGGGGGCGGGATTCGCGTTGTATCTGAACTGCCGCACGCGCATCGAAGGCTGGGATGTGGAGCTGGCCTTCCGTCGCATGGCCACGCGCCTGACCTCGGCGACTGCGTCGTTGATCATCGCTTTGCTGACATTTTGCGGCGCTCAATCTTCCGTGCAGGCCGCTGATCAGGCGGATCCTGCCAAAGCCGTGAGTGAAGTGCTCCAAGCCCCTGAGTTTGAGATACACAAGATTCAGACCAAGCAATGGGTGCCGGATGTAGTAGATAAAAAATTGGAGATGCCAGACCTGCCGAATCTCTCCTTTCTCGGAGTCATTGGCGAACTGCTCTTTTGGCTGCTGGTGATTGGTCTGGTGGTGTGGCTGGTCATCTATCTCGTGAACAACCGCCATCTGTTCATCTCACGCGGAGTCAGCCGGGCTCCGGTGCGGGCGCCGAAGGTTATCATGGGCATGAACATCACGCGCGAGAGCCTGCCCGATGACATCGTGGTCGCCGCACGAGCGGCCTGGGATGCAGGGGACTTCAAGGAGGCGCTGAGTCTGCTCTATCGTGGCTCTTTGTCATGGCTGGTGAACCACCGTCGGGTGCCGATCACGGACAGTGACACGGAGGAGGACTGTCTGGTGCAGGTACTGCAGGCCGGGGAGAAGCGGGAGGCGGATTACTTTCGTCAGCTTACAGGAGCGTGGGTGCAGGTGGCCTATGCCGTGATACCGGTGTCGAACGATGAAATGGGGAGGCTGTGCGAGCAGTGGCCGTTTGTGGAAAAAGGAGGTGCGGCATGAAGCGGGGCATCTTTCGCAGTCTGATGGCGCTGGCTGGCGCGCTGGCTCTTTGCGCCTGCGACGGACACTGGGAGGATGTGGAAAAAACCACCGGCTACAAAGGCAAGGCGCGGGTGAATCCCTTCCTGGCAGCCGAGCGGCTGCTCGATAAACTCGGGCACAACGCCCACGGCGCGAAATCGTTGGGGAAAATGCCGGCGCATGGTGCGGTGATTTTCATCTCCGGCGAAAGCGGTCTGCCGGAAGCGCGGGCGAAGCAGCTGCTGCGCTGGACCTTCAGCGGCGGGCACCTCATCTACTGCCTCAGCGGCGCACGTCCCTACAACGATTTTGAAACGCAGTTCGGCTCCTTTATTTCCGCCCTGCTGCTGGAAGAGGAGAAGGATCCGATTCTAGGGCAGCTCGGCGTCGGTGTGCAAAAGCGCATCCCTGAAGATGCGGCCAAGGGCCTGCTGGATAAATTCCATGGCGAGAAGGACCCGCCCATAGAGCAGGACGAAGCCGAGCCGGATTGCATTTGCAGCATGGCATGGGCAGCGTTACGCTGCTGGCGCATGCGCGGCCTTTCCGCAACCGCTGGATCGGCGAGCACGATCATGCGCGCTGGCTGGCCGCGCTCGTGGGCGAGCATGGCTCGCGCGAGGTGCTGTTTGTCTCCACTAGCACGGGGAGTTTCATCGGCCTGCTCTGGCAGCATGGCTGGATGGCCGTCGTCACACTGGCGGTTTGCCTCGGCTTCTGGCTTTGGCAGCAGATGCCGCGTTTCGGGCCGCTGGCGGAGGTGGAGCTCGATTCCACGCGTCATTTTGCCAGCCACATCGGCGCGCTGGGGGAGTTTTTCTGGCGCATGCGGCGCGTGACACTGCTGGTGGATGCGGCGCGTGGTGCCGTGTGGGAGCGCGTGCGGGAGCGGCACCGGGCGCTCGACGACGGCAGCCAGCAGATGAACGACCAGCTCGCCGAGGAAATCGCCCGCCGCAGCGGTCTGACAGCCAAGCGGGTGGCCGCCGCGTTCGATGTGGCACCGCCGAATAGTGTCCATAATTTCGTCAATCTCATGCGCGATCTCCAGGCCATCCGCCGTGCGCTTTAAATCCTCATCACTCATACTCATGAATCCGATCCTCCCAGCACCCGACGTATCGAGCCTCTACACGCCGCCGTCGGCCGGTTTTGCGCCGCCCGTCGTGCCGAACAGCACGGCGATCTTTCAGCAGATCCGCCAGGCGGTGAGCCAGGTGTTTGTGGGGCAGGAGGAGGTGTTGAATCAGGTGCTGGCGGCGCTTCTGGCCGGGGGGCACGTGCTGCTGGAGGGCAAGCCGGGGCTGGGCAAGACGCATCTGGTGCTGGCCCTCTCCCACACGTTTGGCGGCAGCTTCCGCCGCATTCAGTTCACGCCTGATCTGATGCCCTCAGATGTTTGCGGCCACACGCTGTTTGACATGGCCAGCAGCACGTTTCGTGTGCGGCGCGGCCCGGTGTTTGCCAATCTACTGCTGGCGGATGAAATCAACCGCGCTCCGGCCAAAACGCAATCATCACTGCTCGAGGTGATGCAGGAGACGCAGGTGACGATTGATGGCGAGAGCCACGCGCTTGCGCCGCCCTTCATGACATTCGCTACGCAGAATCCCATCGAGCAGGAAGGCACGTATCCGCTGCCGGAGGCACAGCTCGACCGCTTCCTGCTCAAGGTGCTCATCGACTACCCGGACGTAGTCAATGAAACGTGGGTGGTGAAAGCCGTCTCATCGCGTGCTGCGGGGGGCGGTCTTTCCACAGCGGCGGTGCCGCAGGTCTGCACGCCGCAGGACATTCTGGCCGCGCAGGAGGAAGCCGCCAACGTGCAGGCGGTGGAGCAGGTCGTGGATTACGCGGTGAAAATTGTGCGTGCCACGCGCCAGCACAGCGCCATTTCGCTCGGGGCTGGCACGCGCGGCGCCATCAGCCTCGTGCGCATCGCCAAATCATACGCGCTGCTTGAAGGTCGCAGCTTCATCACGCCGGCAGATGTGAAACGCGCCGTGCTCCCGGTGCTGCGCCACCGCGTGCAACTGGCGCCGGAAATCGCGATTAGCGGTCAGAGCGTGGATGACATGCTCAACTCGCTGATCAAGACCATCGAAGCGCCCCGCGTCTGATTTTCATGCGCCCGACCGCCCTCCTGCTACGACTGCTCGTCGCCTGGTTCGTCCTGGGGGTGGCGGCGTGTGTCTGGGAGAGATTCATTATTCTCTGGCAAATTGGGGGCGGCTTTCTGCTGCTGGTGCTGCTGGTGGACGCCTGCACGCTGCCTCGTCGCGGGCGCATCTCGGCTGAGCGCTCGCTGCCCGGACGTTTTGCGCTGGGGGTGGGGTCTGCAGTGACGCTGACGGTGACGCATGCGACCCGGCGCACGCTGAAGCTGGAGGTGTTTGACGGTATCCCACCGGCTGCACAGGCGGAAGGGCTGCCGCACCATGTCAGCATTCCTCCCGGAGAGTATGCCGCGATCTCGTATGAAGCCCGCTTTGTGCGCCGGGGGCAGCATGCTTTCACACCTGCGCATGTGCTGGTCGATTCAGCCTTCGGCTTGTGGCGGAACCTGCACTTCATCGCGGGGGAGAGCCAAACACGTGCCTATCCGAACTACGAGCCGGTGGTGCGCTTTGCCATGCTGGCCATGGCGAACCGCGTGGAGCAGATGGGCATCATCAAGCGCCGCCGCATGGGTGCCTCGCTGGATTTCCATCAGTTGCGCGACTACCAGGACGGGGATGTGCTTTCTCGCATCGACTGGAAGGCGACGTCACGCCGCTCCACGCTCGTGAGCCGCGACTACGAGGAGACGCGCAACCAAACGATTCTGCTGGTGCCTGACTGCGGCCGCCGCATGCGTGCGTTGGACGGCGGGCTCAGCCAGTTCGACCACTGCCTCAATGCGATGCTGCTCATCGCCTTCATCGCGCTGCGTCAGGGGGATGAAGTGGGGGTGGTGGGTTTTGGCGGGGTGCAGCGCTGGCTGCCGCCAGTCAAAGGCGCGCACAGCATGCCGAAGCTGCTCAACCATCTCTACAACTATGAGACCAGCAGCGAGCCGAGTGACTTCATCGAGGCGGCTGAGCGCGTGATGACGCTGCAGCGGCGGCGGGCACTGGTGATCCTGCTGACCAATCTGCGCAGCGAAGATGGCGCCACATTGGCGGCAGCCGCCGGTGCCATGCAGCGGCGGCATCTGGTGCTGGCCGCTACTTTGCGCGAGCAGGAGCTGGAGCAGCGTGCGGCAGCCCCCATCGATCATCTGCACGACGCGCTGCAATACGGGGCGCTGACCCATTACTATGGAGAGCGCCGCCAGGTGCTGGAATCTCTGCGTGCACGCCGCGTGCTCACGGTCGATGAATCTGCGCAGATGCTGCCGGTGGCGCTGGCCAACAAGTATCTTGACGTGAAAGCGGGCGGGCTGCTGTAAATCAATCCTTCACTTAAAGTAGCGTTTTTCGCTACGCGTGGCGTTATTTGCGACAAGGTTGTCGTGGGTGAAGATGGGTTTATGCCCTGCCCATCCAACCATTGGTCTCTGCTATATCCGCAGGCGGATCAGCGGCGGCATGAAGTGGCGCTAGCTCTCGCACTGCAGCGTGTGTTTGCCAGCGGCAGCTACATTCTGGGGGCCGAGGTGGAGGCTTTTGAAACTGAATTTGCCGCTTTCCTTGGGGTCAGTCAGGTTGTGGGCGTGGCGAGTGGCACGGATGCGATCGAACTCATGCTGCGAGCGCTGGAGTTTGGCGCGGGTAGCAAGGTGGTGGTGCCGTCCTTTGCCCCCTCCGCCGTGGCGGCGGGTGTGGCGCGCAGTGGCGCGGAGCCGGTGTTTGCCGACATTGAGCCGAGTACGTTCACACTTTGCCCTGAAGCATTGGATGCCCTGCTGTCTTCCTCCCAAGGGCGCGGCGTGAAGGCCGCGGTGGTTGTGCATTTGTACGGACATCCGGCGGACTGGGACAACCTGCAACGTGTGGCGGATGAGCACGGCATTGAGCTGCTGGAGGACTGTGCGCAGGCGCACGGCGCCATGTGGCATGGGCGGACGGTCGGGACGCTGGGCAGGGCGGCTGCTTTTAGCTTTTACCCGACGAAAAATCTGGCGGCGCTGGGAGATGCCGGCGCGGTGGCGACGAATGATGCTGAGCTGGCGGAGCGCTTGCGCATCATCCGTCAGTACGGCTGGAAGGAGCGCTACGTCAGTGAGCATGCCGGGGTGAACAGCCGACTGGATGAACTGCAGGCGGCGGTGCTGCGGGTGAAACTAGGCGCTTTGAATGAGAGCGTTTTGCAAAGGAGAAGGCTGGCGGCGGAATATGATGCCCGGCTGGTGGGCAGCCGCGTGGTGACTGCACCCATGGTGCGGGGTGGGTGTGAGCATGCCTACCACCAGTACGTGGTGCGCTCTGAACGGCGGGATGCGCTGATGCAGCACCTGCAACGAGCCGGGATTCCTGTGGCGGCACTTTATCCCGTGCCGCTGCACCGGCAGAGGGCTTTTGCCGATGGCCAAGATTTGTTGCTGGAGTCTGACCGGGCAGCGGCTGCGGTACTGTCACTGCCCATGCATCCCTATCTCTCCGAGCAGGCGGTGGGTGCCGTTGTTGAAGCCATGGAAAGGTTTGAACATGAGGGCTGCTGAATACGATGCCATGCGGGCGGTGGAGGACCGCCACTGGTGGTATGCGGTGCTGCGCAGCCTGGTGCAGCATGCGCTGGCTGGCCGACTGTCGCTGCGTGGGCGGCTGCTTGATGCGGGTTGCGGCACCGGCGGCATGCTGGAGTTTTTGCGGGAAAAAATGTGCGATCTGGATGTGGCGGGAGTCGATGCTGCGGAACAGGCGGTGCGGCACTGCCACCAACGTGGTTTGATCACCGTGCAGAGCGGCTCCGTGGAGGCGCTGCCGTATTCAGATGCAGCCTTTGATGCCGTGCTCAGCCTGGATGTGCTTTATCATGCTGGAGTGAATGAGGAGCATGCGCTGGCTGAGATGGGCCGTGTGCTGCGCCCGGATGGCCTGCTGGTGCTGAACCTGCCTGCGTTTGCCGGTCTGCGGGGATCCCACGATGTGGCGGTCAGTGGTGCCCGGCGCTATACGGCCTGTCAGGTGCGGACGCTGCTTGAGGATTCCAGTTTTGTGGTTGAGATGATTCAATACTGGAATGCCTGGCTGTTTTTGCCGCTGCTCGCATGGCGGCGCGTGAGCCGGATGAAGGCGGAGCAGGGGCCTGCGGGTGAGTCGGACCTGAAGATTACGCCTGCCTGGATGAACTCAGTGCTGACCGCCATTGGCAGACTGGACGCCGGGCTGTGCCGGGAACTGCGCCTGCCGTTTGGCTCTTCGGTTTTTGCTGTCGCGCGAAAAATGAAACACTCACCGGGAGGAATGCAGCATGGCAAGAATTGAGAACGCACCAGTACTGAGCTTTGTGGTGCCGCTGTTCAACACAGGGAAGGGGCTGCGCCCGCTGCTGGATGCGTTTCGCTCTTTGGATCTGAAAGAAAGCTGGGAACTCGTGCTGGTGGATGACGGCAGCATGGATGGCACGGCCGCTGCGGCGAAACTGGCCCTGGCAGATTTTCCCGCGCCCGTGACCGTGGTGGAACTGGCGCGCAATTTCGGTGAGCATGCCGCTGTGTTGGAAGGCTACCGCCAGGCGAGTGGCGACTTTGTGGTGAATCTGGATGATGACCTGCAAAATCCACCCGGTGAAGCAGTCAAACTGCTGCGTCACCTGCGTGAATCGGATGCCGAGGTGGTTTACTCGCGCTATGCTGAAAAGAAACACCACTGGGCGCGCAATGTGGCCAGTTGGTTGGTGAACCTCTGCGCGACTTTTTTGCTCGGGAAGCCGCAGGATCTTTACCTCTCGAGCTTCCGGGCGTTGCGCCGTGAGCTGGTGGAGCGAATTGTGGTGTATCGCGGCCCCTACCCCTACGTGGATGGTTTGATTCTCGGCGCCACTAACCGCATCGCCACACTCGAGGTGGCGCATGTCGAGCGTCAGGGCGGGCGGAGCGGTTACACCCTGCGCAAGTTGATCCGGCTGGCGCTGAGCCTGCTGTTTGATTTTAGCGTCATGCCGCTGCGCATCGCCAGTGTGCTGGGCGTGCTGCTTTGCGTGCTGGGGGCATTGATCCTGGCGGAGGTGGTGCTCGAAACTGTTTTTGTGGGCCGGCGGCAGCTTGGCTGGGGTTCGCTGATGGGGGCGCTGGCTGTTTTCAGTGGTGCGCAGCTGCTGATGCTGGGGCTCATCGGTGAATACGTCGGGCGGGCGTTTCTGACCGTTTCGGGTAAGCCGCAGTCGCTCGTCCGCACTTTGACAACCCACATGAAAGCACCGTCCGCATGATCCACGAAACCACCATCCAAACCTGCTCTGTGCGCGGTGTGCGCCTGTTTGAGATGCGCCATGTGGTGGACGGTGTGCGCGGCAATCTGACGGCGCTGGAATTCACCCAGGATCTGCCGTTTGTCCCGCAGCGCATCTTTCTGACCTATGGCATCCCTTCGCTGAGCACGCGTGGCGAGCATGCCCACCGCTTGTGCGAGCAGTTCCTCGTCTGCGTGCATGGCGAGTGCATGCTGCGCGTGGATGACGGTGAGAACTCCGTGGAGTTCTGCCTGAACCGTCCCACGTTTGGCGTGCTGGTGCCGCCCATGGTGTGGGCTCAGGAGCATCTGCATTCCGCAGATTCAGTGCTGATGGTTCTGGCTTCGCGTCCGTATGAAGCGGTGGATTACATACGTGATTACAATGAATTCACGGGTATGGTGAAAGGATGGAAGACGAGGCCATGAATGCCAGCACGATCACAGCCGCTTACGAGCCAGAAATGGAGACAAGGCTGACGCGCTTGTGGGGGGGGGCAACGAATGTGATGCGCGGCCAGTCCGTGTGGATCACGATTGGGGTGATGATGCTTTTCACGCTGGGCATCGGCTGGCTGGACTACATCACCGGTTTTGAGGTGACGTGGTTTGTCTTTTACGGCATCCCTATTTTTCTGGCGGTGTGGTGGGCAGGATACCGGGCGGGACTGTTCATCGCGGTGCTGTCAGGCTTGGTGTGGTGGCTGGCGAACCTGAGCACAACCCCCTATGTGACGCAACTGGGCTACGCCTGGGCACTGGCAAACCGGCTGGTGTACCTGTGCGTGGTGGTCTTTGCCGTGACCGCGCTACGCAACAAGCAGGAAGCGGACGCTGCGCGGATCCAGATGCTGGAGGAACGGCGGCAGCTTGAAAAAGACATCGTCAGTGTGAGCGAGCATGAGCAGCAGCGCATCGGCCAGGATCTGCATGACGGCATCTGCCAACAGCTGGCGGCGATCGGCTGTGCGGCGCGCGTGCTGGCGGAGGACCTGCAGGCGCAGGGGATCCAGGCTGCGCATGACGCCAGTCTGATCGAGGGATCTCTGCAGCAGGTGGTGATGGAGGCGCGCAATCTCGCGCGCGGCATTTTTCCGGTGCATGTGGACCGCAGCGGTCTGGCGGCGGCACTGGCGGATCTGGGGAAAATGATGAGCCGTCTCACTGGCATCCCCATCGTGGTCAACGACTGCGTGGATGTGCCGCTGGATGCCCCTGAAGTGTCGATGCATCTCTACCGCATCGCCCAGGAGGCCGTGGCGAATGCGGTCAAGCACAGCGGTGCCACGGAGATTCACATTGGCATGAAGCTCGCGGACGAATTGCTGGAACTGCGGGTGGAAGACAATGGCAAAGGCATGCCGCCCACCTCACGTACGCGTGGCGATGGAATGGGGCTGCGCACGATGCACTACCGTGCGCAGGCGCTGCAGGCCGTTTTGGCCATCGAGCCTCGACCCGAAGGCGGAACTTTGGTGAACTGCCGTGTGCAGATGAAAGATCTCAAACAACTCAATGAACATGAAGAAAACTGAAATCAAAGCGGCGAACGGTTACAAGGTTCTACTTGTCGAGGATCATCCCATGTTCCGTGAACATCTGGGACAGCTCATTAACCGTGATTTGGGCATGTCCATCTGCGGAGAAGCGGACAACATCCGTGATGCCATGCAGCTGATCCTGGAGACCAAGCCCGACATCGCCATTGTGGACATCACCCTGCATGGCTCCAGCGGGCTGGAACTGCTCAAAGACATCAAGGCGCAGGGGCTGGACATCAACGTGCTCGTGCTCTCCATGCATGATGAGGAGCTGTATGCCGAGCGCGCCCTGCGTGCTGGAGCCAAGGGCTACATCACCAAAAATGAAGCCTCCACTGAGGTGATCGAGGCCATTCGCTGCGTCATGAAAGGGGATGTGTACGCCAGCCGGCAAATGACGGCAAAGCTGCTGGAGCGCATGACGCAGAAACGCAGCAACACCGAGCTGGCCGGGATGGAAACGCTCGCGGACCGCGAACTGGAAGTGTTTCAAATGCTTGGCCGCGGCAAGAGCACGCGCGAGATTGCCCAGACCCTCAATTTAGGGGAATCGACGGTCGAAACCTACCGTGCCCGCATCAAGGAAAAGCTGCAGATGCGAAGTGCCGCCGAGCTGTACCTGCGTGCCGGGCAATGGGTGCGCGACCATGGTGCCTAGCTGTAATACGTGATTGCTTTAGCATGGGTGGCATTTGACGCGACAGGTCATGTCTTTTGATGGGAGGGGGTGTTTCGGGGCAAAATACTGCGAATCAAAAATTTACCTCACTGAAGCCATGTCAAAACGCAGACGCAGCAAACATCCCAGCGGTAAATCCGTGACTCATTCAGTCACGACCCCGCCTGTTATCCAAGCCGCATCTCCGGTCGTTCTTGTTCCGCAGGAGCAGCCCCCCGTCCAGACTTCAAGCGCATCCCTGCTTTGGGTTCATGCTGCTATGGCAGCCTTGCTGATGGGCCTTTGTGCCAGCCTTTACACCTGGACGGCTGATTTTCCCATGGCGTTCGATGACCATACCTATCTGAAAGACAATCCGTTCTTTCGTGACGCCGGCAACTTTGACTATCTGAAAGACTTCAACGAGTTCGCGAATCGTCCGGCAAAAATAGGTTCTGACCCCGACTATGCCGTCAATGCCGTGCTGCGTCCGGTCGCCTATGCGAGTTTTCGCATGAACTACCTGCTGGATGAATTCAACCCCCACTGGTACCGCCTGCTCAATGTCTGCATTCACGCAATGAATGCGATCCTGATCTATGCGCTGGTGAATTTGCTGCTCCGGACTTCGATGCTGGCCGGACAGCTGCAGCGCAGTTCCGTGCTGTTTATCTCAGCCGCTGCGGCACTGCTGTTTGCGGCCCATCCTCTCGCCACGGAGTCCGTGACCTACATCATTCAGCGCTTCACCTCGCTGGTGGTGCTGTTTTCGCTCCTGAGCTTGTGTTTGTATTTCGCTTCACTCTGCGTTCAATCACGGATGTGGAGGTGGGTGCTGCGTGCAGGTGCGGTGCTGGCGGTGCTGCTGGCCATGCAGACAAAGGAAAATGCCTTCATGATCCCATTGCTGGCCCTGCTGATGGACTGGCTGGTGATGGGCACAAGGCTGCGGGCGGCGGCCCTCAGGGCTCTCCCTCTGCTGCTGTGCATGCCGCTCATTCCAGGGCTGGTGTTTCTGACGGCGGCGGCGCAGCACGGCGGGTATGACTTCAATGCCGCCATGAACATCGTGAACTCGCGGGATGCGCCGCTGAGTCACTGGCACTACTTTGTGACGGAACTGACGGTGATGACCCACTACCTGCGGCAGATGTTCTGGCCCAATGGATTGAATCTCGATCCTGAGTGGCCGCTTTATGAATCGCTCTGGCAGGGGCCGGTGCTGCTGGCCTTGGCGGTGTTGGGCGGAGTGTTCCTGACCTCATGGAGCTTGTTCCGGCGGTATCGCGGTGACGTGCGCTTTGTGCTGGGTTTTGCCTGCGTGATTTGGTTCTTCATGACCATCCTGGTTTCCTCAGGGCTGGTGCCGCTGCCGGATCTGGTGGCGGAGCATCGCTCCTACCTGCCATCCATCGGCATTTTTATTCTGGTGGCATGCCTGCTGGACTGGCTGCGGAGCAGCGGTCTCCGCTCCAATGCTCTGCGGGTGGGGATTCCAGTGTTTACCCTTCTCTGTGTTGGTGCCCTGTCCTGGAAGACCTGCATTCGCAACAATGTCTGGCGGACACGTGAAAGCCTCTGGGAGGACACGGTGGCCAAAAGCCCCGGCAAATACCGCACTTGGGGAAATCTGGGCGCGGCCTACTCCGACGCCGGGAAGAACGAAAAGGCGGTGCATTGCTTCCGCGAGGCGCTCAAGATCGAGCCGCGCTTTCAAAACGGGCTGCTCAATCTCTCCAACTCACTGCTCAGGCTCAACCGCCCCAAGGAGGCGCTGGACACCACGCTGCAGCTCATCAATCTGGACAAAAACGCCACAGCCAAGCCGCCTGTCGCATTTACTCTGGGTCTCAGCCTCGCAGGGGTGGGGAGGTACGATGAAGCCGTCTCCGTCTTTCGCGACATCCTGGCCTCCATGCCGGAAGATCCTCAGACACACAAGGCACTGGGGCTGGTCTATTATCAAACCGGTCTGCCACATCGGGCGCTGGACCATTATCAGGCCGCCGCCCGTGTCCAGCCCGGCGATCTCCAGCTCCAGAAGCTTATTCGGGCCGCCGAAGTCGCTTTGGCTGAAAAAGGCAGGACGCGGTAATGGGGGGGGGAATTCAGTTGGTTGAAGGAATGCGTGTCGCCGATGCGGCTGCAATCCACCCAGCAACGATTTTCATGACTTCTACGCGTTGACGAAAAAACAGAAAATGATCTTCGCCTTCGAATCGGTGTGACGTGACTTCCAGCCCGCCTGCCTTCAGTCGTTCAGCGTAACCGCAGACATATTCCCATGGCACGCGGTCATCGCTGCCGCCCGAGAGGATCAGAACGCGGCGCTGCTGCAAGAGGGCAGCGAGTTCCGCCGGGCGGATGCGGCTGGCACCCCTTGGGTCTTCATGGACCGATCAAGGAAGAGATTTCTGCGCCTCCTGTTCCCAGAAGGGTTCCTCCTGCTTCCCAGCCTGCGGCACTTGACAAACGCCCATCATGTAATAACAGAAGTTACATGAAAAGAAGCAGCAAACTATCCGCAGCTCTCCACATCCTCATGCATCTCGCAGAGCGGGAAACTCCGGTCACATCCGAGGCCTTGGCCAAGGCGAATCAGACCCATCCCGTGGTGATCCGCCAAACCCTCGCTGGCCTGCGAGACAAAGGCTACGTGCGATCTGAAAAAGGACATGGAGGCGGATGGACCCTGGCCTGTGACATGTCCATCGTCACTCTGCACGACATCCATACCGCTCTTGGCAGCCCATCCCTTCTAGCGACCAGCGATCCCTCGGAGACCACCGGCTGCTTAGTAGAGCAGGCGGTGAATGCGTCTTTGAACCAAGCCTTTCAGGCCGCAGAGAACCTGCTGCTAGCCCATTTGGGAAAAGTGTCATTGGCCATGCTCAGTGCCGATATCCACGCCCGCAGTGCCGCTCGCGGCGGTTCCCCACATCATCTCGAGCATGCCCATCAGACCTAGACCGTGTTTGAAACCTTGCGAGCGATCCCAAGCCAAGGTGGAGGGGTTTTCCTTCGCGGCTTCGCAGCCTGACCCGCCGCTTGGTTTTCAAACGAGACCTAACTCCTTCCACCCTCACCCCACAATTCCGATCATGAGCGACCTGCATCAGGCATTCTCAAACCCCCAGCATGTGGCAAAGTATGCCGAGGGTCCGCCGCGTTTCGTGCCCGGCTACACCGGCATGCTATGTATGACCAGGCTCCTGCTCGCTGAGAGCGCCCCGCAGGATGCGCGCGTGCTGGTTCTCGGCGCCGGTGGCGGTCTGGAAATGAAAGCATTCGCCGAAGCCCAGCCGGGCTGGACCTTCGACGGCATTGATCCCTCCGCCGCGATGTTAGACCTAGCCACCCAAACTCTCGGGCCGCTCGTCCCCCGTGCCCGGCTTCACCAAGGCTATATCAAAGACGCGCCCGAAGAATTGTACGATGCCGCCACCTGCCTTTTGACGCTGCACTTCGTGCCTTCCAGCGAACGCCTCCAGACCCTCACTGAAGTCCGCCGCCGTCTGAAACCGGGTGCCCCCTTCGTTGTCGTCCACTTCAGCATTCCGCAGGGTGAAGGCGAGCGCGACCTCTGGTCATCCCGCTATGCCGCCTTCATCATCGCATCGGGCGTCGATCCCGAACTGGCGGCAAAGGCCAGCGAAGCACCGAAGCAACTGCATATACTTCCCCCCGAGCAGGACGAAGCGATCCTGCGTGAAGCCGGCTTTTCCAATGTCACGTTGTTCTATACCGGGTTCACTTTTCGCGGCTGGGTGGCCTATGCCTAAAAACAACAGGCTGTTCATATCGTCTCGGATCAGGCGACGGCGAGCGCAAGACGTAGCTGACAAGACAGATAGCCTTCGAGCCGTTGCCTGCATCCGTTTTGTTAGGCGTAGCGGTCATTGGGGATTACTGACGACAGCATCGCCACGAGGTACGCGACTAAGAATGGCTAGGGCAACGACGCCAGAGCCAAGCATGACGGCACCGGCGACGAATCCAAGACCCGCGCCGGCGATGTCGCGCACATCAGAAGACCAAAGAAACAGGAAAGTGATGAGCATCCCGATGGCTCCGAGTAGGACGAGGATGAAAGTGAAGATTAGCGAGAGTGAACTGAGTAGTTTGGGGTTCATGGCGTGGTGGATTGAGTGTGCTTTTTGGTGCTTATTACATACGAGAATTCGCCTGTTTCTGTGGAGCAGTTAAACGAGGGTGTAGCAACGCTATCACACCTTCCAAAAAGAAGGTGTCCCAAATGGGTTTTGAGACGGAAAAAAACTCCCCTTATCGGCCGGGGGGCTGCCGGAAAATGGCAGAGCGAAGTTTTTTTAACATGCCTTAAACCGGTGTAACTCATTGATGATGAGTGGCGCACCCGTCAGGATTCGAACCTGAAACCTTCTGATCCGTAGTCAGATGCTCTAATCCGTTGAGCTACGGGTGCGTTGAACTTAACTAAATCGCCGTGTTGGAAACAGCGGGCAATGAGAATAGACCAGTGAGTTGCTTTGTCAATCTCTGTGGGCAGATTTTATTCACTTCTTGCCGACTCATCAGCGCGACTGCTCGTACGCATGCGCCACGCGCAGCACGGTGGCTTCATCCAGAGCTTTGCCCACGATCTGTAGTCCCACGGGCAGAGCTTTGCCGTCCATCTCCACCGTGCCGCAGGGAACACTGATGCCGGGCAGGCCTGCCAGATTGACGGGAATGGTGAACACGTCTTCGAGATAGGCGGCCAGCGGATTATCTTTGAGTTCACCGAGCTTGTGCGCGGGCGTGGGGCTGGTGGGAGAGAGGATCACATCCACCCGCTTGAACGCTTCCGTGAAGTCATTGCGGATCAGTGTGCGCGCCTTCTGCGCACGGATGTAGTAGGCGTCGTAATAGCCGGAGCTGAGCATGTAGGTGCCCAACAGGATGCGCCGCTTCACCTCGGGACCGAAACCTTCTGAGCGGGACTTTGTGTACTGTTCTAGCAAATTTCCAGCACGGTCGCTACGGTGGCCGTAACGCACACCGTCAAAGCGGGCGAGGTTGGCGGAGGCCTCCGCAGGGGCGAGCACATAGTAGGTCGCCACCCCGAGTTCGGTATGCGGCAGGCTGATTTCTTCGATGATCGCTCCGAGGGATTCTAGCTGGCGGATCGCCGCCTGCACACTGGCTGACACACCTGGATGGATGCCGTCGATGTAATACTCCTTGGGCAGTCCGATGCGCAGGCCCTTGATGTCCTGCCCAATCGTGGCGGTGAAATCGGGAACCTCGATATTCAGCGAGGTCGAGTCATGCGCATCGTAGCCACAAAGGTGGTTCAGCATCAGGGCGGCATCCTCCACCGTTTTGGTAACCGGGCCGATTTGATCAAGGGAAGAGGCAAATGCCACCAGCCCATAGCGGGACACACGGCCATAAGTTGGCTTGATGCCCACGCAGCCGCACAGGGCCGCCGGCTGGCGGATGGAGCCGCCCGTGTCCGAACCTAGGGCCGCAATGGCGAGATCACCCGCCACTGCCGCCGCACTGCCACCGCTGGAGCCGCCCGGCACCCGCGTGAGATCGCGCGGGTTCCGCGTGATGCCGAGGGCTGAGTTCTCCGTGCTGGACCCCATGGCAAATTCATCCATGTTCAAGCGGCCAAACGGGATGGCGCCACTCGCGCGCAGCAGCCTGATGGCACCTGCATCGTAGGGAGCCGTGTAGTTTTCCGCCAAGATTCGCGAGCCGCAGGTGCAGGGCTGGCCGGTCACGTTCATGTTGTCCTTCACCGCGATGGGAATGCCCCCCAGCGGCTTCGTGATGTCCGCGAGGTCTGCCTCCGCGAGTGCGGCATCGAGGTCCCAGGACAAATAAGCTCCGATCTCCGCATTGCCGGCTTCGATGGACTTGGCGACATCCAAAACGATGTCACGTGGCATGATGTCACCCGCAGTGATGCCTTTGCGCAAGGCTGCGATGGTGGAGGAGGCAAGCATAGGAAAAGGGCGGAAAGCAGCAGAGGTTGGGCGGTTTTACTCGATCACCTGAGGGATTTGGATCTGGTCGGCGATGCGTTTCGGCGCGTTGGAGAGCGCCTGCTCCTGGGTTAATCCAGGCCTTGGGTCGTCTGCGCGCAGCACATCATAGACGGGCATGGCATGCGCCGTTGGCTCCACTCCATCCAGATCGTAACGCGTGAGCGTATCGATGTAGTTCAGGATGCCCCCCAATTGGGATTCATAGCGTGTGGCTTCTTCGGCGGAAAGTGTAAGCCGGGCCAGTTTGGCCACATGTTGGATGTCTATCTGATGAGCTTCAGGCATGAGGAAACAGTCCTTTCTTGCCAGCAGGAAACATGCTTTGCAAACAAAAGGCACAGACTGTTTGCAGTCTGTGCCTTCAAAAAGATCGCTTGATGGCTGTTACCAGCCCTGAGATGAGGAGTATGGAATTTCCGAACGGAAACCCACTTCCGGAGCGAATTCGGTGTAGCCCCACCAGCCGTCCAGCGCTTCCTTGTGATGATATGGCGGGCGGTAGGTGCGCTTCCAGCTCGGCACCGGGAAGGTGGCGATCTCATAGAGACCGTAGCCAGCCCGCACCAAGGTGCGCTTGGTTCCTTCGACAAGGAAGTCGGATGCTGCTGCGATGGAGCCGTCAGATTGATTCGTTTTGCGCCAAACCGCCGGGTATTCAAACCATCCAAACAGGATATTGCCCACGCCACGGCTGAGTTTCCGGCTCCAGGTGAAATGATGTCCGGGGGGGGACTGAATGTCACCATAAGCGATGCTGGAAAGTGCGCAGAGGGTGATGGCAAGGAATAGAAAACGATTTTTCATGTGACTTGATAATGATTAACAAAATTTGGGGCTCTTTGGCAACCATTAAGTTGAGCTTTTTTGGCACCGTGCTGGTTCAGTGCTTCCCCGGTGGAAACTGACGGTGCAGAAGCTGGCGTGCTTGTTCGAGCGCTTCGGGAGCCACCGGTTTGGCGATCACATTGCTCATTTCAGCTTCGTCACGGGTGTGATCGTAGAGTTCACGTGCCACCACCTTTCCTGTGTCATAGTCTCTCCATTCGGTATAGCGCAGTGTGGGAGTGCGGACACTGACGCCCATCACCTCCGGACTGCCACGTGGGGAGCGGTCGGGGTATGGCGGGCGCGGATGCTGGGTGTAGGCCGCCGGTTTGACGCTGGCCTGCGGGTCGTTGAGCAAGGGGACGAGGCTGATCCCGTCGAGACCCGGCGCGTCCGGAACCGCGCACAAGGCGGTGATGGTGGGAAAAAGATCCACCATTTCCACCAGCGACTGCGTGCTGGACCCGGCATGTTTGGCCTGCGGCGGCACGAGGATGAGCGGCACGCGTGCATCGAGTTCAAAGTTCGAGGTCTTGGCCCACAGGCCGTGCTCGCCAATGTGATAGCCGTGATCACCCCAGAACACGATGAGAGTGGAGTCCAGCAGGCCCTGCTGTTCCAGGGCGGAGGTTACCTTTCCCAACTGGGCGTCCATGTAGCTGACATTGGCAAAATATCCATGCCGCATCTCCGCCACCTGCTCTGCGGTGGGCTGTTTCTGCCGCTCCGCCGGCCCCAAAATCTCGGTGTTCTGGTGAAAAGCGATGTCCGGGGCGTCAGCAGGCCGTGAGGGATTGAAAGCCGGGAGCTTGTCTCGCTGGTATAGGTCCCAGTATTTTTTCGGGGCGTTGAACGGGGCGTGCGGTTTCCAAAACCCGACGGCAAGAAAGAAGGGTCTATCCTTGATCTCGCCGAGGATACGCACGGCCTCCGCTGCCACACGGCCATCATAATAGGATTCATCTGGGACCTCGCGGCACTCACAGAGCGGTACTTTGCCATATTGACGCAGGGTGTTGGAGAGTGTGGCCAAATTCGGTGGCAGTGGTCCGCTGATCTGCGGCACATCATCGCCATGATTTGCGTAGTGCAGGAATTCCGGGGCGCTCCAGGAACGGGGGTCGCCATGCTCCAGCGTATGCCAGTTATGGAAAATTTTACCCACGCAGCGGGTCGTGTAGCCGTGCTCCTTCATCCACTGGGGTAGCGTCACCACGGTCGGCTTTAGCTCACGAAAATGTGTGCCGTTGACGTATAGTCCCAAGGTGTTCGGTCGCAGCCCGGTCAGCATGGAGGAGCGGGAGGGATTGCAGACGGCCTGCTGGCAGTAGGCGCGCTGGAAAATCATACCGCGCCGCGCCAAGGCATCCAGATGCGGCGTGACCGCCACCGAGCCGTAGCAGCCCAGCTCCGGCCGTAGGTCGTCGGCCATGATGAACAAAACATTGGTGCGCCCGGTGGCGTGCAGCAGCGGGGCGGAGAACAGCAGCAGCACTTGGGCGGCAAGACGATAATTCATGGCGCGTTCATAACGCGTGAGTGGGGGCAATCTTGCCCGGACGCCGGTGGAAACTCAGGCAGGCAGGCGCTGGGTCCGATTCCGCATACGGCGCCACTCGGCACGGTGATTCTGCGCCCAGTCATTGAGTGCAAACTCAAAGCCGATGTCATGGCCTTCGCGTTCGCTGGCGATCCATTTCAACCGCTGAATTTCCTCCTGCTCGGCAAGGAATTCACCATACGGGGTTCCGGGTTGCGCAGGCATGGCAGAACTGGTCATACCGCACCAGTGAATGGTGTTGATCAGAGATACAAGCGAGAGCTTCGATCTTGACAGCCTCCGCAGGGGCTTTAGCAAGCCCTCCCATGATTTTTCGGGCCTGCTGAAGAAAGCAAATGACAAGGTCTTACCACCCCTTATATAATCAAAGACTTAAATTAAAGTCACACGTTCAAGCCGGAGTAGCTCAGTGGTAGAGCAGCCGGAGTAGCTCAGTGGTAGAGCATCGCATTCGTAATGCGAGGGTCGCGGGTTCAAATCCCGCCTTCGGCTCCACCAACGCGTGTTTGCCATGACCCACCCGAGCATTGCTGACAATGATCCGCCGCGCCGCAGCCGAGCGCGGCGACGCGAAACCATGATCAACGCCGTCGCCACCCTGCTCGGTTGTATGGCCTTGGTCATCATGATTGCCACGGTCGTTCGTGTCGTCATGGTCAAGCTGTGGGAATCTGCCCGCGTGAACCCCGACTACGTGCAGTCGGTTTATGACAAAGACATGGAACGCCGCTGGTCCGGCAAAGCCAAAGAAAATCCCGCCCTTCTCAACGAAATCTCCGAAACCCTCCCGCAGGACGGCTCCTACCGGGCGGCGGTCCCACCAGTGGCTGAAACGCTCCCGCCTCGAAATGTGTCAACCGTTTCTGTCAGCCCCCAGGTGCCGACCAGCCGGCACCCCGTTATTCAATCGGTCATTCATGATATTGACAGCAAAAGACTCAAAATTGAACACACTGTACGTGGATTTTTTGAATCTGCCAATGTGGACCAGCTGCTCGCCTTTGCCCGCGATCCCGAGCGTGTTCGGCCATTGATGGAGAACTACTATCAGAGTCATCCCCACACGCCTCTTGAGTGGAAAACCCTCGGCTGGGTGCTGCCGGTGGAGGAGCCTGGTTACCTCCTCGGTTATGCCCAGGCGATCTTTGCCAATGCCGAGCCTGTCAGTCTCATTATTGAGGAAATGACGGACGGCACCTTCCAAGTGGACTGGGAAAGTTCCGTCCGATACGGCGAAATTGACTGGAAGGAGTTCATCAAAACCCAGCCATCCGAGCCCAAGCTTCTTCGGGTGATCGCCTCCAAACCGCAGAACATACCCTCTGATGCGCCGCCGCAGGGAAGCGAAATGCTCGAAATCAAGCATCCTGACGACAACGATGTCATCTATGCCTACTTCGACCGCAAAGACCCCAAATTCCAGCCGCTTCTCCAGCAGCTTCAATCTGGAAACTGGAAAGATGTGCCGTTAACACTGCGACTTTGTTATCCAGGCCCTGCAGGTGGTGGCAAAAACGCACGGATTGCAGAAATTGAAGGCAAAGGATGGCTGATATTGCATGGAACCAGGAGCTAGACTGTGAGCAAACCTAAACGAAACACGAAAAAGGCGGCCCAAGGTAAGGCCAGGCCAGCTGCGCCCAAGGCGAAAAAAAACGTGGTCGCCAAGAAAAAGGCTGGAACCGCGCCTGCCAGGAAAACGCTGTCCAAAAAGAAGCCTGTTCCCGCTAAAAAGCCTGTCCTTAAAAAGCCAGCGCCTAAGAAGCCTGCCAAAAAGGTGGCTGCGCCCAAGCCTGCGGTGAAAAAAACTGTGGCCAAGGCTCCTCTGCCTAAAGCAAAAACTGCTGTAGCGAAACCTGCTCCGCTACCCGCCAAATCTCCCCCTAAACCGGTGGCCCAAGCAGCCAAAAAGCCGGTGCCTGCCAAGCCTGCCACACCTTCAAAACCTGCCAAGGCCGTCGCCCCCGTCCAACCTGCCGCCGCGCCTGCCAAAGTACCTGCTGCCGTTGCAGCAGTCCCAAAGCCGGCTGCGCCGATAGTGGAAGTGGCACCTCCCCCTCCCGCTCCGGTGGTAGCCCCGGTCAAAAAAGCACCCACCCAGCCGCTGCCCCCCCCTGGCCCCACCAAGACTGGTGCGCTGTTCTACGATTCCCACATGCACACCCCGCTGTGCAAGCATGCCTGGGGCGAGCCGGAAGAGTACGCCCAGCAGGCCGTCAAAGCAGGCCTCAAAGGCATCATTTTCACCTGTCATTGCCCCATGCCCAACGGCTTCTGGCCCACGGTGCGCATGTCGGAGAGTGAATTCGACACTTACCTCGCCATCGTTCAACGCGCCGCCGACGCCTACAAGGGCAAGCTCGACATCCGCCTCGGCATTGAGAGCGAATACTTCCCCGGCTGCGAGGAATACATCGCCGCGCTCCACCAGCGTGCCGACTTCCATTACGTGCTCGGTGCCGTTCACTGGCAGGCCAAGGAGTACCTCAACAAGTTTGAGACCGGAACCATCGAAAACTTCCGCCGTACCTACTTCGAGCACCTCGCCAAATCGGCCGAGTCAGGCCTCTACGACTGCCTGGCCCATCCTGATCTGGTCAAAAACTACCATCCGGACTCCTGGTGCTTTGCCATTGTCAAAAACACCGTCTCCGGCGCTCTCGATCGCATCGCGGCCACCGGTGTGGCCATGGAATTGAACACCTCAGGCCTCAACAAGAGCTACTCCGAAATGAATCCGGGCCTCGAAATGCTGCGCATGATGGCGGACCGCAAGATCCCCATCGTCCTCGGGTCTGACTCCCATCGGGCAGTTCGCGTCGGCGAGCATTTCGTCACCGCCTTGAACCACCTTACTGAGGCAGGCTACGAAAACGTCAGCTACTTTCTCAACCGCCAGCGCATCGACCTCCCGATCTCCGAGGTGCTCGCCAGCTTGAAGAAAGCCGCCGACCACAACGCCTGATTTATACCCATGGTTCGCACAGGCATCGGTTACGACGTCCATCCCTTTGAAACAGGCCGCCCCCTCGTCCTCGGCGGTGTCACCATTGCGCATTCGCGCGGCCTCAAAGGCCATTCGGATGCGGATGTGCTCAGCCACGCCATTGCTGACGCCGTGCTCGGCGCTCTTGGCGAGCCCGACATCGGCTACTGGTTTCCGCCCAGCGATCCCACCATCGAAGGCATCTGCAGTCTCAAGATCCTCGAAAAGTGCGCCCAGATCGCCGCAGACAAAGGCATGCGCATTGAGAACGTTGACTCCTCCCTCATCGCTGAAGCCCCCAAGGTGAATCCCCACGCCGCCGCGATGAAAAAGAACATCGCCGCCGCTTTGGGCATCCAGCCTGATCAGGTCGGTGTCAAAGCCACCACCAACGAACGCCTCGGCTTCGTCGGTCGTGAGGAAGGCATCGCCGCCATGGCCGTCGCCTGTATCAGCAAAATCTGATCCAGCCGGATTCGCGAATCCGCCTTTTTGTCTTCTTGCCAGCTTGTTAGCAAGAGTGGAAAGAACTCGTGATCCGTCCTCGTGTTCACTCCGCCCCCGTTGATGCCATGAATGGCATCACACGTCATTCTGATTTCGTCATTCCTCTCATGTCCGACTCCGCCGCTGCCGCCGCTCTCGTCTCTGGTTACAACAAACTCAAAGCTGCCCTCGGCAGACGCATCGTCGGACAGGAGGCCGTCATTGAGCAGGTCTTCATCGCCATCGCCGCCGGGGGCCACAGCCTACTCGAAGGCGTGCCCGGTCTCGCCAAGACCCTGCTCGTCAAATCGCTCTCTGACGCGATGCACCTGAGCTTCCGTCGCATCCAGTTCACGCCCGACCTGATGCCAGCCGACATCACCGGCACCGAAATCATCCAGGAAGATGCTGAGACAGGTCGCCGCAAGCTCGTCTTCCAGCCGGGCCCCATTTTCTCTCAGATCATCCTCGCGGACGAAATCAACCGGACACCGCCCAAAACTCAGGCCGCCCTGCTTGAGGCTATGCAGGAAAAGCACGTTACCGTCGGTCAGGTCACACATGAACTGCCCAAGCCCTTCTTCGTCCTAGCCACGATGAACCCCATCGAGCAGGAAGGCACCTACCCGCTGCCTGAAGCCCAGAAAGACCGCTTTCTCTTCCTCATCAAAGTCGATTACCCCACCCGCGACGACGAGCGCGAAATCATCGCCCGCACCACCGGCGGCGAAACACAGGAAATCGAAGCCGTCATCACCGCTGAGGAATTGCAGGCCGCTCAGCAGCTCGCCCGCAAGGTGCCCGTGCCAGATCACGTCATCGACTTCGTCCTCGATCTCGTTCGTTCCACACGCCCCACAGAACCTGACGCATCCGAGTATGTGAAGAGCATGCTCAGCTGGGGCGCAGGCCCGCGTGCCAGTCAGATGCTCGTCCTCGCCGGCAAAGTCCGCGCCTTGCTCCGTGGCCGCACCCACGTCACCACCGACGACATCGAAGCCCTCGCTGCCCCTGCCTTGCGCCACCGCCTCGTCCCCACCTTCCACGCCGAAGCCGAAGGCATCACCGTGGATCAGATCATCGCTGAACTGGTGAAGAAGACGAAGAAGAGCGAAGCGCGAGTACTCTGAGCGGCTGCACCACACGCCCGGCCCCCTAATTCCCCTCATCAGTGGCTACTCTCTCTGACATCCTTCACGCCGAAGACATTACCAGTCTGCAGACGCTGCAGCTCTTTGCGCGCACGGTTGTCGAAGGATTCACCACCGGCCAGCATGCCTCGCCGCACAAAGGCTTCAGCGTCGAGTTCCGCCAGCACCGCCCCTACGTGCAGGGCGATGAAATCCGCCGCCTCGACTGGAAGATCTTTGGCCGCACGGACCGCTTCTACATCCGCGAGTTTGATGAAGAGACCAACCTTCGTGCCACCGTCGTGCTCGATGCCAGCGGCAGCATGGGCTATCGCGGCCAAAAGGGCGTACTGAAGTTCGACTACGCACGCAAGCTCGCCGCCTCCCTCGCCTACCTGCTCATGAGCCAGCAGGACGCCGTCGGCCTCATCACCTTCGACTCCAAGGTGCGCGACATCATTCCCTGCCGCACCAAGATTTCGCATCTGCATTTGATGCTCGAAACGATGGTCAAAACCGAGCCCGGCAAAGACACCAGCCTCGCCCCGGTGCTCGAATCCCTCGCCCAGCGCCTCAAGCGCCGTGGACTCGTCATCCTCATCAGCGACTTCTTTGACGATCCGGCAGCCCTCCTTCGATCCATCGGCATCCTGCGCAAAAAAGGCCACGAAATCATCGCCCTCCAGCTCTGGGACCGCGACGAAATCGACTTCCCTTTTGGCAACTGGGCACGCTTCGAAAACCTCGAAAACGACGACGACTTCCTCCTCCTCGACCCCGCCACCATTCGCCAGCGCTACATCGAAGCTCAGCAGAACTTCGCCGCCCAGCTCAAGGATGGCTTCCGCAAGCATCAGGTCGATTACTTGAGCCTGCCCACGGACGAATCGCACTCTGCGGCGCTGCGCAGTTACCTGGCACTGCGCATGCGCTGACACCTGTTTGCCTTTTCCGATTCCATGAGCCACCTTTCATCATGAGCGCCGCCGTTCTCGAAGCCGTCCTTCAATCCCCGGATTTGCCGGAGATCATCCAGCACGCCTTGGGTGTGCTGGCGGCTGAACGCAAGCTGCGGGAGAAGTTTTACCATGACATCACGCCGGAGCACAAATGGGAGTTCATCCAGGGCGAGATCATCATGCACTCCCCGGCGCTCAACCGGCACCTGCAGGCCAACCAGGCCCTTTTCAAGCTCATGGAAAGCCACGTGAGCACCCAGCGGCTAGGAACTGTGCTGATCGAAAAAGCCATGACCAGCTTTCCGCGCAACGACTACGAGCCGGACCTCATGTTTTTCGGCCTTGGCAAAATGGGCCTCATCTCGCCGGACACGCTCAGGTTTCCCATTCCCGACCTCATTGTCGAAGTGCTCTCTCCCTCGACAGAAAATCGCGACCGCGGCATCAAGTTCGAAGACTACGCGCTGCATGGTGTCGGGGAGTACTGGATCGTGGATACCGTCGCGGAGACCGTGGAGCTTTACCGCCTTGAGGGCAGCACCTATCCACCGGTGGCGGCTCAAACAGAAGGCCTTCTCAGCAGCGCAGTCATTCCCGGATTCGAGATACCCGTGCGGGCCATTTTTGATTCTACCGTCAACGCCGAGGCCATGCGCCGTATTTGGAACCAGGAATGAGTTTCCTCAACATCGCACTTCTCGCGGGCGGCTTGGCCTTCCTGATCCCGCTGATCATCCACTTGTTAAACAAGCGAAGGGTCGTCACCGTGCGCTGGGGTGCCATGCACCTGCTGCATGAAGTGATCCGCCAGCGAAAGCGCAAGATGAAGGTCGAGCAACTCCTGCTTCTCCTCATTCGCATCGCCATTCCCATCGTGCTCGCTCTGTGCCTCGCACAGCCGGTGCTCACCGCGCTGCGCTCGCTCGGCCTCGGCAGTTCCTCGCTCATCGTCATGCTGGACGATTCCTTTTCCATGCGAGCCCCCGCCGCACAGACCACGCTTCCCGGCGGCACCGTGATGGAGCAGGCGCGCCAGGACATGCAGACCATGCTAACCGATCTCCCCAGCGGTTCCAGCGCGCAGGTCATTCTCTCCGGCGGCACACCGCGCAAGCTGCTTGATCAAGCCACCACAGCTCTCGACCTCGTGCCCAAGCAGCTCAGCGAAGTGCCCTCCATGTCCGGCCCGCTCGCCGCGAATGATGCCTTTCAGAGCGCCACCTCAGCTTTGAAGGACTCGCCCAATGCCGCACGCGAAGTCGTCATCGTTTCCGATTTCCAGGAAGCCGACTGGAAAGCCATCGCAGAGGGTGCTGCACTGCCAGCGCTCGAAACTCTCTCCAAGCAGGAGCCGAAGCCGCAGATCACCTTCTACCGCGTGGGCAGTGATCTCGCTGAAAACATCAGCATCGCCAGCGCCGACATCTCCGCTCTCGTCGCTGCTGAGTCACAGCCCATCGGTCTGCGTGTGCGTATTAAAAACCACGGTAAGCGCCCCTGGCAGGATATTCCCGTGCATCTCGAAGCCGACAGCGCACGCCTGCGCACCGCGCGCGTTTCACTCGCCCCTGAAGGCGAGGCCGTGCTCTCCTTCACGCATGCCTTTGACAAAGTCGGTGACCACTCGCTCTCCGTCCGCCTCGAAGGCGACAGCTTCGCCGACGACAACGCCTTCCACTCCATCGTGCAGGTGCGCAATCAGCTCAACGTCCTGCTCATCGACGGCAGTCCCGGCAAAGAACCACTCAGCGGTGCCACCGACTTCCTTGAGATCGCCCTCACCCCTCACACCGTCGCCGCCGCCACGCTGAAGGATCTTATTCGCACCAAGAAAATTGATCTGCGCAAGATACGCAATGAGGACCTCCGCCAGCAAGAGGTCATCATCATGGCCGATGTGGAGAAACTGCAAGGCCACACGCAGAACGACATCGACAAGTTCGTCAAAAAAGGTGGCGGCCTGCTCGTCTTCGCCGGGCCCGACTGCGATCTCGACTGGTACAACCGTGAGTTCTACCGCAAGGGCGAAGGAATGTATCCATCCGCTATCAAAGGACAGGCCCGCGCTGATTCCGATGCCCTGCCCGCCCGCATCCTCATGCAGCGCTTCACGCATCCCTCTGCGCTGTACTTTAACGACGCCCGAGCAGGCCGTCTCCAAGACGCCGAGTTCCGCCACTGGTTTGAGTTCACGCCGCAGAGCGATCAAACTCAACGCATCTTCAATCTCGACCGCAATGTGCCGCTGATGATCGAGAAAAAGTACGGACTTGGCCGCGTCATCGCCGTCGCTACCACGGCCAATGCCGCATGGAGCAATCTCCCGTTGCAGCCCTTCTTCGTCCCGCTCATGCAGCGCCTCACCACCTACCTCGCCACGGAAGGCAACGCTCCTGCGTGGCAGCTAGTCGGTTCTTCAATTCGCCTGCCGCTCGAAAAAGCCGAACTCGGTGCCGAGTTCACCCTGCGAGATCCCACCGGCCAGACGCAGACGCTGAAGTCCTCCAAAGAAGGTGATGCCGTCTTCGTCCAAAGCCCGGTCATCAATCAGCCTGGCATCTTCCAGCTGCAAAAGGTCGGCACAGAAAAGACTACCCTCCTCGCCTTCAACATCGACGGCACCGAGTCCGACCTCAAAGCCCTGCCTCCTGCCGACATCCAAAAGATCGCCCAGCGTTACGACGCCGCCTATGCCGACACCCTGCCCGCCTACCAGGCCCTCGACCGCACCCGCCGCCACGGCAGCGAACTCTGGCAGCCGCTTCTGCTCCTCCTGCTAGGCCTTCTCTTCGCCGAAGTCCTCCTCCAACAGCACATCGCCAAAGGCTGATACGTTTAACGCATGACCCCGCAAACCGAAACCATCCTGCGCTTCACCGGCGGCTATTCGCCGCTCCCGGTGGTTGTGCTCGCGTTCGGTCTCGCGACGCTCATGTGGTTTCTCTATTGCCGTGAGTTGAAGTATGTCAGCAGCCGTGCCGCACAGGTGCCCGCCATCATGCGTTCGCTAGTGGTCTTCATTCTCGTGCTCGCTCTGGCCGGTCCGATCCTGCGCCACGTCACCACCCTGCGCCAGCTGGGCCGCGTCGTCGTTGCGGTTGACAGTTCCGCCAGCATGCAGCTCACGGACGAAGCTGCCGGTGCTGCCGCAGGCATATCCAAGGCACGCTTTCAACGCGCCGAAGATTTCCTGCTCAAAGGCACGACGCCGCTGCTGAAAAAACTCGCCGAGACCCAGGATGTGGAGCTCGTGGCCCTGCGCGGCATGAACACGCAGCGCCTATGGTGGTACCGTCAGGGTGGCAAGGACACATCCGGCGAAATGCCCGCAACGTTTGAGCTTCCCGCCACCTCACCCATCACCAACCTGGATCAAACCCTGCGTGCCGCCGTCGGCCCCGCAACCGCAGGGACTGCGCTCGTCGTGCTCTCGGATGGCCAGCACAACTCCACAGGCTCTCCCGAAGAATTCAGCACCGCGCTCAAGGCCAGTGGCACGGCCATCTTCACCATCGGCTTCGGCACCGAGATCCCACCGCCGGATTTGGCGCTTCTGGCCGTCACCGCTCCCGAATCCGTCTTCTCCAAAGAAAACTTCCAAGGCCGCCTCACCGTCAATGACAGCATGCCGTCCGGCATTCCAGCGAACGTTCGCATCGAAAGCCAAGGCAAGGTGCTGTGGAAAAAGGACTTCACCACCACAGGCAAGGGCGAGAAGAGTTTTGATTTCATCTTTCCCGTCACCGAGCTGCCGCCATCCGCACCCGGTCAGCGTGACAAAACACTGCGCAGCGTGAACATCCTCATCTCCGCCAGCGGTGACCGCGCCGCGCTGGAAAAAACGCGCTCCAACAACGCCCGCGAGCTCTCCATTCATTTACTGGAAAAGAAGCGCAAAGTCCTCATCCTCGACGGCCGTCCGCGCTGGGAGTCACGCTACATCCACAACCACTTTGAACGCGATGACCGCTGGCAGGCCACAGCCATCTTCGATGATATGGCCGACAACGCCGCCAGCGGCACCCTGCAAAAAGACTTCCCCAAAACACGCGACGACCTGCTGAGCTATGACCTCATCATTCTCGGCGATGTCGCCTTGAACCGACTCAAGGCGGAAAGCCTCGACTGGATCCTCGAGTTCGTCGAAAAACGCGGCGGCGGTTTGATCATGATCGATGGCCAGCGTGGCAAACTCCACGAATGGAGCCAGGGCAAAACCACCCCTCTCATCCCTGTGCGGTTTCTGGCATCCAGCATCAAGAATTCAGCATCCAGCATCGAGTTGACCACCGACGGCCAGCGCTTCGATGCCCTGCGCCTCAGCGACAGCCCCAGCGCCAACACCGCGCTCTGGCCCACGCTGCCCAAAGTGAACTGGCACGCGAATGTCGAGGCACTGCCCGCCGCCATCACCCTCGCCAAAGCTCAACAGCCAGTGATCGTCTTTCGTCAGGTTGGTGCCGGTGCCGTGCTTTACCTCGCCACGGATGAACTCTGGCGCTGGCGCTTCCAGGTCGCTGATTTGTACCATCAGCGTCTGTGGATGCAGCTGGGTGCATGGATCGCCGCACCACCGTTTCAGATTGACCAAAAGAAACTCTCCGTCGGCACCGATCGCCTGCGCTACTCGCCCGGCGAAACCTCTGAAATCCGTGTGCGCGTCCGCAATGACAACGGCGAAATCATCACCGATGCGCAGCCCCGCGCCTACCTGCTGCATGACGGCGTAGAAGTCGCCACTTTGCAGCTTGAAGCAGACCCCACCCACATCGGAGTCTATCGCGTCCTCACCCCACCGCTCAAAGCGGGCACCTATGAGATCGCCGTCGCAGAAAGCCCCAGCGCGCCGCGCAGTGATGCCCGCCTCTCCCTCCACGTCTCCGACACCGGCAATCCCGAGTGGGCCACGCTTACAATGAACCGCACGCTGCTCGAAACCATGGCCAACAACAGTGGTGGCCGTTTCCTGCGCGAAGAACAAGCCGCCACTGAACTCCCCGGCCTGCTGCAAAGCATGGACCGCAAGCAGGTCATCACCAAAGAGACCAATCTCTGGTCCAGCTGGTGGTGGTTCGGTGCCGCCATCCTGCTGCTCACCGTCGAGTGGCTCATGCGCAAGCGCCTCAAACTCGTCTGATCATGGCCGCCTCCTCTGATCGTGCCCAGCTCGCCGTCCGCGTCACCCCGAACGCGAAGAAATCCGAATTCGCTGGCTGGACTGCCGATGAAAAAGGCCGCCCCGTGCTGCTGGTAAAACTTCACGCCCCGCCCGTGGATGGCAAAGCCAACACCGAACTCATCCGCTTCCTCGCTGAATTCCTCGACTGCCCCAAAGGCCAGATCACCCTCCTACGCGGCACCTCAAGCCGGCAGAAGACCGTGGAGCTGCCTGCGGCAATGATGGAACGGCTGCCGAAGTAGCTGGCCGCAGGTTTGAAGACGGATCAATACAAGCTGGAAGTGACCCTGCCGCCGGAGTGACGATGCTCTAGTGTTGAATACGCAGCGGCTCCCGGCTGTGTATAGGGGCCGCGTGGCTGCTGCTTTTCGCGAATGCTTTTCAAGACATGGAAGGTGAGAATGAACAGTCCCCCAACACACACGGTCGTGATGATCTTGGTATCCAATGGAAACTTGATGAGGCACGCTGTGAAGAGGACGCACATAGGAATGGCGATGCCATACAGAAGCCCCGCAGGCAGCAGAAGCACACCCATGAGCTGCAGCCCCAGGGCGATGGGGGAGAGCGCCATCGCCGCAGTCAGTATAAATACGCCGAGCCCGTGCAGCCATCGTGGTTTTTTCGCCCGTATATCTAGCTGGGGTTTCATGCGCGGTCGGGGTGAGCTTCCTGCACTATCTTAGACGGGTGGCTGCGGCAGCGAAATCCTTATTCGCATTCCGGTGCGCCGCTCACCCCCGCGCCCGCTCCAGCAGATTCATCATCAGGAAAGACAGCAGCAGCGCCAGTTGCTCGCCCTCATTCGCCGGGCCTTCCTCCGTCAGACCAAAGCGGCCTTCGAAAAACGCGGACTGCTTGGTCAGCTTCAGCACAGGCTCACCACCCTCCCCGCGCGTAGCGATGTAGCTCGGGTGCAGCATGAATCCGGTGAACATGCCGAGGATGGGAATCTCGCCCACAAGGCCGTCCAACAGCTTGACGAAAGGATTGCACTCCTGAATCACAAACGTGGGCACCTGAGCACCGGGGGCAAACACATCGTAATGCGCCCGCCATAGCGATTTCATTCCGCGCCTGCCCACCGAGCCCAGCACTCTTCCATCCGGGGCTCTGAACGTGTAGCTTGCCGACCAGTCGATGATGCGGTCCGCCTCAATCGTCGCCAGCAGCGTCTGCATCGTGTCATCTGTAAATACCTCCACTTTTTCCCGCAGGCGGAAGAACTTCTGCTTCACGTAGCAGAGCGTCTGGCCGTCTGCCTCTGTGACAGTAATCTGCGGAGAGAAGGCCAAAATGTGAAAGCGAAAAGTGATCGGGTAGTTCATGCCGCTGCGATGTTCGTTCGGCTGCCACCGGTTGCAATGACAGAACAGCCGCAGATTTGCAATCAGTTCACCGCTTGGGTGATGTTCTGCAGCAGCGCCCCCGCACACGCCGCCGCAAACTCCGGTGCATTGATCTCGCACTCCATCTCGATGAGTGGAATGCCAGGGCGCAGATGCTTGCGGATCGCATCAAACAGCGCCGCATCAGCCTCGGCATCATAGAATGGCTTGCTCGCAGCGCTGATGATGCTGATAGCCGTCAGCGGCAGCAGCACCGTCACGGTCCCGCGATACGCATTCACCTTTTCCGCGAGGATGCGGCCCAGCTCCGCGCATTCAGCGGCATCCGTGCGCATCAGTGTGACCTGCGGATTGTGGATGTAGAAATGCCGTCCCTCAAACTTCGCAGGGACACTCGCACGCTCGCCGAAGTTCACCATGTCGAGACAGCCCGGTGTCACGATTGCCGGAACGCCCACTTTGCCCGCCGCATCCAGTCGTGTGGGCCCCGCTCCAAGAATGCCGCCCACGAGTTCATCCGCCCATTCCGTGGTGGTGATGTCGAGCACGCCAGCAAACATCCCGCTTTCGATCAGCGACTCCATGATCTTGCCACCCGTGCCGGTGGAGTGGAAGACAAGCACTTCATACCCGGCATCTTCCAGAATCTGCTTCGCCCGGTTCACGCACTCCGTCGTGTTGCCAAACATCGAGGCAGCGATCAGTGGTTTATCCTCTCCCTCAGGCACCGTCGTTTCCACCATGCCGCAGATGGCCCCGGCTGCACGAGCCAGCAGCACGCGGGAGATGCGATTGATACCGCTGACATCGACAATGCTCGGAAACATCACGATGTCCTTCGTGCCGACATACGGAGCCACATTGCCAGCGGCCAGCGTGGACACCATCACCTTCGGAAAACCCACCGGCAGCGCCCGCATCGCCGCCGTGCCGATGGCCGTGCCACCGCCACCGCCGAGCGAGATCACCCCATGCACCTTGCCGCTCGCGACCAGGGCCGACAAAAAAGCCGCCGCCGCATCCGCCATCGCCGTCACCGCCTCACCACGATCCTGACGCACCATGATGCCCGCGAGGTCCACATTCCCCGCCGCCGCGACCTGCTCCCGCGTCACATCCGGCTCCACCTGCGGCAAGTCCCCGCTACCGGTGTCAATGAGCAGCGTCTGATGCCCGCGTGCGCGGATGATTTCCGCCACGTAGGAGTGTTCGTGACCTTTGGTGTCGAGCGTGCCGAGAACTGCGATGGTTGCCATGGTAGGAGGATAAAAGCGGACGAAGGAAGAACAGCAACCGTTTCACACCACCTCCTATCCGGGCTGCACCCGGCTTGACGGGTCAACTGCAGGCCATTACTCTCACGCCATGCCGCCTGTAGCAGCCATGCCCGCTGACAACCTCGACTTCGCGTGGGACCGTCCTGAAACGGCCTCCAGCCTGCGGGCGCGTCTCGCCACCAGCACGGGCGTTGACTGGCTGCACACCGCCGCCTGGCTCATGCGCGAGGCGCGGGTGGATCAGGTCTGGCAGTTTCTCACTCTTCGGCAGGTCGCCGAAAGTTTCCCTCAGCTCAGCCCCATGCTTGGCCGTCGTCGTCCCGTCTGGGAACACCTCCTTCGTGCCGCTCATGAGCTGGGAAGAATCTAACGCCTGCACGCCTCTGAAACGTGATTTTCTTCGCGCCTGGTTCGCGCAAGAGCAGCGTTTTTTCCTCACTGGTGGCAGTGCTCTAGGGCTGTTTTATCTCGATCACCGCCGCTCATATGATCTGGATTTGTTTACCAGCGAAGAGGTCGAGGGGATCGAAGTGCAAAACCTCGTGCACCGTGTAGCTGCTGAAATCAAAGCAGACTGTCAGGCCCTGCGCACCGCCCCGGACTTTCACCGTTTTCGGCTCACGCGTGGAGATGAGCGTGAACTGCTGGATGTCGTCGTGGATCGCGCACCGCAGCTTGATGTGCAAAAAGCGGATTTTGACGGCATCCGCGTGGACACGCTGCGGGAGATCATCGCCAACAAGCTGACTACTCTGCTCAGCCGCACCGAATTGAAAGATGTCGTGGACCTCTACTTTCTGGAACAGGCAGGCCACGACCTGCTCTCCGCCCTGCCAGACGCCCAGGCCAAGGATGGCGGTTGGGAGCCGGCAGTCGTTGCCATGCTCTTGGACGGACTGCGCGTCACCGAACTGCCCGCGTGGATGATACGCCACCTCGAACCTGCTGAGCTTCAGGCTTTTCTGCAACGCCTGCGCATGGCGATTGCTGAAAAGGCACTTCCTGCAGCTTAGGGCGTAAAAACAGGCCTTGTACTTGGGCTGCGCCTGCATTCAACGCAATACCCGCACATTTTCCTCCCCCTCCGGCATTGAACCCGGCCGATTCCTCGCCAAGTCAGGGGGTCCCACCCATGTCCCAAGCCGTTTTCCGCACCATCCCCCTCCGCGATCTCCCAGCCGACCAGCTCCTCGATCTCTCGAAGCGCATGAAGCTCTCGCTCTCCAGCGCCGACATGCTCGCCGTGCAGAAGATTTACCAGGACGAGGGCCGCGAGCCCACGGACGTCGAGATGGAAGTCATCGCCCAGACTTGGAGCGAGCACTGCAAGCACCGCATCTTTGGCGCAAAAATTCAGCACACGCTCAACGGCAAGGAGGAGGTCGTGGACGGCCTCTTCAAGACCTACATCCGCGCCGTGACTGAAGAGATTTGCAAGAACAAGCCCGACTTCGTCCTTGGTGCCTTTGAGGACAATGCAGGCTTCGTGCGTCTGGATGACGACAAGGCCGTCTGCCTCAAGGTCGAAACGCACAACCACCCCAGCGCCATCGAACCCTATGCCGGAGCCAATACCGGCCTCGGCGGCGTGATCCGCGACATCCTCGGCGCAGGCAAAGGTGCGAAGCCGGTGGCTTCCATCGACGTGTTCTGCTTTGGCCCGCCCAACATCGAGCAGGATGACATCAAGGCCAAGGACGTCATCCACCCCCTCGGCGTCATGCGTGGCGTGGTGCGTGGCGTGCGCGACTACGGCAACCGCATGGGCATCCCCACCGTCAATGGTGCGATCCAGTTTGACGACACCTTCATTTACAATCCCCTCGTCTTCTGTGGCACCGCCGGCATCATCCCCATCAAGGACATCGCCAAGGAAGTGAAGCCCGGCCACCTGCTCATCGCCGCTGGCGGTCGCACCGGCAAGGACGGCCTCAAAGGCGCGACTTTCTCCTCCGCATCCCTCACCACGGGCTCGCACGAAGAAGACCAGACCGCCGTGCAGATCGGCAATCCCATTGAAGAAAAGAAGGCCGCCGACTTCGTGCTCGCCGCACGTGAGAAGGGCCTCATCCAGTTCGTCACCGACTGCGGTGCCGGTGGCTTCAGCTCTGCCGCAGGCGAAATGCTGCGCGACACCGGCGGCGAAGTGTGGCTGGAAAACGCTCCTCTCAAAGCCCCCGACCTCGAAAGCTGGCAGGTCTTCATCAGCGAATCTCAGGAGCGCATGGTCATCGCCATCGAGGAAAAAGACCTCGCTGCAATGCACGAGCTCGCCGCCATTTACCAGACCGAACTCTGCGTGCTCGCCAAGGCCGACGGCTCCCAGCGCCTCAAAGTTTTCCACCACGGCACCATTGTCTGCGATCTG
>NCCR01000070.1 GCA_002279765.1 Verrucomicrobia bacterium 12-59-8 | reverse complement strand
GGTGTCGTCGTCGAAGAGGAATTCGGCGAGGGCTTTGCAGAGCTCGGTCTTGCCGACGCCGGTGGGGCCGAGGAAGAGGAAGCTGCCGATGGGGCGGTTCTCATCCTGAATGCCGGCACGCGCACGGCGCACGGCATTGCTGACGGCGGTGATGGCGTCCTTCTGGCCGATGACGCGCTGGCTGAGGCGCTCCTCCATTTTCACGAGCTTGGAGCGCTCGCCTTCCTGGAGGCGTGAGACGGGGATGCCGGTCCAGTTGGCGACGACGCGGGCGATGTCGTCCTCGGTGACTTCTTCACGCAGCAAGGAATGTGCGGCGCGGGGCTGGGAGGCTTCGACGGGGGCGGCGCTGAGCTTCTTTTCGAGATCGGGGATGAGGCCGTACTGAATCTCACCGGCGCGACCGAAATCGCCACGGCGCTGGGCTTGTTCTTGTTCGGTGCGCAGGCGGTCGATCTCTTCCTTCACCTTGCGGCCAGCATCGACGGACTCCTTCTCCTTCATCCACTGGGCTTTGAGGGCGGAGGAGTTTTCTTTGAGATCGGCGATCTCTTTGTCGAGTTTTTCGAGGCGGGCTTTGGAGGCGGCGTCTTTTTCTTTTTTCAGCGCCTGGCGTTCCATCTCGCCCTGCATGACCTGACGTTCGATGACGTCAATTTCCGTGGGCATGGAGTCGAGCTCGATCTTGATGCGGCTGGCGGCTTCGTCCACGAGGTCGATAGCCTTGTCCGGCAGGAAGCGGTCGGTGATGTAGCGATTGCTCAGCGTGGCGGCGGCGATGATGGCGCCGTCTTGAATGCGCACGCCGTGGTGGACTTCATAGCGTTCCTTCAAACCACGCAGGATGGCGATGGTGTCTTCTACGCTGGGCTCGCCGACTTTCACGGGCTGGAAGCGGCGCTCAAGTGCAGGGTCTTTTTCGATGTATTTGCGATACTCGTCGAGAGTGGTCGCGCCGATGCAGCGGAGTTCGCCACGGGCGAGCTGGGGCTTGAGGAGATTGCCCGCATCCATAGCGCCTTCGCCTTTGCCGGCGCCGACGATGGTGTGGAGTTCGTCGATGAAGAGAATGATCTCGCCATCGCTGGACGTGACTTCTTTGAGGAAGGCTTTGAGACGCTCTTCGAATTCGCCACGGAACTTGGCCCCGGCCATCATGCCGCCGAGGTCCATGCTGATGAGTTTTTTGCCTTTGAGGGAATCGGGCACGTCGCCGGCCACGATGCGGCGCGCGAGGCCTTCGGCGATGGCGGTCTTGCCGACACCGGGCTCGCCGATGAGCACGGGATTGTTCTTGGTGCGGCGACTGAGCACCTGCATGACGCGGCGGATTTCTTCATCGCGGCCGATGACGGGATCGATCTTGCCCTGCTTGGCGCGGGCGGTGAGGTCGGTGCCGTATTTTTCGAGCGTCTGGTATTTGCCTTCGGGATCCTGATCCACCACGCGCTGGCTGCCACGCACGGCGGTGAGGGCTTTGGAAACGGTGTCGTAAGTCAGGCCGGCCTGCTTGAGCGGATCGGACAGCTCGGTCTTGGTTTTGAAGAGGGCGAGGATGACGTGCTCGACGCTGAGGTATTCGTCCTTGAGCTTTTTCTGTTCGTCCTCGGCCTTGGTCATGAGCTCGCGCATCTCATTGGAGAGGTGCAGACCGCTGGTGCCGCCGCTGACTTTGGGCTGGCGTGCGAGGAGGGCTTCCACACTGGGTTTCAGGCCTTGGGCTGCTGCCGGATTGACTGCGGCCTTTTCAAACAGTGGCGTAGCGATGCCGCCTTCCTGCTCCAGCAGGGCGAGGATGAGGTGGCTGGGCTTCAGTTCCTGATGTTCGTGCCGGGTGGCGATGGATTGGGAGGCATTGAAGGCCTCCTGCAGCTTAACGGTGAATTTTTCGGGGGACATGGTTGGTGGGAGAAGGGTTGTTTCTCTGACTCTCTTGCTGGAACCATGCCACAGCCTTGGCATGGGCTGCTACGCTTGATTTGTCGAGGTTGGGGCTTGCTTGTGACTCTTTACTGGGAACGTGAGTCAGTGCATCACTGGCACAATGAATGGCCGAAGTGGCACAGGTGTGCGTCCCAGCTCTGACGAGCCGGCCTACTTCTCCCGCCCTGGAATCTCAGTGCTCGCGCCGCTGCCGATCGTTTCGTCCTCGCTCATTTGCAGGTCATAACCTGCCACCTCCACTTCACCGTGGCGTATTTTCTTCTTGGCCATCGCGACAGAGATCCACTGGAATTCAGCATTGTTGTCCAGCAGCACCTTGAGCACCATGGTGAGCGGCACGGCCAGAAACATGCCCAGCGGGCCCCACAACCAGCCCCAGAAGATGACGGAGAGAATCACCACCAGCGGCGAGATGCCAAAGCGATTGCCGAGCATCGTGGGCTGCACGAAGTTATCGAGGAAGAAATTGATGCCGCCGTAGCCGATGGCGACGAAAATCGCCGTGCCAGGCCCGTGTTGCACCAGCGCCTCCACAATGGCGGGAACGGACGCTGCCGTGCTGCCCACGGCGGGGATGTAGTTGAACAAAAACGCCAGCAGCGCCCACAACAGCGGGTAGTGGAGGTCGAAAAACCAGCACCAAAAACCTGCGAGCAGGCCAGTCAGCGCGCTGATGAGCGTTTTGACACCCAGGTATTTTTGAATGTCGTCCGCGCTACGCATGAGTCCGCTGAGATCAGGTCCGCCAGACAGATTCACGGCTTGCAGCCGGCTTTGCGTGCCGTGTGCTTCCATCAGGATGAACATCATGACGATGATCACCATGATAAGGCTCGCGAGGAATGTCGCCAGGGTGCCGAAGGTGCTGATCCCCAGGGCACCGAGATTGCTCATCACATCCTGCTGGGTGGCCCAGCCGATGAGGTTGTTCCAGTCGAACATGCTGCCGACCGTCGTCTTGGCATCTGCGACACCATTGGCTTCGAGCCAAGCGGCGGCGTCATTCGAATACTTTTCCAGACCGCGCAGATAATGGGGCAGATCTCTCCAGAAGCTGATAAGAAGGCGCACTCCCACGGTGATCAAACCGGCTAGCACACTCAGATTCAACAGCATGGTGATGCCCAGAGCAAGGCCTGCGGGAACCTTGTGCCGCCGCAGCCAGCGCACCAGCGGGTAGCTCAGCACCGCGAGGAAAAAGGCATAAACGATGGGCACCAGCACATTGGCGGCGATCTTCATGCCGGTCAGTACCACAAACAGACACGCCAGCGTCACAACCGCCTGCGAGCCTTTGCGACCCCAATCCACTGTCTGATCATGCTCCTGAAACAACGACATGACCTGCCATGCCGCAAAATACCTGCTGGCTCAAGATTTTTCCATGAAGTATAAAGCAATCCATGATCTCCACGCTTCATCGGCTCCTAGCTCTCAACCGCATCTCCGCCTATGGGGATGATCGCAGACGCGTCGGCATGGGCCTCAATCCACGCATCGTCATTGGTTTGCTCATCATCGTCGGCTCGCTCATTTACAACTGGCTCGGCACCACTCCCTACCAAAACGAATTCACCGGCCGGGAGCAAAAACTCGCGCTGGCCACGCCACAGGAGGAGATCGCTCTAGGTCTGCAATCCGCGCCGCAGATGATCCGGGAAAGCGGGGGGCTCTCCCGTGATGCCGCTGGGCGGGAATTGGTCGAACGGGTTGGTTCACGCTTGATCGCCTCCACGGCAGCCAAAGAGACCTCTTACCAGTTCAAATTCCATCTCCTGGCCGACACTCAGACCGTGAACGCCTTCGCTCTGCCCGGCGGGCAGATTTTCATCACCGAGGCGCTGTTTCGCCGCCTGAAATCCGAAGACCAGCTCGCCGGTGTGCTCGGTCATGAGATGGGGCACGTCGTGGGCCGCCATTCGAACGAGCAGATGGCGAATTCCAAGCTCTGGAGCGGTCTGGCGCAAGGTTTAGGGGTGATGCTCTCCGACGGGCACAACAATTCGGGGGCGCAGATTGCCAACATGGTGGCGCAATGGCGCGTGATGAAGTTCAGCCGCGATGACGAATCAGAATCTGACGCCCTTGGCGTGCGTTTCATGCTGCAGGCTGGCTACAATCCTGAAGCGCTCATCGGCGTAATGGAAATCCTCGCCCAGGTCAGCGGCGGCGCCAGCCGCTCCGACTTCATGAGTTCGCATCCCAATCCCACGAACCGCATGGAACACATTCGCGAGGCTATCGCCAAGGAGCGCGCGGCTCGCTGATCCCTCTCTTATGGGGCCATCCCCAGCGGACGGTTTTCGGTGCCTTTGACTTGGAGAAGGGCGTCGCCCAGTTCCTTGCGCCTCGGTTCCGCCAGCTTTTGCAGTCGTTCCACGACCTCGGGGTGCTCTTGCGCGACATCACGCGTCTCACCGGGATCGTCTTTGAGATTGTATAGTGACAGGCTGATGTTCTCCACTCGGTATCCATGCCGCGAGGCGATGCCTGCGATGCCGCTCTGCGTGATCGACTTGGGTTTCATCTGGCCAAAGCGTGCCGGTTTGCCATCGCGGCCGGGTTCACCATCCACGGTGATGTAGGGATGGGGGAAGTGCAGCTTCCATGAGCCGCTGCGGATTGCCTGCAGTTCACTGCCACCGTAAAAAATCAGCGCCTCATGCGGTGATTTGGCACCGGGCTTTCCTTCGAGCAGATCGAGGATGTCTTTGCCGTCGATTTTGCGTTCAGTCAGTTTGCCGCCGATCAAGTCGGCAATGGTCGGCAGCAGGTCGATTTCCATCACCGGCTCGTCGCACACCTGGGCTGCTGGCACACGGCCCGGCCAGCGGGCGATGAAGGGGCTGCGCACACCGCCATCGAAGGTAGTCAGTTTGCCTTCGCGCAAGGGTTTGGCACTGCCAGCGTGATTGCCGTAGCTCAAGAAAGGGCCGTTGTCAGAAAAGAGGATCACCAGCGTCTCGCGGTCGATGCCACAACGATTGATCGTGTCGAGGATCTGGCCCACGGACCAGTCGATCTCCTGCACGACATCGCCATAGAGTCCGGCGCTGGACTGACCGCGAAAGGCGTCTGAGGCAAAGATCGGCACATGGGGCATCACATGAGGGACGTAGAGGAAGAAAGGCTTATCCTTGTTCCGTTCGATGAAGCTGGTGGCTCCTTCCGTGAAGCGGCGGGTGAACTGGCTTTGGTCAGGATCGGTTTCGATGACCTTCAAGCCATCGTAGAAGGGCAGGGGCGGCATCTCCTGCGCCAGGGAGGGGTGGTACTTGCTGTTGTCATTCGAATATGGAATGCCCAGAAATTCATCGAAGCCGTTGCGCAGCGGATTGAACATCAAATCGGTGCCGAGATGCCATTTGCCGAAGGCGGCGGTGGCGTAACCCCGTGCCTTGCACATCTCAGGCAGCAGCCATTCGTCGGGATGGATGCCCTCCTTGCTCGTGTGGTTCAAAGCTCCCTGCATGCCGACCCGGTTGGCGTAGCAGCCTGTGAGCAGCGCCGCGCGCGAGGCGCTGCACACCGCCTGCGCCACGTAGAAGCTCGTGAACTTCATTCCTTCCTTCGCCATGCGGTCCATGTTTGGCGTCTTGATCTTTTCCGCACCAAAGCAGCCGAGATCGGCGTAGCCCAGATCATCGACCAGAATGATCACCACATTGGGCGGGCGCGGATCGGCGGCGGAAAGAGTGAGGGAGGTGAGGAGGATGGCAAGCAGCTGGCGCATGCCGTCATCGTGGCAAATGCAGGCTGAACTGGCGAGTTTTTTTGCCGTCAAATGCGGCTGCGCTTGCCAGCACACTCGTTTCCTGACTACTATTCGGCCATGATCTGGCGTGTGGCGGCATTCCTGGCGGTGCTTTTCTGGGCGGTGATGTCCGGACTGCTGGTGCGTGACATCTATTTCCCAGAGGCTTCACGCTTTGCCATCGTTCCTCCGCGCATGGTGATGGATTTGTTTTTGCAGCAGTCGGAAACTTTCGGCTGCACGCTGCATCTCTACCATCAGCGCGAAAAAATCGGGCATGCGAACTTTCAGGTCAATCGCCGCATCAAGCCAAATCATCAAACTGTGTATGACTTGATCGCCCATGGGGCCGTGGAGCAGATGGCGTCGGACGACCAGTTGCGCAGCATCGTGGCCACCTGGAGCCTGGGCTGCACGCTGGCCGATGCCGAGCGCTGGCAGCAGTTGAGCATCAAAGCCAGTTTCCCGCAGCGCGATGCGAGCATGCACTTGTCCTGGAACGAAAAACAATCCTCGCCCGAAGTATTGGTGAAACAGGGCGAGCGTGTGGTGATGAATTCGCAGGATGTGAAGCTGCTCATGAGCATGGGGGCAGGGCAGGACGGTGCCCTGGCCATGCTCTCGCTGATGGGGGGTGGCCTGCCAAAAACAGAGGCGCAGCCGGATAAGACGGACACGCTGAAATTGCAGGCGCGTGAGGGCATGATGGTGCTCGCAGGCAGACAGCGGAAGTGTTTTGTACTGACGCTGCCGGTCATGGGAATGTACGAGGTCAAAATGATCTTCACCGAAGCGGGTGAGCTTGCGCGCATCGACCTTCCTGACGATTACGTACTGCTGGAACCCACCATCCACGGACTGCAGGACGCGGCGCACTGATTTGAACCTTTTTGACGCATGATCGAGATTGAAGACCTCACGATGAACTATGGCGAACTGCGGGCGCTTGATGGCTTGAATCTGACCATCCAACCCGGCGAACTTTTTGCCTTCCTCGGTCCGAACGGTGCTGGCAAGACCACCGCGATGAAACTGCTTACCGGGCTGATGAAGCCGGATGCCGGGCGTGTGAAGCTGTGCGGCCACGACGTTCAATTGGAATCCATGCAGGCCAAGTCATTGCTCGGCTATGTGCCGGACGTGGCGGTGTTTTATGAGAAGCTCACACCGGTGGAGTTCATGGAATTCATTGCCGAGCTGTTTGAGATGGACCTGGACCATGCGACGGCACAGACCAACGCGCTGTTCACCAAGTTCGCCCTGCATGAATACGCACGGCAGCGCATTGAAAATCTCAGCCACGGCACGCGGCAGCGTCTCGCCATCGCCAGCGCGTTGCTGCATGATCCAAAGGTATTCGTTATTGATGAGCCGATGGTCGGTCTGGACCCCATCCATGCCCGCACGGTGAAGCGGGAGATCAAGGAACGCAGTCAGGCGGGGACCACGGTGCTCATGAGCACGCATCTGCTGAACATCGCCGAAGAACTCGCCGACCGCATCGGCATCATTCATCACGGCAAGCTCATCGCCCTAGGCACATTGGAGGAGTTGCGCCGGGATCACGAAAAGCGCGGACGGCGGCTGGAAGACATCTTCTTGAGCATGGTCGAATGATCTGAAACCAAGACGGTAGTTGCCACGTTCATTTTTCCACATGAAAACCCTGCTCCTTTCCCTCCTCATGACCTCTATGGCTTTTGCTGCTGACACCAACGTCCAAGACATCGCGGTCAAGGACATCGACGGCAAAGAGACCACGCTCAAGGCCTATGCTGGCAAGGTGCTCCTCATTGTGAATGTGGCCTCCCAGTGCGGCTATACGCCGCAGTATGCCGGGCTGCAGGCGCTGAATGAAAAGATGAGCGGCAAGGGGCTGGCGGTGCTCGGTTTCCCCTGCAACGACTTCGGTGGTCAGGAGCCGGACAGCGAGGCGCAGATCAAGGCCTTTTGCACCGAAAATTACAAGGTGACCTTTCCCATGTTTGCCAAGGTGGCGATCAAGGGCGATGCCAAACACCCGCTCTACACTGCTCTGCAGTCTGCAAGTGGAGACGTCGGCTGGAACTTTGAAAAGTTCCTCATCGGCAAGGACGGCAAGGTCTTGCAGCGCTTCGGTTCTGATGTAGAGCCCGATTCACCGGAGCTGCTAGCCGCCATCGAAGCGGCGCTGAAGTAGCCTCCTACTTTTTGGCCATCCAATCCGCCAGCTGCCGTCGCTGTACGGGCAGCTTGCGGTGAAAGCTGTCTTCAATCGCTGCGGCGGCCATGCCGATTTCGCCTTCGGGGATGATGCCGAGCATTTCAGCGAGGCGCTGCTCAAAGCGTGTGATCAGGGCGGGCACGGGATCCTTCGCGGCGAGGTAGTCGAGGGCTTTGACGAGGAGATCGTGTATCTCGGGAATCGGGGAGTCGGTTTCGGCGACGAGAGTGATGAGTTTGACGAGATAGGTGGCTGCGAGCACCCGCCCATAACTTTCACGCAGTCCGAGGCGGGGATTGGTCCAGCGGGCTTCGGCCAGGGTGTGCAGGTCGCTGGATTTGCTGCGGACGAAGCGCAGCTCGGCGGAGACAAATAGGTCCAGCACGCCGTAGAGCGGTGATTTGGGCCGCAGTGATCCTTTGGCCATGGTTTTGAACAGGCCGACCTCTGGGGAGCACCATTGCACAATGAGGCTGCTCTCCGCGTAGCGCGTGCGTCCGATGAGGATGGCCTCGGTTTTTTCCATGATGACAAAAGGCGTTGAACTCGCACGCCCAGACGCTATCTACGCTGCATGGAAAAGACCAGCAAGACCATCCTCACCGACCTTCAATCCCTCGACACCACGGCTCTCAAGGCAAGGTTGGGGGAGCTCCGGAGGTATCTTTGACGTCCCGAAATTAAAAGACGAACTGGCCATGCTGGAGGACCGCCTGGCGGCCCCCGGCTTCTGGGATGACGCGAACGCGGCGCGCAAGACGATCGACCGCACGAACGTCATCAAAAAGAAAATCGGACCTCTGCAGGATCTGGAAGGACGCGCTGGCGATTTTGACGGACTCATCGAGCTTGCCAAAGAAGCGGGCGACACGGACACGTGGCGTGAGGTGGAGCTTGAGCACAAAAAGCTCGAAGCGGATGTCTCCAGCTTTGAACTGAGCCAGCTGCTCGGCGGGCCGTTTGACAGTGGCAATGCCTTCATCACCATCCATTCCGGAGCCGGTGGTACAGAGGCCTGTGACTGGGCCGACATGCTGATGCGCATGTACCAGCGCTGGTGCCAGCGCCGGGGCTACAAAGTCGAACTCATCGACCACGAAGCGGGTGATGACGTGGGCACGCGCTCCGCCACACTCGAAATCATTGGTGAAAACGCCTTTGGCTTCCTGCAAACCGAGCGCGGCGTGCATCGCCTCGTGCGCATCTCGCCCTTTGATGCCGCGAAGAAACGCCACACGAGTTTCGCTTCCATCGACGTCACGCCTGACTCCGAGGAGGAGATCGACATTGTCGTGCGCGATGAAGATCTGCGTGTGGACACCTACCGTGCTGGCGGCAAAGGCGGTCAGAACGTGAACAAGGTCGAAACCGCCGTGCGCCTCACGCATATTCCCAGCGGCGTCATCGTGGCCTGCCAGATCGAACGCAGCCAGCCGAAGAACCGAGCCAAAGCGATGGCGATGCTCAAGGCGAAGTTGTTTCAGATCGAGGAAGACAAGCGTCAGGCCGAAATCGACCGCCAGTATGGCGAGAAAAGCGACATCGGCTGGGGCAGCCAGATTCGCAGCTACGTCTTCCAGCCCTACCAGATGGTCAAAGACCACCGCACCGGCGAGAAGACCAGCAGCGTGCAGGCCGTCATGGACGGTGACCTGGATGCCTTCATGGAAGCCAAGCTGCGCGGCCGGAAGGCCGGTGACAACGACAAGGACGACGACGTCTAACCAGAGTTGACGGTGGTTTACAGTGGTTGACGATGGTTTACTGTTGTTGGTCGGGGGGGGCGTTGTTTGGTTTGCTGCAAACAACGGTCAACTACCGTCAACAATCGAACCATCGCCAACTTTCCCCCATGAAGCCTGTTTTCGAGAAAGTCCCCAAACGTCAGTGGGAGTCCTTCCACTGTGAGACGGTGCGTGCGTTGGACTACGGGACGCGCTGGCATTTTCATCCCGAATATCAGCTCACCCTGGCGATTGAAAGTCGCGGGCATCGGGTGGTGGGAGACAACATCAGTGCGCTCACGGACGGGGACATCGTGCTGATCGGTTCCAATCTGCCGCACGTTTGGCATCAGGACACGAGCGCCAAGTCGCGGCGGGTGAATGCCATCATCGTGCGTTTTGACGAAGATTTCCTCGGGCGTGATTTCATGGCGCTGCCTGAGATGGAGCCGGTAAAGCGGTTGCTGCAGCGCGCGGCACGCGGCCTGGAGGTGCGCGGTGCCGCTCGCGCGGTTGTAACCGAGCACATGAAACGTCTCGCCGGCAGCGAGGGGCTTGCACGGGTGATCGAACTGCTGGCAGTTCTCAATGCCCTGGCCGGATCTGATGATCTGAAGGCGCTGGCCAGCTCCAATTTCGAGCCCAAGCTCGAATCTGCCGACCAGGGCCGGATGGAGCGTGTGATCGACTTCATTCACACCCATCTGACTGAGGAAATCGACCGCGAGCGTTTGGCAAAGCTCGCACATCTGAGCCTCGGTGCCTTCAGCCGCTTCTTCCACTCGCGCACAGGTAAGACCGTGCCGCAGTATGTGAACGAAGTGCGCATCGGTCGTGCCTGCGGCATGCTGGCGGAGGATGTGTCGAACATCACGGACATCGCGATGGACTGCGGCTACCGCAACTTGGCGAACTTCAACCGCCGCTTCCGCGAGGTGATGGAGACCACCCCGAGCGCCTACCGGCAAAAATTTCGTGGTATGGCGGGGAAGTGAAGCCCCGCGCCACTTGCGCCGCCTTTCATCCGGTGAGATAAGCTGTGTATGAGCCAGATGCTTGAACCGGATCTTTCCGTGGTGGACCTCCGCTCCTACTTCGTGAGGAAGCGCAATGCGCTGCTCGTGCGGGGGCGTTTCAGTCCGCTCTATCTCGATTACTACCTGCACCTGATGCAGTACGGCCTCCAGAATGCGGAGCCGCTGGACCAGATGCTCAAGGACGCACTGGCCGCGCTGGCGCTGCATCTCTGCTCACGCCCGCAGGATGAAGGCTGTGCGTGGACGATCCACGTTAAAGAGCCGCAACGTGCGAATGTGTTCGTCACCGGCAGCACACGTCCTGGCCGGGTCGCGGGCCGGGTTTTCACCGAAGACGTGCGCCAGGAAGGGGAGGCGATGTTCATCTCGCAAACCACGCGTCCGGATCAGCCGCCCCGGCAGAGCATGATCGAGTTTCACGGTGACGACATGCTGAAGGCGGTGGAAACGTTTTACACCACCAGCGAGCAGCGTCTCACACGCTTTTTCCGTCTGGAGGATGAAGAGTTCGTGCAAATCTCGGCCGAGCCTGACTGCGATGAGCAATGGCTGTCCGAACTCACGCTGGAGCAGGTGCTCGCACTCGAAACGGTCGAGCATCTCACCTTGCTGGAAACGCGTGGCTACGTGTTCGAGTGCGGCTGCTCCATCGAGCGCCTCCTGCCCATCATCATGCGCCTCCCTCAGGATGACCTGGACCACATCTTTGCCGATGGCGTGGCGCAGATCACCTGCCCGCGCTGCGGCGCGGTCTTTCGCACGCCGAAAGAGAGCTTTGAGCAGTGGCGGTCCAAGCAGTCGTAGTGCAAGCGTCCTGCTTGCATTTTCCAACTGCAAACGAGACGTTTGCGCTACTCGCATGAAACTCGCCCTCATCCGTCGCCAGTTCTCCGCCACCGGCGGCGCGGAGTTGTATGTGCAGCGGCTGCTGGGGGCTTTGACTGCCGCCGGGCATGAGACGCATCTGTTTGCGGAAAAATGGCAGGGGCAGGCCGCAGGCGTGCAGTTTCACAGTATTAACGTTGAGGGATCACGTGCGGGACGTCCGCTGCGTTTTGCGGAAGCTGTGAATGCCGCTTTGCAGCACGAGAGGTTTGACTGCGTGTTCAGTCTGGAGCGCACGCTGAAGCAGGATGTCTATCGCGCGGGAGACGGCCTGCATCGCGTGTGGCTGCAGCGGCGCGAACAGTTCGCCCCTTGGTGGAAGCGCCCGCTGGTGGGACTGGGGGCTTTTCATCGCAACATGCTGGCGCTTGAAGCACAAACCTTTGATCCGGCGAATACGCAGCGCATCATTGTGAACTCTGAAATGGTGCGCGGTGAGATCGCGCAGCATTTCCCCGCCTTCCCTCAGGAGCGCGTGCATACGATCCGCAATGGGGTCGAAGTGCAGCGCTTCAAAAACGTTTCGAGATCAGCAGCGCGCAGACGCTTCGGACTTGAAGACAACGATTTCGTGCTGGTCTTCGTCGGCTCCGGCTGGGAGCGCAAGGGCCTGCCCTGGCTCCTGAAGTTCATGGCCGGGCGCAGCGACGATCCGCGCCTCAAACTGCTTGTTGTCACGCGGGATCGCATGCGCGGCAAGATCCCGCCGAACGTCATTCTCACGGGGCCGCTGAGCGATGTGGAGGCCGCCTATGCAGCCGCCGATCTGCTCACTTTTCTGCCCATTTATGAACCCTGTTCCAATGTGGTGAGCGAGGCGCTGGCCACCGGCATACCGGTGGTCACGACGAGTTTCAATGGCGCCAGCGAATTGATCGACGCCGGTATCAACGGCCATGTCCTCGACGATCCTTCCGACCTGGCGACGCTCGGCATGTGCGTCAACCACTGGCGCGCCCAAGGTAGCGCCGGACCTGTTAAAACTCGGCTGCCGCTGGATTTGGCACTGAATGTGGACCACACGATCCAAGTGCTCAAATTGGCGGCAGAAAAACGTGAGTGGGCATGAGCACGGAAGATTCAACGGCTGTTGCGACGCGCCTGTGTACGGCGTGTGGGATGTGCTGTGACGGGACGATGTTTCAGATCGTGCGGATGCAGCCGGGGGATGTGCCGGCGGAGCTGGGCAAGCTGGGATTGAAAATCCGCTGCCGGGACGGTGAGTATTTCATGGAGCAGCCATGCTCAGCGCTACATGAGAATCGCTGCACGGTTTATGAGCGGCGACCCGTGAGGTGTCGCTTGTTCAACTGCCAGCAACTGGGGCGTGTGGAAAGTGGCGAAACCACTGAGGCTGAGGCGATGGCGATGATCATTGAGACGCGTGTGCTGGTGGAGAATGTGCGCGGTTTGATCGAGCAATGCGGACTGCGCGAAGATGGGCAGGCGCTGGTGGAACGCTTCGAGCGGGTGGCCTCAACACCGGTGAATGCAACGCTGGAACCAGAGCTGGCCTCACTGCGGGAGGATTTGGAAGCAAAGATGCGAAAATTGAAGCTGCAATTGAATCGCGAATTTAGGCTGCCACCGGGCTCTCCGTGACGAATTGCTCGTCTTTTGCAGCTTTAGTGCCATGATGGCGGATGGAAATGAAAATATTGAAGCTGCTTGGCAGTGAGGATTACATACCCTCCAATGTGCCAGAGCTGCTCTCACAACTGGGCATGAAGCCCAATCAACAGCAGGTGCTGCAAAGCCTGCTCAAAAGCCTGGAGAAACAGGGGAAAATCGTACGCACCAAGGGCAATCGTTACATCGTGGCCAAGGAGGCCGACCTGGTCCCCGGAGTGATTCAGATCACACGCGGCGGACGTGGCTTTGTGCAGCCAGATGAAGCGGGGATCACAGAAATCGGCATCTCGGAGAGCAACACAGGAACGGCCATGCATGGTGACCGCGTGTTGGTGCGCCTCGATGTGAGGCCAGGTCAGCAGGACAAAATTGGCAGCGTGGTGCGCGTGCTGGAACGCAAGCGCACGCAGTTCGTGGGCACCTTGCAGCGCTCCAAACAATTCCTGCACGTCACGCCGGATGATCCGCGCCTGCCGGGGGCGATTTATGTCACGGAACCGCGCGACGTGGGCCGCAAGCCCAACATGGGCGACAAAGTGGTCGTGGAAATCACCCAGTGGGAGTCCAAGCAGACGGCACCTGAGGGCGAGATCATCGAGGTGCTCGGTCCGCCAGATGAAGAAGGCGTGGACATGCTCTCCGTGCTCCGACATTACGATCTGCCCCTGCACTTTCCGAAGAACGTTCTGACTGAGGCCAATACGATCGCCAAATCGCGGCCCGACAACCAGCCCAGCGCGCAGGAGTGCGCCGGACGTGTGGATTGCCGCCCACACAACGTCATCACGATTGACCCTGATGATGCCAAGGACTTTGACGATGCCATCTGCATTCAGAAGCAGGGCGACCAGTGGCATTTGTGGGTTCACATTGCCGATGTCTCACACTACGTGCTGCCAAACAGTGCGCTGGACATCGAAGCCAAGAAGCGCGGCAACTCGACCTACCTTGTGGATCGCGTGATTCCGATGCTGCCGGAGGCGCTGAGCAATGAGCTGTGCTCGCTCAAGCCGAACGTGGATCGTTTGACGAAGTGCGTGGAGTTCGTGCTGTCAAAGGAAGGGCATGTCGTCAGCTCGAAATTTTATGCCGCCGTGATCCGCTCGAAGCGCCGATTCACCTACAAGGAGGCTTTTGCCGCCATCCAGGTGCCGCCGAACAATGAGACCGAACAGATGCTGCACGATGCGCATGCGATGGCGCAGAAAGTCCGCCATCTGCGTTTCAAGAATGGCTCGCTCGATCTCGATTTCCCTGAGAACAAGATCCGCCTCGATGAACACGGCAAGGTGCTGCGCATCGAACGTATCGAGAATGATGTCTCGCATCAGTTGATCGAAGAATACATGCTGCTGGCCAACGAGGCCGTCGCAGGCCGCCTCATGGGACTGAACCGTCCTTCCGTGTACCGCGTCCACGAATCACCGAAGGAAAAGAGGCTCAATGATTACCGTGAGGATGTGCTGAGCCATCGCGTGCCGTGTGGAAATCTCACGCATCGCCCTGAAGTGCAGAAGCTTCTCAGCCGGCTAGGCACATTGCCGATTGGCCCGGCTTTAAAGATCGGCTTCCTGCGCTCCATGATGCGTGCGCGTTATGCCGTGGAACCCCTCGGTCATTACGGTCTCGCCAAGACAAAGTACACGCATTTCACCTCTCCGATCCGCCGCTACGCCGATCTCGTGGTGCATCGTTCTTTGTTCGATAAGGTCGAGCTGCAGGTGGGCATCGCCAAGCAGATTGCCGATCACATCAGCACGACTGAAAAGAACTCGTCTGATGCCGAACGCGACAGCAAAGAGGTCAAACTCTACGCCTACCTCAAGGCGCAGCTCGTCTCCAAAAAGCCGCAGCCTTATGTCGCGCTTGTCACCGATGTGCGGAACTTCGGCTTCTTTGTCGATGTGCCTGACCTCGGTCTCAGCGGTGGCGTGCCGCTTTCCGCTATCCAGGATGACTTCTATGTCTTTGATCCCGTCACGCGTCAGATCACGGGGCGTCATACACGCCGCGTCATCAGCATCGGGGACAACCTTGTGGTGCAGATCTACAAGGTGGATAGTATCAAAAAGCAGGTGGATTTCATGCCCGTTCCCCAGCGCGGCAAGCCAATGCGTTCCGAAGATTCAGAAAGACCGAATCGTCGTGGACCACAGAGTCGCGACCCCAAACGGCCTGCAGCACCACCGCGCAAGCCGGGGCATGGGCACAAGCGTGCGTCGCAGCAGCCGAAGAAGAGACGATAAGAGGGTCACCCCAGGCCCACCGCATCGCGCACACGACTGAGAGTCTTGCTCGCGACGGCGCGGGCCTTCTCTGCGCCTTCCGCGAGGACTTTGTCCACGTAGTCTTTGTCAGCGATGATTTCGTCACGGCGGGCACGGAAGGGGGCGAAGTAGTCGGTCACGCCTTGCAGGAGGCGCTTTTTGAAGTCGCCATAGCCGACGCCGCCATTGAGGTGGTCGGCAACCATGGCGTCGTAATCAGCCTGTGAAGCGACGAGTTTATAAAGTGCCAGGATGCTGCTGCCTTCGACGGCCTTGGGGGCTTCGACCGGTGTGGAGTCGGTCTGGATACCCATGATCTTCTTTTTGAGTGGTCCCGGTTCTTCAAACAGCGGGATGGTGTTGTTGTAGCTCTTGCTCATCTTTTTACCGTCAAGACCGGGGACGACCGCGGTCGTTTCCTGGATGCGCGGCTGCGGCAGTTTGAAGAGGCCCGCGCCAAAGGTTTCGTTCATCTTGATGGCGATGTCACGGGTGACTTCAACATGCTGTTTCTGATCTCTGCCGACGGGTACGACATCGCTGTCATAGATCAGGATGTCTGCCGCCATGAGCACGGGATAGGCAAAAAGACCGTGGGAAGGACTGATGCCGTTGGCGACTTTGTCCTTGTAGCTGTGGCAGCGCTCCAGCAGGCCCATGGGGGTGACGGTGCTGAGGATCCAGGAAAGCTCACAGTGCTCAGGCACGTCGCTTTGACGGAAGAAGACGCATTTGTCGGGATCAAGACCGCAGGCGAGGAAGTCGATGGCGAGCTCGCGGACATAGCTGCGCAAAGCCTTGCCGTCCTGAACGGAGGTGAGCGAGTGGTAGTCGGCGATGAAGTAGTAGGCGTCGCCTTCATGCTGCAGCTTGAGTGCAGGCTCCATCATGCCAAAAAAATTGCCGATGTGGAGTCTGCCGCTGGGTTGAAGGCCGGAAAGGATGCGCATAAGACCGCTGATATGGCGGGGGCATGCGCTTTCGTCAAGATGTGCGCTTTGGCGGCACCACGAACAGCGGGACGGTGGCCTTATGGCGGACGGCGTCGATGGTACTGCCGTGGATGATGTCGCCGATCAAACGGTGGCCATGGGAGGCAAGGGCGATAAGGTCGATGCGCTCTTCGGCCACGACTTTGAGGAGCTGATCGGGCGGCTCGCCGAGCACGAGGAGGATGTTGACGGTGAGATTGGATTCGGCGCGCAGTTTGGCCGCCGTGGCTTCGAGATAGCTCAGGTCCTGACGCATCTCCTCAGATTCGGCGAGTTTGAGCTGGTCGAAGTTACGCGCGGCCCAGCCGTCGGCGACGTGGACGAGGAGCAGCTCGCTTTGCATCAGTGTGGCAAGAGCGGTGACGGCGGGCAGCAGTTCCAGATCGGAAGCGCCGGTATCGAGAGCGACGAGGATTTTGCGGTACATGGCGTTAGATTCCGAGGGCGTTGATCCAGGACTCTGGGGCGAAGAAATCGAAGAGCAGTTTGAAATTGAGCACGATGATGACGGTGGCGCTGGCCCAGGCGAGGACTTTGATCCACGCTGGATTGGCAAAGCGGCCCATTTTGGCCTTTTCATCCGTGAAGCGCAGCAGCGGCACGACGGCAAAGCTGAGCTGCATGGAGAGGATGACCTGGCTCCAGATGAGGAGATTGGTGGTTTCATCCTCACCAAAATAGCCAATGACGCAGACCGCAGGCACGACGGCGATGAGGCGGGTGATCAATCGACGCAGCCAGGGTTTGAGGCGGATGTTGAGGAATCCTTCCATCACGATCTGGCCCGCTAGCGTGCCGGTGAGGGTGGAGCTTTGCCCGCTGGCGAGCAATGCCACAGCAAATAGCGTGCTTGCCACGCCGACGCCGAGCACAGGGCTGAGCAACTGGTAGGCGTCCTGGATTTCGGCTACGTCGCTGTGTCCGCTGGTGTGAAACGCGGCGGCGGCGACGATGAGGATGCCGCCGTTGATGAAGAGCGCAAACATGAGCGCGAAGGTGGAGTCGTAGGTGGCGAACTTGATGGCCTCGGCCTTGCCTTCATCATCGCGGGTAAAGTTGCGCGTCTGCACGATCGAGCTGTGCAAATAGAGATTGTGCGGCATGACGGTGGCTCCAAGAATGCCGATGGCGACGAAGAGCATCTCGCGGTTTTTCAAAATGTCCGCCGATGGCACAAAGCCAGCGGCGATGCCCCCGAGTTCCGGCTTGGCAAAGAACATCTCGGCGGCGAAACACCCCCCGATGGTGAGAATGAGAGTGATCACGAGCGCCTCGACGTAGCGGAAACCACGGTTTTGCAGCAGCAGCACGATGATGACATCGAGCGTGGTGATGACGCAGCCCCAGACGAGCGGGATGCCGAAGAGAAGCTGCAAACCGATCGCTGAGCCGACGACCTCAGCGAGGTCGCACGCAGCAATGGCAGCCTCGCACAGGAGCCAGAGACCCCAGACGACAGGCTTGGGGTAATGATCTCGGCAGGCCTGGGCAAGATCGCGGCCAGTGGCAACACCGAGCTTCACGCAGAGATGCTGCAGCAGGATGGCGATGACGTTTGAAATCAGAATGACCGAGAGCAATGAGTAGCCATAGCGTGCACCGCCCGCGAGGTCAGTGGCCCAGTTGCCAGGGTCCATATAGCCGACGGAAACGAGGAAGCCGGGGCCTGCATATGCCAGCATTTTGCGCCAGAACGAGCCCCCCTTGGGTACCGGGATGGAGCGGAAGACTTCAGGCAACGAATCACCACCGCGCGAGCGCCAGCCTGTTTCGGGAGTTTTATCCATGGGTATGGGGATTGAATTAGAAGCGGAATGAGACGCCTACAAAGGGATTCAGCGTTTGATGGCCATTGAAGAACCAGTTTACACCAGCATCGAACTTCATATCCGGCGTGACAAGGTAGGTGAGTCCACCGTCGAAGGAGGACTGCCAGTAACGCCCATCGTCGTTGAGCCAGCCCTGGTAAGTTTCCACGTAAAAGGCCAGTTGCTCGGTAAGGTCGTGCCCCAGTGCGAGGGTGAAGGCAGGCTCGAAGTAGCGTTCGCGCTCATCCGTCACCGCCATGGCGAGAAAGATGCTGGAACCGAGTTCCCAGCCGCCTCCGATGTCGAGTTCCTGATTGATCGTGAATCCGTATTCCCAGCGTTGGTTCCCCAATCCTGCGGTCGCGGTCGGGGCTTTCACCCAGGTTGGTTCCCCAATCCTGCGGTCGCGGTCGGGGCTTTCACCCAGGGCAGCACGGCCAGGGCGTACGGCCCGGTATCGTTGCCCACCAGATTGGTCTTCATGCGTAGGTAAACGTCGCCACTGCCGCTGCTTTTGTCAGTCAGGACGCCGTCAGAATCCTTGTCACGATGCAGCAGCCCGGGGGCCCAGCCGATCTGCAGGTCGGTGTTCTGGGTGATGCCGTATTTCAAGAGAAAATCGCACAGGGAGGTGTCCTGGGCTTGCTCGCCTTCACCGTAAGTGCGGCTGAATGAGACCAGGTTGCTTTCGACCTGAAACCAGCCTTTCGGAACGGTATGCGCGGATTCGGTCTGGTCGGGGCGGTCGGTGCTCAGAGGGCGGGGAGTTTCGCGCGCCATCACTATCCAGTCGTCCGCCGCAGCGAAGGGGCTGATGGCGACAGCTATGCATGAGACGATCTGTTTAGTCATTGTGAAGAGATTTAGTTATGACTAACATTCCTTGCAAGGGCAAATATGGCTTTCTTCGTTGAAGACAACACCGCGCGCTCCATTTTCGTTGAGCACATGTCCGCCAAACGCAAGGAACACACCAGCCACCTCGGTTCTCCCGCCATCGAGGATTACCTCGAGCAGATTCACAATCTTATCGCTTCGAAGGGCTATGCCCGCGTGGTGGACATCGCCAAAAATCTAAACATCTCTCAGGCCAGCGTGACGAACATGATCCAGAAGCTCGATGCGGAAGGGTTTGTGGTCTATGAGCGCTATCGCGGTGTGGTTTTGACCGAGGAAGGCCGCCAGGTTGGGGCTGAAATCGCACGGCGGCATGAGGTTTTGACGCGTCTGCTGGCGGGTTTCGGTCTCGATCCGCAGACAGTGCATGAGGATGTTGAAGGCATGGAGCATCACATCAGCCGCCAGACCCTGGATGTTCTGACCCTGTTGATGGAGGAGCTGGAGGGCAATGCTGTTTTGATGCGCAAGCTCAGAGGCAAGCTGGCGGGTTTGACTTGATCGAAGAGCGTTAAAGGAATGGTCGAATCCAGTTAAAGAAAGAATCGAAAGCTTGTGATAGCTACCATGACAATCATTCGTTAAGTCAGGCGTCCGACCGAAATATGCGCTGGTGCTCGTACATCACATCCATTTTAATCCTGCTCATGTTTGGCATGGAGCTATGCTCTTCGCCGTGTGCATCTGCGGCGGTGAAGGATCCATCCAGCCTGGTCTTCGTATTGGATGACGATGATACCGAATTTAAGCTTGGCGGGCTGCGTGATCATCCATCCATAGAGTACGCCCCTTCAAGCCTCACAGGGCTGCACTTGATGATCCTGTGGGAAAAGTCAGGATTGATTTTGTCGCTCAATGGAGCTGATGATTTAAAAATGCACCCAGGTGTCCGCCGACACCGCTGGTTGTGCAAGGAATGCTGTTGAACAGGCACAGTGCATGCTCCTGAAAACAGGTGGCTTGCTTCCGTCTCCATTCTTTTCGCGGCTGGGTCGATCCGATCTCTGCCAGCTCATGCCGCATTTTTTCTCTCTAGGAGATCATCACTTTAAACTTCATTCTTTATGAACATTCCTCTTTCGATCCTTTGCAGTCTGCTGTTCGCCAGCGTTGCGTCCGCCGGCTCGGTCATGCTCACCGTCAAAGCTGCCAGTGAAAACAAAACCGCCGACAAGAAACAAGCAGAAGTTACCCGCGCCCACTGGCTCAATGTGCGCATCACCAACCTCACCGGCACCAAGCTGGAGAGAGTGACTCTGAAATGGACCTTGGTTGCCGCCAATCTCCGGCGCGGTTCGGACAGCATCGTGGTTGAGAAATCCGGCGACATGAATATCACGGTGGATGCCAACGGCAGATATGCAGACCTGACCACTCCCAAGGTGGCCTTTGTCTATACGCCGATGCACACCGAAAAAAGCGGCAGGAGGTCAACCAAAACCGTCGAGGAGTCGGGGCATCGCTACCATGGCTATCTGGTGCAGGTGCTCAGTGGCGACACTGTTCTCGGTGAGGCCATCAGCAACGAGGCACTGCGGAAGCAGCTCAAGTAATCACCACCCACGCCACCCTCGCTTGCATGCTCCCGGATGCTGTTCCGGAGGAGTCTGGCTGGGCCAAACTTATTTCGGACCCCATTCGTCGTCAATACTGCCGCCCTTATAGATGCGGTAGTTAAGCGGTGCCAGTTGGAGTTCAAAGTGCGCCCCTTCCTGTTACTTCTGCATTATTCAAAAAAGTCCGACTGCAAAGCTTGGTCAGGAGCCGCATGCCTCATTTGGGGCAGTCACATTTCAACATGAAGAATCCGTCAGGAACCAATGTACATTCAACGACGGGACATAACCTGCCTAACTGTCCGTCATTGATCTCGCCACGAATCCCATGAAAACCTGTTTTTGCCTATTACTGCTGATGTTGTGCTCGGCACTTCGGGGGGCTGCTGCGGACTCTCCCGCCCTGCCGCAAGACACCGAGGGGCCGTCGGCGGAACGTCTGGCGGAACTCACCAAGCTTTCCACCCAGCGGAAGGCAATCAAGCTGGAGGACTACCTGGCTAAGGTGGCTGCCTCAAACCTCGCCTATGCGTCTCAACGCTACAATGTGTCGATCGCGGAGACCGTGATCGTGGCCGCCAAGCTCTTCCAAAATCCGGTGCTGCAATTTGGCAATGGGAGAGACTTGACGCATACGCGCTCACAAAGCCTCCCTGGTTACTACCAGACGAGTATTTCCCAAGTCTTCGAAATGGGCGGCAAAAGAACCAAACGATGGCTGGTCGCCAGGAAAAACTATGCGGCCACTTCTGCCACATTACAGAGTTTCCTGCAGAACCTGCGTTTGGACGCCTCCGCTGCTTATGCCGACGCGATTGCCCTGGGGAAGGTGGCCTCGCAGTTTCAGCGCACCGCCACTCTGCTGCGGGAGCTGCTGCAGGCCCAGGAGGAGCGCCAGAAGGCTGGTGACATCAGTGATGTGGACCTGCTGCAAACGAGAGTTGAAGTCCGCCAGTTTGAGGCTGAACTGCTTAACGCGCAGGCTCAGGCTGCAAATGCAGAACTGGGCCTGAATGCCTTCTTGGGGCCGCAATTTTCAGGCACCCAATGGTATCCGGTGGGAACTCTGGATGTCTCACCGCAGAGCACTGAGTTGTTCAAGTTGCTGTCCAGCGCGATACGGAACCGGCCCGATCTGCTTGCCATGCGTCATCTGCGTGATGCGGCGCTGGCCAATATCAATCTGGAGAAGGCCAAGCGTGTTCCAGATGTCAATTTAGGATTGGTCTGGCAGCAAAGCACCCCATCGTACAATCAAGTTTCTCCCCAGCCACTTTATAACATGGGCGGGGTGATGTTATCTGTTCCATTGCCAATCTGGAACCGGAACAAGACCGGCATTGCCGCCTCCGAGGCCATGGCAAGCCAGGCACAGCTGCAACTCGACAATGCCGAGGTCCAGGTCGGCGTGGCTGTGCGTCAGGCGCTTTCTCTTTACGAAATCGCCCGTCAGCGGGTGGACCTTTATCAAGGTGGCGTGCTGAAGGATGTCGATGCTGCCCTGGAGAAGCGGGTGGTCAGTTACAAGCGCGGTGGCTCTTCGCTGCTGGAACTGCTGGATGCTCAGCGCAAGGCCAATGAGGTCTGGCAGAGTTTTTACAGCGCCCAAAGCGATCATGCTCGCGCGGTTATCGAACTGCACCGCGCGGCAGGCATTTGGATCGTCCACTTTTGATTCTATCACATCATGCAAATCGTCAAACACTCATGGCTTCTGGCGCTGCTTATCGCCGCCTGCAAACCCGCCCCGGTTATAGAGCAGGATCCTTTTCCCATCAAAGTGGAGCAGAACAGTCTGATTTTCACGTCAGGGGATCCGCAGCTCAAGGCCATCGGAGTTCAGCAGGCCAGGGAAAAAGACGAGGTGGTTCTGCACCTGACCGGCAAACTGGTCTGGAATGAGGATGTCACCACCAATGTCTTTTCCCCTCTGGCTGGGCGTGTTGCAAGCATCAAAGGTGCTCGTGGGCAGAAAGTGAAGGAGGGGGATGAACTCGCGCGCATCACCTCCCCGGATTTTGGCCAGGCGCAGGCAGATGCGGTCAAGTCCGAGGCGGATCTGGCGCTGGCCAAACGGGTGCTGGATCGCACCCGTGATTTGCTCAAGCAAGGGGTGCTTCCGCAAAAGGAACTGGATTCGGCGGACAATGCTTTTCACGACGCCCAGTCAGAGCGTGATCGTGCGGTTGAGCGGCTTGCCGTCTGGGGCGGGCATGGTGGAGATGTGAACGGTGCCTTTGCACTGAATGCGCCCATGGGCGGGGTGATCGTGGATCGTAATGTGCAGCCAGGCCAGGAGGTGAGATCCGATCAGATGCTCGCTGGCATGGCCGTGGTGGCAGCTCCGCTGTTCGTCATCTCTGATCCTGAATCTCTGTGGGTTCACCTGGATGTCAGTGAGCAGGATTTGTCGAATCTACAGGTGGGACAGAAGCTGGAAATTCATTCACGAGCTTATGGCGACAAGAGTTTTCCTGGAGTCCTGACAGTGATCGGGCAGTCGCTGAATCCGGAAACGCGCACCGTGGTGGCGAAAGGTTCGGTCGCCAATCCGGAGAAGTTGCTCAAGGCGCAGATGTATGTGGATGTCAATGTCATCACTCATGTGACCAAAATGCCACAGGTGCCGCTTAAGGCGGTCTTTTTGCGGGAAGGAAAGGCCTGCGTTTTCGTGCGCAAATCTGAGAGTGACTTCGAAATGCGGCAGATCACCACCGCCGCCGAGGATGCCGGACATGTCTTTGTCAGCCAAGGACTGAAAGCCGACGAAGAGGTGGTCTCCGAAGGTGCGCTTGTATTGGAGAGCCTCCTGGATGCCAATACCAGTACTGCCAACGCTGGCGCGGAGAAGGCCGAACACTAAACGCCATGGGCACGCTCACTAAATACGTCCTTAAACACCGGCCCATCGCCTTTGCGTTGATGGTGCTCTTCGTGCTCGCTGGCGCGCTGGCCTTCAACCGCCTACCGGTTGAGGCCTATCCCGACGTCACCAATGTCTCGGTGCAGATCATCACGCTGCTGCCCGGGCGTGCAGCAGAAGAGGTGGAGCGCCTGGTGACCGTGCCCATTGAGAATGCCATGAACAGCATTCCCAAACGGTCCTCCATCCGTTCCGTGTCCCTCTTCGGCCTCTCGCAGGTCACCATCGTTTTCGAAGATGACGCCGACCGCGCTTACTGTCGGAACATGGCGTTCCAACTGCTTTCCAGCGTCAGTCTGCCGCCTGATGCGGACACCCGTCTTTCGCCTGACACGACGCCCGTCGGTGAGATTTACCGCTACACGTTGGATGCGCCCAAGAGCATGCCTTCCACCGAACTGCGCGCTGTGCAGGACTGGATCGTCGAGCGCCAGCTGCGTACCGTCTCAGGCGTCGTCGATGTCATTGGTTTTGGCGGTGCCACCAAGCAGTATCAGGTGCTGATCGACCCCATGAAGCTGCTGTCCTATGACATTTCGCTGCGTCAGGTCCTCGACGCGCTTTCTGCCGGCAACAAAAATGCCGGCGGTGCCTACATAGAGCACGGACCGGAAATGTTCATCGTTCGCGGCCTCGGCTTTGTGCAGTCGCTCGAAGACATTGGCCTGATCGCGGTGGAAACACGCGGCGGCACGCCTATCCGCGTCAAAGATCTGGGACGCGTTCTCATCGGCGAGCAACTGCGCCTTGGTCGTGTAGGGCGCAACATTCCTGCCGAACATTACGATGTGGATGACGCCATCGAGGGCATCGTGATGCTCCGTAAAGGAGAGAATGCCATGGAGGTGCTCGAAGGAGTGCGGGCGAAGATTGACATCATCAACTCCAAATTCCTGCCTCCCGGGGTGCAGATCCACATGCACTACGACCGCACCAATCTCATCAACCGCACCCTCCACACGGTGAATAAAAATATGGCGGATGGCATCGGACTCGTGCTGCTTGTGCTCATCATGTTCCTCGGTCTGGGGAACATTCGTTCCGCTCTCGTGGTGGCCGCCGTAGTCCCACTGTCGTTGCTGGGCGCGTTCTTCATGCTGGATCTGCGCGGCATTCCGGCCAATCTTATTTCCATGGGTGCCATCGACTTTGGCATCATTGTGGATTCCGCCGTGGTGGTCATCGAGGACCTGCTGCGCATGATGCATGAGCGGCGGGATAAAAAAGAGTCCCTGTTCAAACTCCTGCCCAAGGCCGTGGGGCAGATGGGACGACCCATCCTCTTTTCCAAAGCCATCCTACTCACGGCATTCCTGCCGCTCTACACCATGCAGCGCGTTGAGGGGAAAATCTTCAAGCCGATGGCGCTTACGCTGACGTTTGCGCTGATTGCCGGAACCATTCTGGCTCTGACCATCGTGCCGTTGTTGGCCAGTTACGCGCTCAAAAAGGGACTTGGGGAGCATGAATCATGGCTCGTGCGCATCCTTCTGCGCATGTACCGCCCGTCGCTTGGCTGGGCGCTCAAGCACGGTCGCACGATCGTTTTCAGTGGGGTGATCATGCTGGTGGTTGCCGGTGTTGTTTCCTCGCACACAGGCACGGAGTTCCTGCCCAAGCTGGACGAAGGTTCCCTGTATATCCGTTCCTTTCTGCCGCAGACCATCTCACCCTCCGAGTCAGCGCAGATCATGCGGCGCATGCGCGCCGTTCTCTCTTCTTTTCCAGAATCAAAATCCATCATCACCCAGAATGGCAGGCCGGACGATGGCACGGACGTGAATGGCTTCGATGTCAGCGAAACCTCCGTGGATCTTTATCCGCGTGAAGAATGGAAGACCGCCAAAGACCGCGACGGCCTCGTCAAAGCGATGAAGGTCAGGCTCAACATCGAAGTGCCCGGCGTGCAGTTTCAGTTTAGCCAGATCATTGAGGACAACGTCAACGAAGCCATCTCCGGAGTGAAGTCCGAGCTGAGTGTGAAAATCTTCGGCGATGAGCCTGAAAAGCTCCAGCAGATCGCCGATCAGATCGTGGACATTCTCAACACCGTCCCAGGTGCTGCGGATGTAGGCACCGACCGGCTGATGGGACAGCCGCAGGTGCAGATTGCCGTGGATCGGACCGCCATCTCCCGTGTTGGATTGTCGATGACGGATGTGCAGTCCGTGATTGAGACTTCCATGGGCGGGTCTGTCGCCACCAAGGTGCTCGAAGGTGAGCGCACCTTTGATCTCGTGGTCAAAATGATCCCGCGTTCGGTCGCCAGCCTGGACGGCATCCGCCGCATTCCTGTCTCCGGGTCCAATGGCGAACGGCTCACGCTTGGAGCCCTGGCTTCCGTTGAGGTAAAGCCGGGTTTTGCCCGCATCTATCGCGAAGAAAATGCCCGTTTGACCGCTGTGAAACTCGCGGTGCGCGGGCGCGATCTGGGTTCCCTGGTGGCTGAAGCACAGCAAAAAGTCAATGCCCAGGTCATCCTGCCCAAAGGCTTTCGCTTGGAATGGACCGGTGCCTTTGAAAACCAGCAGCGCGCCGTCAAGCGCCTGACTTTGGTCGTGCCCATCACACTCGTCGCGATTTTCTTCCTGCTCTTCACCGCCTTTGATTCCGCGAAGCTCGCCACCCTGATCCTGCTCAATGTTCCCTTTGCTGCGGTGGGTGGAATTCTTGCCCTCCCGCTGGCGGGTTTGGCGATGTCTGTCTCCGCCTTGGTCGGCTTCATCGCCCTCTTTGGCGTATCAGTTCAAAACGGGGTGCTCTTGGTCGAGCGCATTCGTGAACTGCGCAAAGAAGGCATGCGCATGGCCGAGGCCGTGCGCGAGGGGGCCATCAGTCGCGTGCGACCGGTCGTGATGACTGCTGCCATGGCCGCCCTGGGCCTGCTGCCCGCTGCTTTGTCTCACGCCGTCGGTGCCGAAACGGCGCGCCCCTTTGCCTGTGTCATCATCGGATGCCGGAGAAGAAGGCTTGCACAGCAAGTATGTTCTCATCGAAGGCCCGGGACAGCAGCCCTTCACGCCTTTGCAAAAGACAAATAATCCGGAAGCTCCGGACAAGCCCGAGTCAGCAGACGGCTGATTCAGGCCCATTTTTCATGCTAGAATGTTCTCTCCGGGTATGTTAGTCTGTACAATCACGACCTGACATGTACGCACTTCGCCATCGCTCCACGCCTTCAAGCAGGCTGGTGCATTTGCTGCTGCTGCTTGGCTGGCTGCTTTCTTCTCATGGGATCGCGCCAGCCATTTGCATGGCGGCGGCATTGATCGATGGTGGTCATGCGGTCAAAGTGAGTGTTTCCAATGAGGGGGACATGAGCGTGGTTCTCTCTCATGCCGGCAAATCCACGGCCGAGCTCACTCGCCACGAGCACGACGCCCTTTGCAGGGTGCTGGTCGCTTTTGCGGTAGCGCCTGCATCCGCTGTTTCGGATCATGTGCTGGCATTCAAACCCGTTGATGATGCATCACTCACCCCGCGGTTGCTGTCGGCCATGCAAGGCATCGCTAAAATGGCGGCACCTTTGCTGGTCTTGGACTGCAACCTCACAAAACCGTCTTTTGCTGCCGGTGTAGTCGGGCGTGTGCAGAGGAGTTCGTGGTGTCACGCTCTTGCCCTGAAGTCAGGCAGGACCGTCATGCGGTGTTGAGAGCAATGGTTTGAATATCCAGGTCCGCAGTCGCGGACACAGCAGGCAAATGCCGCGGATAATTCCGCTTTGCCCATGACTCATTCCTCAATCTCTTTTTTTACGCGCATGAAACCTTCTTCTCTCTTTCTCTATTTGTTTGTTTGCCTCCAGTTGCCCGCCATCGGCGGAACGGAGCCCGTCTCAGTCAACTCCCTCGTGCTCAAGGCCCTCGCCACACATCCTGAGCTGCGTTATTACGAGGCTCAAATCGATGTCGCCCAAGGCGGCAAAACCAAGGCGGGTGAGATCAAAAACCCTGACATGATGGTCGGCGTCGGCAACTGGCATCTCCGCGATCTCGCCACAAACCAAGTTAGCGATGGTCCCACTTGGGCGGTGCAGCTCACGCAAACCTTCGAGTGGCCCGGACGCCTCTCCCTGCGCAAGGCCATTGCACAAAAGGACATTGAGCTGGCCCGGCTCGGATTCGACCAGTTTCGTTCGGCGCTTGCCGGGCGGGTGCGCACCATTTCCTGGAAGCTGCTGGCTGCCCAGGAACAGACACGAGCCGCCGATGAAGTGGCAAAACGCTTCCAGTCCCTCGCTTCAGTGCTCCTGCAGCGTGATCCCGCCGGCGCTGCACCGCGTTTGGAAGCTCGCATCGTCCAGGCCAATGCGCTCACTCTTGGTGCAGAAGCCACACTCGCGCGCAACGAACTTGCCGCCGCACGTTTTGAGTTGAACCAACTTCTCGGTGAGAGGGCCGAGCATCCGCTGGAACTGCGCATGGAAGATCTCGTGCTCAATCCACCGCCGCCTCTCGAGTTTCTGCTCGCCGAGGCACGCCGCAATAACTTCGCGTTGCGCGCCCGCTTCATTGATGTGGAGCAGCAGGGCTACCATGTGGATCTGGCCAAAAACGAGCGCTGGCCATCCATCACTCTGCAGCCTTACATGCAGAACCAGACGACCTTGACACGGGAAACCCAGGTCGGCATCGGTGTTTCCATTCCGCTGCCATTGTGGAACCGCAACAAGGGGGCCATCGACACCGCGAAGGCCAGGGAGATTCAGGCAGAGGTCATGCTCACCGCACAGATGCGCCAGCTAGAGCGCGACGTAGCCGCTCAGGCCGCTCATTACCGCATCCACACCGAGGAGCTTGCCAAATGGCCGACCAATACTTTGGATAGCTTTCGCAAGGCGGCTGCAGAGGCCGATGAGCACTATCGTCTGGGAGCTTTGCCCCTGGCAACGTACACGGAGCTGCAACGCCAGTACATCGCCTCCGTCAAGGCGGTGCTCACCTCACAGTTGGGGGCTGTGGACGCACGTCTGCAGCTTGAGCAGCTCACGGGCAGCTCTCTGGCGCAGTAGGCCTCGTCGCATTTTGAACCTTATCTTTTGCGACCATGCTCAATTTCATTCTCGAATTCTCTGTTCGTCAGCGTGCCCTCGTGCTGCTGGGGGCCTTCGGCCTGCTCGCTGCCGGCCTGCTATCACTCATGGTCCTGCCCATCGATGCGGTGCCGGATCTCACCGGCCCACAGGTGCAGGTAAACGTGGCTGTACCAGCTCTGGCACCTGAGGAGTCTGAACGCGCCGTCACTCGCCCCATCGAAATGGCGCTCTCCGGGATGCCTGGGGTGCTCGATTCGCGTTCGCTCACGAAGTTTGGCCTCAGCCAGGTCACGATCCAATTTGAAGACGGTTCGGACATTTTCCGTGCACGACAGCTCGTTACCGAGCGTCTCACCGCAGTGATGCGCGATCTGCCACCAGGCAGCTCACTCAGCCTCGCCCCTATCAGCACTGGGCTAGGTGAAATCTTCTACTACACTCTCCACTGGAAAAAAGGGGCCAAAGAGAAGCCCGCCGATGAACGCGAAGGCCTCATGCGCCTCTGGGAAACGCACGAATACGTCGTGAAACCCCACCTCCGCGTCGTGCAGGGCGTCGCCGAGATCAACAGCAACGGTGGCCACCAGCGTCAGGTCACCGTCGAACCCATGCTCGATAAATTGAAGGCCGCCAACATGACCTTCGGCGAACTGGCAGACATCATCCGTGGCAACGTCGAAAACTCAGGCGGTGGCGTCATCAGCCGCGACGGCGCACAGCTCACCGTCCGCAGTGTCGGCCGCGTCAGCACGGCGGAGGAGATCGCCAAGCTTCCCATCAAGTTCGGCGCTGCCGTCGCACCCTTGCGCGTGCAGGACGTCGCCCATGTCCAATGGGGCTCCGGCTTTCGCGGCGGTGCCGCCACCATGGACGGCGAAGAAGTCGTCCTCGGCACTGTCATGATGCTTATGGGGCAAAATGCCCGTATCGTCTGCCACCGCGTCGCGCCTCGCCTCGAAGAATTGCGCGACAAGCTTCCCCCCGGCATGGATCTGACCATCGTCTATGAGCGTTCCGATCTCGTCGAGGCCACCGTCGGCACCGTGGAAAAAAATCTCGTCGAAGGTGCCGTTCTCGTGATCGTCCTCCTCCTCGTCCTCCTCGGCAACTGGCGCGCCGCCCTCATCGTCGCCCTCGCCATTCCACTCTCCTTCCTCTTTGCCATTTGCGGCATGGTCCAGGGCGGCTGGTCAGGCAATTTGATGAGCCTCGGCGCCGTCGATTTTGGCCTCATCATTGATGGTGCCGTCGTCATGGTCGAAAACATCATCCGCAGGCTCGGCATCAAACAACACCACCTTGGTCGTGTGCTGACCAGCGAGGAGCGCTCACGTGAAGTGCTCGCTGCAAGCAAGCAGATGGCCAGCCCGATGTTCTTTGGGGTGCTCATCATCACCATTGTTTATCTGCCCATTCTTACGCTCACCGGCGTCGAGGGGAAAATGTTCCGCCCCATGGCCGTGACCGTCATCTTCGCGCTCGCCGGGGCCCTGCTGCTCGCGCTCACACTCATGCCCGCGATGTGCTCGTTTTTCCTGGGCGGCAACATCGCCGAGAAGGAAAACTGGATCATCGCGGGTCTCAATCGCGTCTTTCAGCCCATGCTGCGTGCCGCCATCAGACTGCGCTGGCTGGTGGTGCTTGCCGCCGTGGGTTTCTTTGCCTTCTGCGGCTGGCGGTTCAGCACCCTTGGCGCGGAATTTGTGCCCAAGCTCGATGAAGGCGCCATCTCCTTGATGGCCTACCGCGAGGTCGGCATGAACCTCAATGAATCTCTCAGCCAGGATCTCGCCATCGGAAAATTCCTGCGCGAAAAATTCCCCCAGATCACCCGCTTCTACTCCCGTATCGGCACCAGCGAAGTCGCCACTGATCCCATGCCGCCCAACGAGACGGACATGTACGTGTTTTACAAGCCGGTCGCGGAATGGCCGAAGGGCCCGGGCCTTCCCCAAACCAAAGAAGACCTCAGGCAAGCCATCGATGTCGAGGTGAACAAAGTCTATCCCGATCAGAACTTCAAGTTCGGCCAGCCCATCGAAACCCGCTTCAACGAGATGATGGAAGGCTCCAAGGCGGAACTCACCCTGCGTATTTATGGCATCGACTTCGATGTGCTCGACCGGCTCGCCACGCAGATCAAGGGCATCCTCGAAACCACGCCAGGCGGCGAGGCCGAACTCGAAACCGATGGTCGCCCCAGCACCGTCATTCTCCAGGTGAAACGTGACATTCTCACCAAATACGACATCCCCCTCGCCGAGGTGAACCGCGCCGTCTCCGCCGGCCTCGGCGGTGAAGTCGTCGGTCAGGTCGTGGAGGGCATCCGCAAGCGCGACATCGTCGTTCGTCTGCCTGAGGCGGAACGTTCCAAGGAGGACATGATCAAAGGCCTGCCGCTGCGTGTCGGCGACTTCGGCATGCTCACCCTTGGCGATGCGGTGGACATTCGCACCGAAACAACCGTCGAACCCATCCGCCACAATCGCACCCAGCGTCGCGCTGCCTTGCTCATCAGCGTCACGGGTCGCGACATGGAAAGCTTCGTCAACGAGGCCAGCAAGCGCATCAAGCAGGAGGTGAAGCTGCCCGAAGGCTACAGCTTCGAGTTCGGCGGCACTTTTAAAAATCTCCAGGAGGCACGCGCCCGTCTCCTCATCGTCGTTCCCACCGCCCTCGCGTTGATCTTGATGCTCATCTTCTTCGCCTTCGGCAGCATCCGTCAGACTTTGCTCGTCGCCACGGGCATCCCGCTCGCGTTGACTGGCGGTATCATTGCCCTTGAGCTGCGTGGCATGCCCTTCAGCATCACCGCAGCAGTCGGTTTCATCGCACTCAGCGGTGTGGCTGTGCTCAATGGACTCGTGCTGGTCAACTACTTCAACGAACTGCGTGAGGAGGGCATGAGCGTGCGTGATGCCGTGCTTAACGGCGTCGCCACTCGGTTGCGACCAGTCATGATGACCGCCCTCGTGGCTGCGCTCGGATTCGTTCCTATGGCCCTCGCCCATGGCGCGGGAGCGGAAGTTCAGCGTCCGCTTGCCACTGTCGTCATTGGCGGCATCATCAGTTCCACATTGCTCACGCTCCTGCTGCTGCCGATGCTCTATGACTGGATCGAGCGTAGCTCGAACGTGAAGGACCCGAAAGCCGGTTAACGATAACCGGGCGGCGGTGGCGGTATGCCCGCAGGCGGTGCGCTGGTGCCGTATCCTGCGGGTGGAACCGCACTGGGCTTGTAGTAACTCGGAGTTTTCGGCGCGGGTGCGTAATTTGCCGGTGATGGTGCTTTGTAGCTGGCCGGAGCCGGGTAATTTGCCGGTGGTGGGGCGCTGTAAACGTTCGGACTTGGGGTGTTGTAATTGGCGGCCGGAGCAGTGCTGCCAGCTACGGTCTTGGCTGTCACCGTGACATCGCCTAGCTGGTGATAGGGAATCTGAAGTTCCTGAGCTGCAGCGCGGGAGAGATTGATGATGCGGTTCTGATAGTACGGGAAGCGGTCATTCACCGTCACATTGACCGTGCGCCCGTTGTAGTTGTTCTTCACCTTGACCACGGTGCCGAAGGGCAGGCTATTGTGCGCGGCGGTCCAGCCGAGGGGCTGATAAATGGCTCCCGAACTGGTGTAACGCCCCGCATACTGTTCCGCGATGTAGGAGGCATAACCTCGCACCTGATAGGCGGGCTTAGCGCAACTGGCCAGCAGAGCGGGCAGTACGATGGCAATGAATCGAAGAAGCACGGAATATTTCATGATCTGCAGTCCCGACCATAACCGGATTGGCATGAGGCACAATCCCGCGCATCATCGCCGCGTGAAAAGAAAACGTGTCATGCTTGGGGCTGTGTTTCTGCTGGTGCCACCGCTGGCAGGCTGGCTGGCGGCGGATCAGCTGGCTCATCCGCCGCGCAGGCCATTGCAGGATTATCACCGTGAGTTTCTGTCCGATCCGGCTGCACACGGCGTCGTGTTGAAATCGTTCAACTGCGCAGACGGCACCCCCTGCCTTGTTTGTGAGCCAGATCCACGTGGAATGCTGGGAAAACGCGGGCAAGTGATCCGTGAGCAGCTTGCTCAGAAAGGCCTCACCTTGCCAATATCCGGGAGCGTGGCTGGCACTCTGGTGCTCGTGCATGGCCGCCGTGGTCGAAAGGAGGACTACCTGCTTATCGCAGAGCGTTTCTGTGCCGTGGGCTTTCGCTGCATTCTGCCCGACCTGCCTGCGCATGGCGATCATCCGGGAACAACGGCCTGCTATGGTGTACGGGAGGCTCACCTGCCTGCACAAGTGCTGCGTGAAGCGGCGGCGAAGTTCGGGTTCAACCCGCAACCCGCTGGAATCATGGGGATATCCATGGGCGGCGCGGTCAGCATCCGCTCAGCGGTGGACAAGGATGCCCCATGGCGTGCCGCCGTGCTGGTTTCGACCTTCGATAACTTGGACCATGTGGTGCGCTACCAGACGTCGAGCTGGGTGGGGGACTGGCTTGGTTCAATCTGGAGCCGCTTCACGGGGTGGTTTTATCAAAGGCAGACGCAGATGGAAATTAGCGCCGCAAACTCCATCTCACGGGTTCCCGAACTCAGATGCCCGGTGCTTGTCGCACATGGGACTTCAGATCACGTCATCCCCATGGAGTGTGGACGTCGTCTCTATGCCGCGTTACCAGCCGGCATCGAAAAACGCTGGGTTGAGATCCCGGAGGCTGATCATGACAATGTGTTGATCACCGATTTTCCGATCTATGCGGAGATGGCCGAGTGGATGCTGCGCTACGTTCCCCAGTGAAGTCAGCTTACGCGCTCGGTTGTCGCAGTTCCACGCCACCGCAGTCGGGGCAGGTGGTGATGCCACCCTGGTATTCGGCACCACAGCGCGGGCATGTGGGTAGTTTTGCCACTATGGGCGGATCGTAATCGACTTCTGCGATGCCCTCATGCTGGAAGAATTTTTGCAGTGCTTCGGCTTCGAGCGGGAGCGATTCGTTCTGAGACCAGCCTGGAACGTAGCGTGTCTCCCGCCAAAACTGCTGTGCATGCTCCAGCCAGCGCTTCTCATCCAGCAGGCCACGCCAGGCGAGCGGATGCGGCGGTTCGGCATCGGTGGTTAGATTCACCACGTCAAACGCACGCATCGCCAGTTGCGGCAGGAAAGCGATCCCGAGCGCACGCCAGCGGCGGTGGGGAATGATGTCGGTGCTTTTCCGGGTGCTGCGCAGAAACAACCAGGCCTGGATGAATTGCAGCAACAGCAGTACGCCAGCGGCCGCGAGCACGGCCAGGCTGTCGCCAAAGCGGTGATACAAAACGCTCAGGATGCCGAAGCACCACATGAAATGGACCGTGGCACACAGGCGCAGTGCTCGGGTGCTCTGCGCCTTTTCCGTGGCGGCCTTGCCAGCGGACTGCGTGTCGAGCGTCGTGCGGGCGTGTTTCAGAAAGGCGCTGCGGCGCTGGTCGGGCGTCAGGCCACGCCATTCGGTGAGCCGCTGCTGCCACACTACAGCCAGCGTTTTGGAGGGCAGGCGCACACGAGTGACGGCATCGAGATGCAGGGTGGTTTCCTCGGCACGCGGAGCCAGCTCGTCCCAGGCGATGTTCACGCTCATGCCGTCAGTCAATCGTACGCACAGCGAATCATGATCAGGCGCAAACACCCATGACAGTGCCAGAGCGTGTGCCTGCATGGGCGGCAGTGGCGAGAGCAGCAGCGGCGAGCCGCTGCCGATTTGCAGCCGCACCCACGGCCGTAGTGTGCTCCAGCCCGATTTGCCCATGCCTGCAGCCATCCACGCGGTGGAGGGAACGAGGCGCAGGCACTCGATGAGATAAAGCAGCACGAAGACTGCGAGAAGCGTCTGGCCGTCGGTCATGCTCTATTCGCTCGGCGGCTGGCGTGTACCGAAGAGATTGCCAAAGAGCTTTTTCACGGCGGCCAGCGCACCCACAGCCAGCAGGATCGCTCCCTTGCCCAGTTTGGCGAACAACAGTCCGAGCTTGCCGAACAATCCCATCTTGGCTGCGGCAAAGGCACCCGTGCCAGCGATGAGAGCGGTGAGGCCGTATTTGGCGACCTTGTCTCCCTCGCGGAACTCGGCATAGCGCTGGCCTTCGACATAGGAGAAGCCGCCCATGACCCGCTGAAATTCGGTCAGCAGTGACTGGAACTCCTCCGGCTCACACACAAGTTGGACCTTCATGGACCCCGTGCGGCCCAGCAGTCGCGTCTCATAGTTGACGGACTCGCCGCCCTTCCCATCCAAGCTTTGGATTCTCACGGCCCATTCAAGGGTCTTGGTGCTGTCGTTGAATCGCGGCGGCATGGCCCAGCCAAGAATGGCAAGCTCAGGGATGCCGCGTTCCTTGCGCACTTCATTGGATTCCGCCAGTCCCTCGCGGCGGATCTTGAGCAACTCGTCCGCGTTGATGTCGTTTTTCTCATCATCCTTCACATGGCCGGAGTCATCATAGCCGAAGATGATCCATGGGCCGAAGCCCTCGGTCGTGAGCATGCCGGAGGCGGAGGACTGGGGCAGATTGCCAAACATTTCCAGAACTCGGCTGGTGCCGCTGCCGTGGGTGAAGCGATAGCCTTTCGGGATGTCGATTTTGGCGACACCACCGAGGTCTCCTGCTCCCTCACGCACCCAGCCGACCTTTTCCATTTCATCCAGCAGCTTTTTATCCTCCTCGCTCATTTTCTGATCGGCAGGCTGCTGAGCGTGAGCAGTGGTGAATACTGCCAGACAGGCCAGCAGTACGATGTGCGTGAGGAGTGAAAACTTCATACTCGTGCAGTCTCGCAGGCGCGGCGGGAGATCGTCAAGGTGAGCTTTTTACCAGATTCGTAATTGGCAGGGCAGGCCGCAGACGGCATGTTCACAGGTCGTTGACTCACTTTTCCTTGCATGTCTGACCCATATCCTGCTTCAGCACCTGCCCCGCGTCGCGGGCCAGGATGTTTCGCGATGCTGTCGCTGTCGCTTCTGGCGGTGGTAATCATTGGCGGTGTCATGGTGTGGAAGGTGGTGGACGCCGGTTTTGGCATGAAGTGGCTGGCGGAGCATTTTCAAAAGCAGACCATCACCGAGAGCTTCCGCGAAAATGTGAAGCGCATTGCCTCGACCCAGGGCGATATATTGGAACTGGCCACGCTGGACACCGAGGAGACGGTGACGAAGTTTGACACGAAAACGCTGTTCAATGACGCCATTTACCTCGGCACCTCCGTGGCGGAAATCCGCGCGATGGTGGTCTATCGCTACCATCTGAAGTTGTCGGACGATTGGAAGCTCACGGTCCAAAACGGGCGGTGTGTGGTGGTCGCACCCGCCATCCGGCCTTCGCTGCCACCGGCGGTGCGTTCGGAGACGATGGAGAAGAAATCCGAGTCGGGCTGGCTGCGGTTCAATGCGGCGGAGAACATGGCCGCACTGGAGAAAGGACTGACGTCAACTCTGGAACGCCGGGCGGCCGTGCCAGGCAAAATCAAGCATGTGCGCGAAGCCAGCCGGCTCTCGGTGGCCAAATTTGTGCAGCACTGGTTGCTCAAGGAGCAGAAAGCCTACGAGCAGGGCGGCATCCGCGAGATCGTGGTGATTTTTCCGGATGAACCGGCGGCGGGCAATGCCACAGAGGCATCGAAGCTGCCTGCCACTTTGAATCTGGAAGTGAAAGCCGATTGAGTCAGCGGCTCAGGGTTGCTGGCCCTCAGGGGCATAGAGCAGCAGGCCATCGTCGAATTTCACAAATGGCATCACACCGGGCAGGTCACCAGGAGTCAGGTTGGCGAGACGGAAAAGTCGATCCTTCCATACACCTTGCTGGCCGACGACCCCGACGATTAGATTGACGGCTGTGGCTTGTTTATCGCCTGGCACGACAAAATCCGCGCCGCCCAGCGTGGCATAGACTCCAAGGGAAACGATTTCCTGGGCGTTGCGCTGGTTGATCACGCGCTCGATCGCCGCCCGGTTGTTACCACCATACCACCCAAGTGCCACGCTGCTGAAAATACCGACCAGACAGATGACGCTCAGCATTTCCACCAATGAAAAGCCGGACACCATCGAGTTCTTCGGGTGGGCTTGCTTTCTGAGGAGGTAAGGGGGGAGGAGTAACACAGCACTATAATTACCATAAACGTCCTTTTATCGCAATCTCTCGTTTTGACGGAAGACACTCTGCATTTAGGACAGCTTGCACATGAAACCGGACTTGATGGCACCACTTACTCGAACGCAGCTCGAAGCTGTCGAGTCTGCCGGCTACCGCGTCATGCGCTGGCTGGCGGCGCGTGAGGTCTTGCAGTCACGCGTCACGAAAAGTCGTATAGCAGGGGCCTTGGGCGGTTTTTTGACCCACTGGCTCGCGCTGGCTCCTGCACCTCAAGCAGGCGAAGATCTAAGTCTGTCGTTCGTTCATGCGCCGGATCAGATGCTACTGCAACTCGCTGGGGGGGGGGCCACGCTGGCGCTAGCACCGCTGGAGCAAGCTCTTCTGCATTTGCCAGCCTTGCGCCCCTTTTGGAGCCAGGAGCTGCGCCAGCAGCACTTTGAGGCGTTGCGCGATCTTGTCCCCCAGGCCTGGCTGATGGACCCGATCGAGGTACCTCCCGGAGCGGTGATTCAGGGGCTGGGCACGGTTTCCTGGCAGCAGACGCAGCGCAGGGAGGGGCAGAAGTGGGAAATCCACGATCCAAAGGGTTCGGCTCCGAGAGATTGGCCTCTGGCTCTGGCCTCGCGGGACTGCATTTTGACCGCGCGGACTCCTGCTGGCATAAAACTCAACGCATTGTATGGGCGGAATGACAAAGGTCAGGTTGTTTTGCGTTCTCTTGAAGCGGCACCTTGACGTGCATCCCGCTTCCGTGCGACATCCGAAGGCGGGCCATCCCTCCTGGTGCCACGTCCGGCAGACATCGCCGCCCTGCTGGACCAGCATGTGATCGGTCAGCCGCAGGCCAAGAAGGTGCTCAGCGTCGCGGTGCACAATCACTACAAGCGCATCCTGCACACCCAGCAGCAGGCCGCGCGCGCCAGCAGCGGCACCCCCCGCAAAGTGACGACGGCTTTGCCCGACCCGAATGACGTGGAGATCGAAAAGAGCAATGTCCTCCTCATGGGCCCCACCGGCTGCGGCAAGACCCTGCTCGCCAAAACGCTCGCCCGCATTCTCAACGTGCCGTTCAGCATCGCGGATGCCACGACGCTGACGGAAGCTGGCTACGTCGGCGAAGATGTCGAAAACATCGTCCTGCGGCTGTTGCAGGCGGCTGATTATGATGTCACGCGCGCCGAGATGGGCATCGTGTACATCGACGAGATCGACAAGATCGGCCGCAAAACCGAGAATGTGAGCATCACGCGCGATGTGTCTGGCGAAGGCGTGCAGCAGGCACTGCTGAAAATCATCGAAGGCACCGTGTGCAACGTGCCGCCGCAGGGCGGACGCAAGCATCCCCAGCAGGAGTACATCCAGGTGAACACGGAAAACATTCTGTTCATCTGCGGCGGGGCCTTTGTCGGCCTCGACAAGATGATGGAACGTCGCCGTGGCGGCAAGACGATGGGCTTTGTCAATTCACACGCCGCGAAACCCGAGGCGGGCAAATCCAGGATGGAAGTCGAGCCCGAAGATCTGCTCTCATTTGGCCTGATTCCGGAGTTCATCGGCCGTCTGCCGGTGGTCTGTTCGCTGGAGTCGCTGACCGAGCAGGAGCTCATGCGGGTGCTGACCGAGCCGAAAAACGCTCTGATCAAACAGTACGCCAAGCTGATGAACATGGACGGCGTGGAGCTTTCCATCACGCGCGATGCCATGCTGGCCATGTCCAAGGAGGCCGTGACACGCGGCACCGGGGCACGCGGCCTGCGCAGCATCTTTGAGCGCATCATGTTGGATGTCATGTACGATGTGCCCAGCCGGATGGACGTCCGTGGCGTCACCATCAACGAAGGCGTCGTCAAAGGCGAGCGCGCTGCCATGCTGCGCAAGCGTGTCGAACGCAAGGCGGCGTAACTTTGTTACAAAGCCGGGGCGAAAATTCTTCTGGAGCTTTGGCGGCACCACACGTCATATTGCGGACCATCCGCCCATGACTTCCCGCATTTCCTCCCGCCGCCACTTTCTGCAACTCTTCACCGCCGCCGTTGCCGCTGCGGGTTCCCGTCCGGTCATTGCCGCCGACAAGGAGCCGCCGTTCAAAATCTCGCTGGCAGAGTGGTCTTTAAACAAAGGCATTTTCGGTAAAGGCAGTGCGGAGCGTCATGAACATCTCGATTTCTGCAAGATCGCCCGCAGCCTGGGCATCGACGGCGTCGAGTATGTGAACCAGATGTTTTTCGACAAGGCCACGGATGCCGCCTACCTCGGCGAAATGAAACAGCGCCAGGAAGGCGAAGGCGTGAAAGGTCTGCTCATCATGTGCGACCGCGAAGGCAATCTCGGCGACCCCGATGAAGCCAAGCGCGCGAAGACCATCGAAAACCACCTCAAGTGGCTCGACGCCGCCGCCACGCTCGGCTGCCACAGCATTCGCGTGAATGCCGCCAGCGATCCGAAGCTGAGCGCGGACGAACAGATGAAACTCGCGGCGGACGGTCTCCATCGTTTGTGTGTTGAAGGAGACAAACGCGGACTCTTCGTCGTCGTCGAAAATCATGGCGGACTCTCCAGCAACGGTCTCTGGCTCACCGGGGTCATGAAAGCGGCGGATCACGCCCGCGTCGGCATCCTGCCCGACTTCGGCAATTTTTACACCGACCGCGTCAAAGGCGAACTCTACAACCCCTACAAGGGCCTGCGTGAGTTCATGCCCTGGGTGAAGAAAGGCATGAGCGCCAAGGCCTATGACTGGGACACGGGCGCGGGCAAGTTCTATACCGAAGATCGCCGTGAAGGTCGCGAAATGACCCTCGATTTTGAACGTCTCATCAACATCGTCGTCAAGGCCGGTTACAACGGCTACATCGGCATCGAATACGAAGGCGACAAGCACACCGAAATCGAAGGCATCAAACGCACCAAGCAGGCGCTCGATGAGATCAAATCGATGCTCTGATTTTCCAACCGCATCCAAAACTCACACACCCTCGCACATCATGCCCACCGACGACGCTTCCATTCCTTCCGCCGTAGCGGAAACCACCCTCTGGTCCGGTCACACCTCCCAGTGGGTTCACTTCTGGTATTACTTCTTCTGCATCTTGCTTGCCGGAGGCATTGGCTTTGCCGCCACTGTGTTTGGTTTGGTAACTGCGGGCATTGGGATGCTTGGCTATCTGGCGCTTTTCATTCCGATGTTTCTGTGGCTCATCCGCTGGTGGGTGACGAAATGCACGACTTATGAGCTGACCAGCCAACGCTTGCGCATTCGTGCCGGGATTCTCAATAAAAAGGTCGATGAACTGGAGCTCTTTCGCGTGCGCGATTACACCATGGAGCAGCCATTGCTGCTACGAATGGTAGGGCTTGGCAATTTGACGCTGATCACCTCTGACGCCACGACGCCCACCGTCGCTATGCGCGCCATTCCTGGTGTTGAGGCGGTGCGTGAAAAGCTGCGCAATGCCGTTCAAAGTGAGCGCGATCGCAGGCGGGTGCGTCAGATGGACGTGGACAATGTGGATGACAGTGGTGGTCTGCACTAACCGTCGGCGCTCCTGATCACGAGCCCTCGACCTTTTCGGCGCTCACCACGCTGGTTTTTCCATCTTTGACTTCGAGGTGCAGTCTCATGCGCGCGAATTCCTTTTTATAGCTCCAGCCGACTTCGGCGTCCCAGGTGGTCGCGCTGGTGGGCTTGAGGCTGCGCAGCTGGAGGACAAAAGCGGCGAGTCTTGTGTCGGAATCTGCAATGGTGTGGTCGGGGTCGATGTCCTTCAGGTTTTGGGCGTTGATGAATTTGAGCTTTAAGTCGGCGAAGCGGTTGGTGAAGGGGTCAGTGGCGGGAGTCATGCCGTCGCGGTTGATCTCGCCGAGGACGATGGAGTAGCTTTTGGGGACGCCGGGATTGATGTCGGGCAGGCTGGAGATGAGGTGGCGGAGCGCGGTTTCGCCGGCGTCGCATTCATAGAGATTCAGCGGCAGGGGGGCGGTGTCTGAGGAATCGCAGGCGGCGAGACCGAGGCAGAGGCTGATCAGGAGGAGGCGGCGTGTCATGTGGGTGTTCATGGCATGGAATACGCAGCTTGGCAATGCCGCCGCAGCGCTCCATACTCGCCTCCCCATGTTTGACATCCGAGAAAAACCCAATGCTGTGGAGAGCGCCTTTCTAGTCGGTGCGTACTTTGACCGGCGGCAGAAGCAGGAAGCGACTGATTTGCTGGAGGAGCTGGCTGAGCTGGTGGGGACGCTGGGCATCCACATTATTGGCAAGGAGCTGGTTTTTGCGCGGGAGCACACGGCGCGCTACCTGATTGGCAGCGGGAAGTCGGCGGAGCTGATGAAGCAGGCGAAGGAGCTGGGGGCGGATGTGATTGTGTGGGACAATGAGCTGAGTCCGGGGCAGCAGCGTGCGTGGGAGAGCGAGGGGGACATTTGTGTGATCGACCGGCATGAGGTGATTTTGGATATTTTCAACATGCGGGCGAAGACGCGGGAGGCGCGGCTGCAGGTGGAGCTGGCGAAGATGGAGTATTCGATTCCACGGCTGACGCGGATGTGGGCGCACTTGGACCGTCAGGGCGGTGGTGCGGGTGGTGGTGTGGGCGGGGCGGGTGCGGCGCGTGGTGAAGGTGAAACGCAGCTTGAAGTGGACCGTCGGCTGGCGAGCAAGCGGCTGGACAAGCTGAAGGCTGACCTGGAGGAGGTGAAGAAGCAGCGGGAGACGATGCGCAAGGATCGCCTGCGCACGCCGGTGCCGCATGCGGCGATTGTGGGTTACACGAATGCTGGGAAGTCGTCGCTGCTGAACAAGCTGACGGCGGCGGATGCCTATGTGGAGGACAAGCTGTTTGCGACGCTGGACACGACGACGCGGCGGATGGAACTGCCGGATGGTCAGCCGCTGCTGGTGACGGATACGGTGGGGTTCATTCGCAATCTGCCGCATGATCTGGTGCAGTCGTTTCGTGCGACCTTGGAGGAGGCGATCCAGGCGGACTTTTTGATTCACGTGATCGACGCGAGTTCGCTGCAGGCGGTGGAGTTTTACCAGACGACGTCGAAGGTGCTGGCGGAGCTGGGTGCGGGAGAGAAGAAAGTGCTGCTGGTACTGAACAAGGTGGATTTGATCGATGATCCGCGATTGATGGAGCTGCGGAGGGAGTTTCCGGAGGCGGTGACGATTTCGGTGAAGACGGGGCAGGGGATGGAGGATCTGCTGCACCGTCTGCATGATTTCTTGATCGACCGGGTGGTGCGGCTGACGCTGAGCCTGCCGCTGGATCGGATGGACCTGGTGGCGCTGATCCATCAGGAGGGGAAGATGCTGAGTGAGGACTATGAAACGGGCCGGGCGGAGATTCAGTGTGTGATTTCGAAGCGGTTTGAGAGCCGGTTTGCGGAGTTTCTGCCGGTGGCTCCGGAATTGGCTGGCCGAAAAAAAGGAAAGAAGTAGAAAAAAGGGGAGCCGGAATGGTTGGCCGAAAGAAGGAGAAAAAGCCGGAAACTGAACTCTGATTTTTTATTTCTTTCCCATTTTTCGGCCAAGATTCAGACTGCTTTGGGCGGTGCTTCAAAGCTTGGCTGGCCGCAAAGGGACGCAAAAGGGGAAGCGTATTCCCAAACTGAAATCCTCTTCCGACATGCTTCGCCGCACTGAAATTCACCACAGAGGCACGATGAACGCAGAGGTCTGAGACTGATCTTGATTGGAAATCTCTGTGTCCATCGTGTCTCTGCGGTTAAAAAGCAGCGCTGGTAGCGTCTCTACACCTGCATGGCGCTGAGAGGGTGGTTTGCCGTATTCCTGCTGGGGAATTTCAAATTGGCTGGCTGAAAAAGTGGAACGTCCGTAAAAAAGGGGCATTAACCGCTGTTCTCTTTCGCTCATGTTCTCACTCGCCAACAAAACCGTTATCATCACCGGAGCCGGATCGGGCATCGGCCAGGCCATTGCTATTCTTTTTGCCAAGCAGGGGGCGCATGTGGAGGTGCTGGATTTGAAGCAGGAGGCGGCGCAGGTGACGGTGGATCAGATCTTGGCTGCGGGTGGCAGTGCGCGGGGATCGGCTTGTGATGTGGGGAATTATGCGGAGGTGAAGGCGATTTTTGATGATGTGGCGAAGACGCATGGGAAGATCGACGTGCTGGTGAACAACGCGGGCATCGCGCATATCGGCACGGCGTTGACGACGGCGGAGGAGGACATGGACCGGCTGCACCGGGTGAACATCAAGGGGGTGCATGCGTGTGCGCAGGCGGCGCTGGCGCACATGACGACCGTGAACAAGGGGGTGATTCTCAATATGTGCTCGATTGCGGCGCAGATGGGGCTGGCGGATCGGTTTGCGTATTCGATGACGAAGGGCGCGGTTTTGATGATGACGTACTCGATTGCGAAGGATTTTATCAAGCAGGGGATCCGGTGCAATTGCATCGCTCCGGCGCGGGTGCATACGCCGTTTGTGGATGGGTATCTGGCGAAGACGTATCCTGGCCAAGAGGCCGAGATGTTTCAGAAGCTGAGCGAGGCGCAGCCGATTGGGCGCATGGCGAAGCCGGAGGAGATTGCGGCGCTGGCGTTGTATCTGTGCAGTGACGAAGCTTCCTTCGTCACAGGCAGTTCCTATCCCATCGATGGCGGCGCAGTCAATCTGCGATAGGGAGTGCATCGTTCCGGCGCGGGTGCATGCGCCGTGGCACTGAAAAAGTTAACCACTAATGGTCACTAATGAAACACTAATGCCGGACTCAGATAATGAGTGTCTGATTAATGTGTATTAGTGGTTCTCCTGATTGGTGGGGGCAATGGGAATGGGACAGGGAAGACTTTTTTCCTGACTCCTTTACGCTTCGTTGCCTGCGGCTCTGATGTTATTTGAACAAAGGGGTTGAATTTGAAAAAACGGACCCAAGGAGTGTGGGATGCCGTGGCGGTTTGGCTGTGGCTACCAGTTTCAACCATCACTCTTTCCTTTTTCAGATCATGGCCATTTCTTCTTCCAAAAAGGCCCGCGCAGGCGAGGTGAGGGCGCGGCGGCGGGTGAAGATGGCGAGTTTGCGGCGGTGGGTGAGGCGGGCGCGGGGG